>DATLNC010000160.1:0-23392 GCA_035536935.1 Thermoanaerobaculia bacterium
AGGGGCCGACGCCTACCTCACGAAACAGAGCCTCGACGCAGGCGAGCTGGTCGATCTCGTGCGCCGACTGAGCGGAAGATGATCAAAGTCCTTCTAGTCGACGACTCGCCCTCGGTGCGGGCCGTGCTGCGGCGCTTCTTCGCGAAGACGCCCGATATCCAGGTGGCCGGTGAAGCGGAGGACGGCGAGCAGGCCGTCCGCGCCGTGCTGGACTTCCAGCCGCACGTCGTGGTCATGGACATCCAGATGCCCAACGTGGACGGCTACGCGGCCATCGAGCGGATCATGGGCCTGCGTCCGACCCCGATCATCGTCCTCTCCTCGCGCGCCACCCGCAACCAGATGCAGACCGCGTTCGAGGCGATCCGCCGGGGCGCGCTCGAAGTGCTGCCCAAGCCGGAGGACACGGCGAGCTGGCAGCAGCTCGCCGAGAGCCTGCCCGAGACCGTGCGCGCCGTGGCCGAGGTTCAAGCCCGTCCCAAGCCCCGGCGCCCTCCGCGCACCGACACCCCGTCGATACCGGCGGCCCCGCAGGCCCTGCGCTGGGTGGCGATCGGCGCTTCGACCGGCGGCCCGGCCGCGATCCGCGACTTTTTCGAGGAGGTGCCGGCCGATCCTCCGGTCAGCTTCCTCATCGTGCAGCACATCGCCTCCGGCTTCGAGCTGGGCTTCGCGGACTGGCTCAACAAGGAGTTCCCGCTGGACGTTCAGCTCGCCCGCGACGGCGAGCGCCCCCGCCCCGGCGCGGTGCGGCTCGCCCCCGGCGGCTCCCACCTGCTCCTCGAGCCCGGCGGGGTGCTGCACCTGGATGCCCACACCCCGGCGCGGCGCGGTCACCGGCCGTCGGCGGACGAGCTGTTCCTCTCCTGTGCCGAGTGCTGCGCGGGCGAGGTGGCCGGCGTCATCATGACCGGGATGGGCTCCGACGGGGTGGAGGGGCTGCTCTCCCTGCGCAACGCGGGAGGTCTCACCCTGGCGCAGGATGAGGCGAGCTCGATCATCTTCGGCATGCCCCGCGTCGCCCTGGAGAAGAAGGCAGCCGATGTGGCCCTGCCGCCCCGCGATCTGGCGCGCGCCCTGGTCCGCGTCTGGGAGAAGGGGGCGAGGAGATGACGACCCGGATCCTGGTCGTGGACGACAGCGAGATCACCCGGGCCATCCTCGCCCGCACCCTGCGCGGCGCCGGCTTCGAGGTCCTCGAGGCCCGCGACGGCGCGGAAGGCGCCGTCAAGGCCCTGCGGGAGCGGCCCGCGGTCGTGGTCACCGACCTGGAAATGCCGACCATGGACGGCTTCCCGCTCCTGCGGCTGCTCAAGGCCGACCCGCTGAGCTCCCACATCCCGGTGCTGATCCTGACCAGCCACGGCGAGGCGGCCTCGCGCTTCTGGAGCCTGCGCACCGGGGCCGACGCCTACCTGACCAAGGACTACCGGCCGCAGCAGCTCGTGACCACCGTCGCCCGGCTGGTGGCCGTGTCGGAGGCTGCCTCCGAGGCCAGGATATCGCGGGCACTGGAAGGCAACGGCACTGATACCAACACCCTCGGGCCGCTGGAAGTCCTGGCGCGGGTGGCCCGCCAGCTCGACGCGAGCCTGCTGCAGGCGACCCTGATCAACAGCCTCCTGGAGCGCGGCATGGCCGCCAGCGACTTCCACGAGGCGAGCCGCGTCGCCCTGGAGGTCCTCGGCCAGGTGGTGGACGCCCGCTGCCTTGCCGTTGCGGTCGCGGAGCCGGAGGCCGTCACGGTCGAGATCCTCCTCCTGGAGCCCATCCGCCAGCGCGACGTGGACGCCCTGCGCGACCTGGTGGTCGGCAGCCTCGACGCGCCGCCAGGACATCCGATCCACATTCAGATGGAAGGTCCCGTCGGCGACGGCCCCTCGCTCGACCTGGACCAGGCCGTGTCGCTGCAGCTCGCCGTGCGCGAGGCGCAGGGCATCCTCATCCTGGTCCCGCGCGACCGCGAGCGCTTCAGCCGCGCCGCGAGCGGGCTCGTGCACGCCCTGGCCGGGCATCTCACCCTGGTGCTGGACAACGCCCGCCTCTCGCACCGGCTGCACGAGATGTCCACCCGCGACGGCCTGACGCGGCAGCTCAACCACCGCGCCATCTACGAGCAGCTGACCTTCGAGATGGAGCGGGCGCGGCGCTACCGCTACCCCCTGAGCGTGATCCTCTGCGACATGGACCACTTCAAGGAGGTCAACGACACCTACGGCCACCTGGCGGGGGACGCGGTGCTGCGCGAAGGCGCCGAGGTCCTGCGCGCCTCGCTGCGCGCCGGCGACCTTCTCGGCCGCTATGGCGGGGAGGAGTTCCTGGCCGTCCTGCCCCAGGTCGAGATCGAAGCGGCGCGCGCCGCGGCCGAACGGCTGCGGATCGGCCTGGAAGGGCTGCCGGCGCCTCTCCCCACGGATCCCAAGGTGCGGATCACCGCCTCGTTCGGGGTCGCCTCCATGGACGAGCTGGGAGCGGGCGCGACCAGCGACCTCCTCGTCTCCCTGGCCGACCGCCGGCTCTATGAAGCCAAGGCGGCGGGCCGCAACTGCGTCCGGCCCTGATCCATGATCGAGGACCTCCCTCCCTCGTCCCCGGCGCTGGAGAAGCTGGTCTCCCTGATCCGGGACACGACGGGCAACGTCATCTCCCCGGCCCGTTATGCCTTCCTGGAAGAGGTGGCGCAGCGGCGGGCGCGCTCGCGGGGGCTGCCGTCGGTCAAGGATTACGTCCACGCCCTGTCGTCGAACGCGCTCGACGGCGAGTGGGAGAACCTGATCCCGCTGGTGACGATCAAGGAGTCCTACTTCTTCCGGGCACCGCAGCAGTTCGAGATCATCCGCCAGCAGGTCCTGCCCCGGTTCCTGCAGGCCCGCGCCCAATCCAGGCACCTCCGCATCTGGTCGGCGGCCTGCGCGCGCGGCGAGGAGCCCGCGACCCTGGCCATGATCCTCGACAGCGAGCCATCCCTGCACGGTTGGGACTGGACGATCGTGGCAACCGACGTCGACGAGGGAGCTCTGGCCGGAGCCCGCCTGGGGCTCTATGGCGAGCGGGCGGTGAACCAGGTGCCGGCCCACCTGCTGGAGCGCTACTTCCGGCCGCGCGGCAAGCTGTTCGAGCTCGATCCGGACCTGCGCTCGCGCATCCTCTACCGGCAGCTCAATCTGGCCCATACGCCATACGCGCTGCCCTTCCAGGAGTGCGACCTGGTGCTGCTGCGCAACGTCCTGATCTACTTCCGCCGGCCGTTGCAGCGCTGGGTGATCGCGCAGACCTCGAAGCTGCTGGCGCCGCACGGCTACCTGTTCCTGGGCGCTTCGGAGACGCTCTGGCAGATCCAGGACGATCTGGAAGCTGTGGACCTGGGCTCCTGCTTCTGCTACCGCCACCGGACGGGGCCACCTCCGGCTGCGCCAGTCCTTTCACCGAAACCGGTGCAGATGAAGCCCCCGGCTCCACCTCCTCAACCCAAGCCCGTTCCAAAACCGCGGCCCTTGGCCCCCCTGCCGGTAGTGGAGGAGCCGCTCGCGTCCCCCGTCAACACGCCATTCGGAGTCTCGGAGACGCTGGTCCGGGCCGCCCGTTGCCTGGCGGAGAACCGCGTCGACGAGGCGGGCCGCATCATCGAAAAGCTGATGGAGACCGACACGTCGGACCCCGAGGCCTACGCGCTCGAGGGTTTCCTGCACGACCTCACCGGCCGGTCGGACGACGCGACCGCCTCCTACCGGGCCGCGCTCTACCTCGATCCCGCGCTCTTCCAGGTGCGGGTGATGCTGGCCGACTGCCAACTGCGGCTGGGCCACCGCGACCTTGCCCGCCACCAATACCGAGAGGCCTTGGCGACCCTGGAGAGCGGCCGCGACCGCATCCTCACCCTGCTCGCCGACCTTCCCCTGCCCGACCGCGACCGTGCGCGGCGGCGGTGCCAGGAAGTTCTCCGGCGCGGGTAGGCTCACTTCCGCAACTGGTGCGGAGCGTAGGGGAGCGCGTGAGGAGTCCGGGGGACGGCGCGAGGAATGTGGGGGACGGCGTGCGGAGCCCGGGGAGAACGTGAGGATGTGGGCCTTTCGTGTCTCTGGTAACCTATCCTGCAAGGGGGCCTTCCCCTGTAGAGATACGCCATGCCTACCGTTCGCCGCCCCGCCGTTGCCGGGATGTTCTACCCCGGATCCCCGAGTGAGCTGAGGTCCACGGTCGAGGAGCTGCTCCGCGACGTGCCCGCGGACCGGGGACCCGTGCCCAAGGCGGTCATCGCCCCTCATGCCGGCTATGTCTACTCCGGACCGATCGCCGCAGTCGCTTTCCAGGCCCTGGCAGGCCTGAGGCTGGAGCGGGTGGTCGTGCTCGGGCCTGCGCACCGGGTGCCCGTCCACGGCCTGGCCCTTTCCGGGGCCGATGCTTTCGCCACCCCTCTCGGCGAGGTGCCGGTCGATGCCGGGGCCGCCACTGCGCTCTCCGATCTCTCCCAGGTGACCACCTTCCCCGAGGCTCATGCACCCGAGCACTCCCTGGAAGTCGAGCTGCCGTTCCTCCAGGTGCTCTTTCCAGGCATCCCGGTGCTGCCCATCGTGGTCGGGGATGCGGACGGCGAGGAGGTCGCGGAGGTCCTGGACCGGGTCTGGGGCGGGCCCGAGACCGCGATCGTGATCAGCTCCGACCTCTCCCACTACCTCCCCTACGACGTGGCCCGGCGGGTGGACCGGGAGACCGCGGACGAGATCCTCGCCCTCGAAGGGCCTCTCCACTCGCGCCAGGCCTGCGGCGCCGGGCCGATCAACGGCCTGATGGTCGCGGCCCGCAGGAGAGGGATGATGCCCCGGCTGCTCGACCTCAGGAATTCGGGGGATACGGCCGGAGACCGCGGCAGGGTCGTTGGCTACGGCGCCTTTGCGTTCTCGGAGGCGGGATGATGATGGATGAGAGGGGACAGACACTCCTGGCGATTGCTCGGGAGAGCCTCGCGGCGGCCCTGGGCCTGGGAGCGGAGACGCCGCGCGACGAGCCCTGGCTGCGCGACAAGGGGGCGACGTTCATCACCCTGCGCGAGCGCGGCGACCTGCGCGGCTGCGTCGGCTCCGTCCGCGCCTACCGGCCGCTGCTCGACGACGTGCGGAGCAACGCCCGGGCGGCAGCCTTCTCGGACTCGCGCTTCCCGCCGGTCAAGGCGTGGGAGTACCCCGAGATCTCCATGGAAGTCTCCCTGCTCTCGCCCTGCGAGCCCTGCGAGTTCGGCGGCGAGGAGGAGGCCGTGGCCCAGCTCCGCCCGGGGATCGACGGCATCATCTTCGAGGTGGGGGACCGGCGCAGCACGTTCCTGCCCCAGGTCTGGGAGCAGCTCCCGGACCCCTGGGACTTCCTGGCCCACCTCAAGCACAAGGCCGGCCTGCCGCCCTCGTTCTGGGACCCGGGCGTGAAGCTCTGGCGCTACACGGTCACGAAGTGGGTGGAGGAGCCGGTTCAAGCTCGCGGGGGAACCGGGGCTCCTTGACGAGCTGTCCGACCTGCTCCACCAGATAAAAGGGAGGGAGGGGCATGCAGCCCCTCCGCATCGAAGCCTCAGATCTGCGGCGGGGTCGGGCTCGGCGTCGGCGTGGGCGTCGGCGAAGCCTGTCCCTGTCCCGGCTGACCCTGCTGGCCCGGCGTCGCCCTCGGGTTGGCGGAGTAGCCGACGACCTTCCACTGGCCGCTCTCATCCATCATCGTGATGGTCTCGATGATGTCGGGCTTGTTCTGGAAGTTGGTGGCGAAGCTGACGAGGGCGTACTGGCCTGCCGGCGCGCCGGGCAGGCTCGAACGGATCTCGCTTCCCGCGACTTCCCGGGACACCACGGTGCCCAGGGGCGTCCGGGCTCCGGTCAAGGTCTGCACCCACTGCGGCTGCTGCATGGCCGACCGGAAGAGGTTGCCGGTCGCCGACCAGCTCTCCGCGTACTGCCCCTGGTCGACAAAAACGAGCCATTGCTGGGCGACGCCGATCGCCGCTCTGAGCTGAGCGTCGTTGTTCCCGGGGGCCGCCGCTCCAGTACCGCTCCCGGTCGCGCCCATGGATCCCGTGCCGGTGGCGCCGGTCGATCCCTGCATTCCGGTCGATCCCGTGCCGCCCATCTCGTCCGACGGAGTCTCCGGGGCCTCGGCGGTAGCCGGGGTCTGTCGCGTCGTGACCTGTCCGCCGGTGGCCCCGGTGCTGCCGGTCCCCGTGCTCGTGGAGCACGCGGCCCAGATGCAAAGCCCCGCTGCCATTCCGACGAGTGCTGTCTTGCGCAGCGTATTCATACCATCGCTCATCCCATCCTCCTCCTGGGCCCGGTAGGGTCCGGGCTCCAAACCAGGGATGAAAAGCTAGCAGATTCCGCGCCAACCCGCCGAGGTCAGACCCGCCGCAGATGGGGCACGGCGGCCATCGACGGGGCGTCCTGCGGGTCGATGAGAAGCCGGGAACCGGGGTTGCCGAATCGGTAGCGCTTGCCGGTGACCGGCCCCTGCACGGTCAACCCGGTCGTGCCTACGTACTCGAAGCGGATCGTGGGCCGGGGTGGTTGGCTTCGCCTATCGTTCCCCCGCGGGGGAATCTGGCTGGTCCCCTGAAACTGCTCTCTCTGCCTGCCGCAACAGCTCATGATCGTCCTCCTCGTCCTCGAAATAGGGAGCCGGAGGGATGACCGGTCCGGTCGCCCGCTCCAGCAGGATGGCGCCCGCGGAGAACGCCAGCCAAGACAGGAACCCTTCGCGCCATCCTTCGGCGAGCAGAAGGGCAAGAGGGACGGCAACCCACAGGCTCAAGCAATAGAAGCAGTCGAGCAGCCGTCCCCAGAACCCGTTTCCGGTGCTTCGGCGGAGGCGGACCAGGACGTCCCCGGGTCCATCCTCCGCCGACAGGAGATGGGTGATGCGCCACACGCAGAGAGCCCCCACGATCAAGCTATAGAAACCCATGGCGCATCACCCACCGGTCCCGGTCAGGGCTTCGGTGCCTCCTCCAGGCAGAAACCGACGTCCTCGGCCGCGCACAGGCCGACCGAACCGCTCTGCCAGATCGTCCGGTCACAGCCCACCAGACGGATCACGTAGCCGCAGGGCTCCATGGCCGTCGCTCCCGTGTCCAGGGTCCAATTCCCGGCTTCACCGGTCGTCGGCACGACGGGGAAGGAGCGGGCAGAGGGGACTACCTGGGCGCCGTTGGCGGGACCGTCGGGGATCACGTCGAGGCTGAGCGAGCCGAAGTGCTGATTCGGCGAGCTGGTGCCCGGATCGTGAACCTCGTAGGTGCCGGTCAGGATCGTCCCGACCGGGAACTTGCCGCAATTGACGGCAGGAATCGGGTTGCCGTTGAGCGTCGCGCCGGTGATGGCCAGCGCGGCAGTCGGAGCGGTGTTGTCGATGCGGACGCGGACCTCCTGGAAGCCCGCGAAGACCGTCGGCGGGCTCGTCCCCATGTCCTTGGCCGTGATGCGGATCTTCCACAGGCCCTCCATCGTCGCGTCCGTCGACCAGCTCGCGAGCTGGTCCTGCACCAGGTTGCGGGTCCAGGGACCCTTGTAGTCGTCGAGATAGTCGTACCAGCCGTCGCCCAGGCCGTCGCCGTCGTCGGTCGGCGTGAGGGACACGTCGCAGACGAAGTCGAGCAGCGGGCCGGGATCGCAGTCCTGCGGAACACCGTTCAGGAACTCCGAGATTTTCACCTGGATCGTGTTGGTCAGGGGTTTCCAGTCGTTCACGCTGGCGCGGCTGACCTCGATCCTGTACTTGAACCTGGCGGCGGGGCCGTTGAAGTTATCGGGCGGATCCCCGATCCGGCCGGTGATCTTGATCACGCCGCCGAACGGGCTTTCGTTCGCTGTGAAGGCCGCACCGACTCCGCTGCCCGTGGCCAGCCCGGTCGCCGGATCGATGTCGTCGATGCCCATGTTGCCCACGGTCTCGATCACGGGAATGTGACCGGTGACCACGCCGGGCCGGAGCTGGATGAGGCACTCCTCCCGGTTGCCCCAGATCGGGACATGGTTGGGATTGCCCGGCGGCGGCGGAGCTTCCCACGAGAGGATCGCGCGCAGGCGCACGACCCGGGGTCCCGCGGTGCAGGGGACGATGTGCTTGCTCAGATCGGTCTTGAGGAAGACGGCGTACTGGATCCCCTGGGCGGGGATGGCCGAGAGGTCGTGGACCCGCACGGTCGCCGTGCCCATGTAGGTGAAGCCGCCCCCGGTTCCGAAATCGATCCAGAAGGCCACGTACTCCGTGGAGCCCTGGGTACAGAGCCCGCCCGAATAACCGGAGCTTTTTTTGACGGTCAGAACCCCTTCCAGGAGGTCGAGCCCGGGCCGCAGCCCTACGCACCGCAGCTCTTCGAAGTCCGTGTTGCCGTCGGTGGCCTGCTGGAAGAAGCCGAGCAGGCCCTGAAGCTCGTTCGCGCTCAGCCCCAGGTTCACGAGCGGGCTCTTGCCGCCCCCGGAGAAGATCCCTGGATCGAGATCGGCCGATGCGAGGAGCTTGTGGCTCTCGGCAAAGGCGAACCGGTGGACCGGAACCTTCTGCTCGGCGTAAAGCTTTCTTTTCTGCTCCAAGCCCAGCGTCTGCAGCGGGAGTGGCTTGAGCTGGAGCTCCGGATCCAGGAGCTCGACAACGGGTCCGAGCGGGTCCGGAATCTTGACGTCGGCCAGCGTGAGCTCCTTGAGGAAGTCGCCGACCGTGAAGAAGAACCGGGGCCGGATCTGCACCTCCACGTCGACCCGGTTGCCGTAGACGGGAATGAAGCCCGGGGTGTTGGCCGGCGGCACGGCGTTCCACGAGAGGATCGCCCTCACCTTGACAATGTTTTGCGTGGTGCACAGCTTTCTGATCGGCTCGAAGTCGAGCCGCACGGCATAGCAGAGAGGCTTGTCGCCGGGGATGTCGTGCACCCGGACGCTGGTGAGTCCGACGTCGTGCCAGACGCCGTTGTCGTGGAGGTCGACGTAGAAGCGGACGTACTCGCGAGTCCCCGTCGAGCAGATGTCTCCGCCATATCCCGCGTCCTGCTTGACGTGAATGATCGCTTCGAGCCGGTCGGCGGGCGGGTTCAGGCCCGCGCAGACGAGCTGTTCGAAGGACGTGATGCTCTTCAGGATCTTGACCGGAGGGAGCTTGCTGGCCTCGAGGTTGCCGAAGTAGTTCGGGTTGCTCAGCACGAGCGCTCGGAAGTGCTGGCGCTCCGGTTCGATCTTCGACCTGGGGCGTGGTTTTGCGGCAGCTTTCTGTCCGCTTGTGTTCGGATCTTCGCTCATGAGGAAATCTCCTTTCGATGTCAGGTCATGGCCGTGTCATCCATGTGCTTCGCGGTTGGCAGTTGTTTTCTGACAACGAAAGGAAGGGAAATTCAAAACGCCGGCTCGGTCCTGCGCGGCCGGCGTTTGGCGTCTAATTCTTGGGGGGATCGCAGGCTGGGCAGGGCAGGATGTCAGGCTGCGGGAGGAGCCATGGCTGGCAGGAACCCTTCGTCGAAAGCTTGGGGATGTCGACTTTGCGACGGTCGCCAGCAAGCGGCACGGGGAAAGCTTCCGGGGAACAAGGCAGATGGAGAACGCTGCAGAGCGAGAGCCTGCGGACCGGAGGCGCCCCGAAAGGGGACCGGCCAGCGGACCGGTCAGGATCTGGAGTGCTCGGGATGAACCAGAAGTCTGCCTGCCGGGGCAACTCAGCTCCGGCCACGTCCGCACTCACGAGCAGCGTCTCCCCGGCCTTGTCAAGACGGTCCATGACCTGCCAGGACTTGAGATCCGGATTGGCATCCCACAGGACGGCGGCGATCGACGAGACGATAGCCGTGGCCACGGAGCTGCCTTCAAACACTTCGGTTTTGCCGTAGGCGACGCGCCGCGGCATCCCGCCGGGACGGGCGTTGTCCAGAGGAGAGCCGTCCTCTTGCACGCCGCCCACGGCGTACAGGAGCGGCGCTGGTTTCTTATCAGGCTCGCCGCAGCAGTTCTCCCGCGGAGCTGTTTCTTCCCAGGCGGCCGGAAGGAGCGGCCCGTAGTTCACGCAGGGCTCAAGTTTCTGATTGCCAGCCGCCGCGAGCACCAGGACGTCGAAGCCGGCGGCGTACTGCAGGGCACGATAAACCGCCTGCGTTCCCGCTTTCATGTCCGCGGTCTGCTCTCCGTTGAGCCCGCCGAAGAGCCTTCCGTCCCAGGCCAGGGAAAGGTTGAGCACGAGGTGCTTCTGCGATTTTTCCGTCCTCTGTGCCAGCCAGCTGTCGACTTCTTGCCTGATGGCCACGGCGAGATCGCTCTGCATGCCGAAGAAGCCTCCCCTCTCCAGGTCGGTCACGTTGTCTTTCGGATGCTCCGCGTTGAACTCGAGGATCGGCAGCGCCAGCCGGGTGGTGATTTGTGCGGCACAGCGCTTGTACGGCTCCTGCTCATTTGGCTCCGGGCTGCAGACCAGCTCCTGAGCGATCTGGGCAAGGGTGAAGCCATGGGGCGAGCGTCCCTGCTTCAAGGGGACGTCCTCCGAGGTCGGCTGGGTATCCAGGAAGGCCAGGCGCACGCTTCGCTCGTCATGCACCAATTGAAGCGGTGTACTTGGTTTTCCCGCGTACGCAAGGAGCTTCTCCGGATCGGGATCGGTCTTCCAACTCTTTGCCTCGAGGTACCTTTCGGATGGCGAGAGGGCAGCACAGTCTCGATCGAACCGCACCAGCTCGGGGCTCGCGGTGGCTGGAGACGGAATCTCCTTGAGGCCCTTCTTTCCGCCCGCGATTTCATAGACACAGAAGCGGTTGAGCTCTCGGATCACCTCGGGCTTGGGGACGTCGGCCAAGGGTGGCCAGTAGTCAGGACATTCCAGCTCCGGCTGGACGGGAGCCCGTCGGGAAGACGGGGAGAATGTGGTCGTGTCCTTGTCGTCCACAGGCGGCTTGTAGCCAGGGCACTTCTGCTCGCCCTCGACAGGAGCGAGTTGAGGAAAGAGGGGGCGCACGGTCCAGCCCGGTACGTCGGGACATTGAGCCCCGGGCCGGCTGATCCCGATCCAGCGCCAACTGGCGCAGGCCTTCGAGGTGTCGAGCAGTGCAGCCGGGGCCTGCGGCCGCCCTATTGCGCAAGCGCTCAGCCCGAGGCCGGTGCAGAGCGCGAGCCAGAGGACTTGCTTTCGCATGGTGGTGGGTCTCCTTATGAACGCCGTGGTTTCACGTTCCTGGTCCATGAAGGGCCTTCGCCTCCGGAATGCGGTTTCTGACAAGAGGCCGCGGGAGCAGGCTCAGGGCTCGAACAGGCGGAAGCTTGCCCAGTCCTCTCCGGGAGCCCGCTTCCGCCAGGAGAGCTGGGCGTGCTGGAGCGCCACGGCGAGGTCGGGCTCGCGGTCCCAATGCTGGTAGAGCTCGGCGAAGAATTCAGGCACCTCGCGGTCGGCGGCGGGCCGGGTGGAAGCCACGACCTCCCGCGAGCCGGCGAGGAGGAAGGCCTGTGCCAGGCCGAGGCCGGAAACGGGAATCTCGGTGGACGACCGGCCCGTGTCGCAGGAGGAAAGGACGACCCAGGCCGGCACTTGCTGGTTGAGCGCCAGCAGGTCGCCAAGGGTCAATTGGGTCTCCCCGGCGAGAAGCAGGCTGCTCTCCCAACCCCCGGACCCGGAGAAGGTGCCATGGCCGGCATAGTGCAGGAGACCGGCGTTTTCCAGCCGGCCCCGCACTGTTTCCGCCGAAGCCTCTTCGCCCTTCAATTCCTCTGTGCTCCAGGGCCGAAACCCGGAATTCAGGACCTTCAAGACCTTGCGGGCCTCCGCGAGCGCGCCCGGCAGATCGTCCCGGGGATCTGCTACCAGAAGCGCGTGCCGTTCCGGAGCTGGCGCGGAAGCCGTGGAGACGGGGAGATCCAGCCCATAGACCACGGGAACGCTCGCAAGGAGGATGTCGCCATCGAAAGGCAGCGCGTGGAAGTCGACGCCCTGCAGACGGCCGCAGGCCAGGACCCGGATGCGATCGGCTTTTCGGATCGCGGCACTGAATGGCTGCAGCAGCTGCCGCCCCAGCTCCTTGGTGGGCCTGGATGGGATCGCCGGTGGCAGCTCGAAGCGGCGCGCCGTAACCGTCTTTCCAGCCGCGGCGAAGCCCACCCACCCTGTGGGAGAGAGCTGGTGATAGACGAGGATCAGCTCTCCGGGGCGCGGAGGAAACCCTTCCTCCTCCGGCCGCTCTTCGGAGTCTCCGAAAACCAGGAAGGCCTTGTCCAGGAGCTTCTTCACGGCCTCCGCTTCCAACCTTCTGGCAGCCCGCTCCTGCCGACGCTGGTCGCCGGGCAGCTTCCAGTCGTTTTTCGCTCGAGCCTCCAAAGCCGCGCGCCTTTCCTGGTAGTCCATCAAGAGGCGCGCCCAGTAGGCCCGCCGATCCCGCGGCAGGCTCGCCAGGCGGTCGGCATGCGCGAGTTGCCTGAGCACCCGCGACCGGGCACGGCGGGCCGCCTCCAGGGCCTGCGGGATCTGGCCCTGGTCGAGGAGGAGCTCGATATGGAAGCTCACGATCGCCTGACGCGTCGCCACGAAGGTCTCCCTTCCTTCATGGACAGGGACCTGAAGGCTCTGCGCGTCGAGCAGGGCCTCGGCCTTTCGCAGGGTTTCGAGAGCCGCGGCCTGATCGCCGAGGTCCCGCTGACACTGCGCCTGTCCAAAAGCGGCCCGCAACCTGCCGTCGGGGGAGCTCGCGCCGGACGCAAGCTCTTCGAGATCGTCGAACAGGCTCAATGCCTCTTCGGGCCGTCCTTCTCTCCGAGCGATCCGCGCCTCCAGATCGAGCCGCCACAGCGTGCGAGGAATGGGTCCATGAGGTTCGAGCGCACGCGCCTGGGCCAGGAGGTCCTTCGCCTTTGATAGACGACCCTCCTGTAGATGAGCCAAAGCGAGGTTGAGCATGACGGTCACTCTTTCTTCGAGGCACTCGCAGGCCGCGTACGTCTCCAGCACTCTTTCGAGAAGGGGGGTGGGATCTTTGAAGCGTTCTCCGGCCTCGCGGGCGAGCAGCGCAGACCAGGCTTGATTGTTGAGGAGCCGGGCTTCGACATCGGGACTCGCGGCCTGCGACGTCTCGTTCAGGCGCTTGAAAAGCTCGGCGGACTCGCGGGAGCGGCCCATCTCGCGCAGGAGCAGGGCCAGCACCTCCTCGGCCATCCGTTTGTAAACGTCCAGTTTCACCCGCTCCGCGATCTCCACGGACCTCTGGAATTCGTCCAGGGCCCGCCGGTAATCTCCTTCCCTTTGGGCGAGCGCACCGCGATAAAAGCCGGTGAGGAAATGGGATTCCGCGGGCGCTTCTGGGGGAAGCTCGTTGACGGACTGCAGCGTCTTGCGGGCCGTCGAGAGCTGGCGGCTCCGGATATTTTCGTCCACGCGCAGCATCGCCCGCCTGATTTCGCCCTGCAGGTCGCGCTGAAGGGCTTCCGGCTTTCCAAAGGACAAGGACCACGGCTCCTGATCCCGCCGCGCCGCAACGAGCACGTCCACCCTCTTCGCCCCGGAAGGCAGGACCAGGGAGAATCGCTGTCCGTCTCGGATGAGCTCCGCGGCGGTGTCGATCCGCCTCCCGTCCACCTGGATCTCGATTCCCGCGTCCGGAGCTCCGACCCAGATCTGGAGCTTGCGGCTCGGATCGAGCACGCAGACCGGCCCCGGGACCAGCACGGCCTTGCAGCCGGCGTACTCCACCTGCAGCGGTGGTGCGGAAGGCGAGGGGACGGGCGGAGGGGGGGCACAGGCAGTGCCAATTGCCAGGAGCAGGAGGAGAGCGCCGCGGAATCGAGCCATGCCTTACGGGCCTCGGGGACGGATGCGGATATCTGTCGAAACGGCGATCCAATCCTCACGCTGGACCTCGCCCTGCGCGGCGAGCGATTGCAGCTCGGCCGGGTCCGGCAGGTCGCCCCGCCGGCCTACCACGGCCCAGAGCGTCCAAGCCCCCCGCTGAAGGTCGGGATCGAGCGAGGCTTTCATCTCCGCCGCTCCACCGGGATAGAACTCGATCTGCGTCTTCAAGCGGCGCGACTCGCCACTGCGGAGGAGGAAGAGCTGCCCGTCCAGCCGACCTGGGCGGGATTCCTTTGCAGGGCGGAGGCGCACTTCGATGGGATCGCCGGGCGCGAAATCCTCGGCCTGCTCCCCCCTCATTTCGCTGGAGCCGCCGGAGATGGAGGCAATCTGGTAAACCGGGATCGGCGCGCCTGGGCGCAGGAACACCGCGAGAACAGCCGCCGCCGCCGCGGTCGCCCAGCCCGCAAACCTGGGGGTGGGACGGAAGGAAAGCAACCGTCCCCACCACTCCTTCGGCGGCAGCTCGGCGGAGATCTTTTCGACCACCCGGGCCTGGAACTCGGGGCCGAGCGGCCGGAAGGCCTCCCAGGCCTCGCGGGCTTCGGGGGAGGTCTCGGCGAGGGCGCGCAGCTCCGCTTCTTCTTCCGCGGTCAGTGTCCCGGCGGCCAGGCGGTCCCAGCGTTCGTCGAGGCGGGCTCTTTCTGCCCCTTCCTCTTCTTGTGCCAGGTGGCCCAATTCGCGCAATAGACGATCCTCGCTCATCCGTCATCTTCCTCTTGGGTCTTTCGCGCGGGGGAGGGTTTTCCTGACAATTCGGCGAGCAGCTGCTGGGCCAGGCGTCGCAGCCGGACGCGCCATTGGTATACGGCGTCAGCGCTCAGGCCGCTCGCCGCCATCGTCTCCGGAACGGACATCTCCTGCAGGAAGAGGAGCACGAAGATCTGATAACCCAGCGGGCTCAGCTTCTCGCGCAGCCGCTCGAGCAGGAGGCTCAACTGCTCGCGGCTGGCCGTAACCTCCTCGGGCCCCCGGTCCGGCGAGGTGACGTCGAGGTCCTCTGCCGCCGTGGGGTCCTCTTTCCAGGGGTTCCGCTTGCCGCGGAAGACGGAGATCACGTGCCGCTCGGCCACCAGGCCGACGAAATTTTCGAGCGACAGGCCGCGCTCGGCCTGCCAGCTGCGGAGGATGTAGGCATCCCGCGTGAAAAGGGAGAGGAAGACCTCCTGGCTCATGTCTTCTACTTCCTGGCGGACGTCGCGTCCGCTGCCGAGGCGCGACCGGCGGGCCAGCAGGGTGCGGGCCACACGCGCCTGGATGACAGGCGTCAACTTGGCAACCAGTCGGGTCAGGGCGGTCTTATCGCCGGCCAGGGCTCGCTTCACCAGGTCGGCGCTGTCCTCGTGGTCCATGTCTGTTTGACGACCAGACGGGTCGCTTTACATCCTGATTATAGGGGAGAAGCAGATACTGAGGGCTTGAGGATCACCCCTTCGCCCTTGCGGCCGTCCATCTTCACCAGGATCGGGCTCTCCAGGCGCAGGTGGCGGACGTGGGCGGTCTCACTCAGGGCGGGCTGCGCGCCGAGCCAGTCCCAGTCCACGAAACCCGATATCGCGTCCGGAGTGGCCCCGGAATTCACCGTGAAGTACCCGACGTGGAACGAGGTCAGGTTCTGGAAGAAGTGGCTCCCCTGGGAGGGCTCCACCCGCACGTCGCGCAACCCGGCCTCCACGATCACCCGCGCTCCCGCAACTTGATCCCAGGTGACCGGGATACCGAGCCAGGGATCGCGCGAGCCCCAGCGTCCCACCCCGATCAGCAGGTAGGGCGCCCCCTGGGAGAGCAGCGCGCGGTTGAGACGGGCGATCTCGGTCGCGGCATCCCGGCTGCGCGCCCTCTCGAAGCGCTGGAAGTCCACCACCACCAGGTCGCGGATGCCCTCGATCCGGCCATGGCCGAGCACGGAGCGGCTCCAGCAGACCGCGCTTTCCGGAGCGAGCTCTCCCACGTGGCCGAGCTCGATCGCCTCGGCCTCCCTCGCCAGGGCCAGCGGGCGCATCTGCAGGACTCCGAGCTCTCGAACGGCAAGGTTCACGGCGAACTCGATCTCCACCGGCCCGCCCATGCCCTTCGTCCCCGCCTCGATCAGCGTCGTCAGGATGTCGGCCAGGGGGAACAGGCGCTGCTTGAGCACCGGCGCGAAGGTGACGAGCCGCGTGCCCTGGCGCGACAGCCCGTCGTAGATCGCCTCGTTTTCCGGCGACCAGGTGGAGCCCACGGCGGCAAGGGTGCCGTCCGCCTCGGCCACGTCGAGCCCGTACAGCTCTTCGCGCATGGAGAGCTCATCCTGCTGGTCCCCCATCATGGGGATCGCCCAGAAGGAGCGCTGGGTGCCTTCGAGAGCCTCCTCGACCGAGGAGAGCTGCGGCACGTGCTGCGGGTAGCGCGGGCAGAAGCGCAGGCAGGCCCCGCCTTCGACCACCCCTCGCCCCATGCCCAGGCAGACCGCGGTGATGCCGTCGCCGGCCGTCATGGGCGGACGCGGGTAGAAGTCGTAGGACCGGGCCACGCCCGAGATGTCCGGGTAGAAGCGTTCCCGGTGTCTTCCGTGGGGGGAGCCCACGATCTTCTGGAGGAGGACGGCCATCTTCTCTTCCTCCAGGCGGTAAGGGGTCGCGGCCAGATAGCTCTTGGCCGCGCGCGAGAAGGCGGACGCGTAGACCCTCTTGATGGCGAGCACCGTTTGCCGGAGCCTGTCGATCACGCTCCAGGCGTTGTTGCGCAGCATCAGGGTGTCGTACACCCCGGTGAACGGCAGGTGCTGCGAGTCTTCCAGGAGGCTGGAGGAGCGCACGGCGAGCGGGAAGCGGGCCTTTTCGAGGAACGCCTGCAGGTCGCGCTCCGCCTCCTCGGGGAACGGCGCGGCGCGGAACCGGCGCCAGATCTCCTGCTCGTCCTCGCAGTCGATGGCGAAGCGGCGCAGGTCGTTGGCGTCCAGGAAGCGCTCGAACACGTCGGTCCCGAGGACCACCGCGGGCGGCACGAAGATCTCGACTCCGCGGAAGCTCTTGCGCAGCCCGCTCTGGGCCAGCATCCGGCGGACGAACGCGAGGCCGCGCGCCTTGCCGCCGAGCGAGCCGCTGCCGATGCGGTAGAAATCCGTGCTGAAGTCGAAGCCGTCGCGCCGGAAGTCGGCCACCACGGACTGCGCCTGCTCGACGCGGTAGTCGCCGATGGCGTGGATCAGATCCTGGCGCAGGGCCTCGGGGGTAGGGTAGTCGTCCACCTTGCGCGGCCGCAGGGCGTGGGCGACGCCGAAGTCGGCGCGCGCCCGCAGCCAGCGGGAGAAGTGATTGCGCGCGCCGTGGTAGCGGATCGACTCCGCGGGCACCGAGGCGAGCTGCTCTTCCAGGCTGCGCAGGTCGCCGGCCCGGCCGACCTCGGTGCCATCCGGCAGGCGGAAGACGAAGTCGCCGAAGCCGAAGTCCTCGAGCAGGATGCGGCGCAGCTCGCCCAGCACGTGGTGCGATCCCTTGCGCAGGAAGCCGGCTCCCACCTCGCGCGCCTGCCTTTCAAACTCCGGCCGCGAGGAGTGGAGGACGATCGGCGTATCCGGGTAGGCCTCGCGCACCGTGCGCATGAAGTCGAGCCCGGCCGTTGGAGAGCTGCGGCCGCCGCGCGGGAACTCCACGTCCGAGATGATCCCGAGCAAGTCTTCGCGGTAGGCCTCGAACGCCTTTTGCGCCTCCTCATAATGGGTGCAGAGGAGGATCTTGGGGCGCGCCCGCATGCGCAGGATCTTCTGCGACAGGTTGAGCCCCTCCGCGATCACCTGCTGCGAGTGGTGGAGGAGCTCCGCGTACATGGCCGGCAGGAACGAGGAGTAGCGCCGCGGGTCGTCCTCGATGAGGAGGATGACCGGCACGCCTGGTATCTCCGGGGTGCCCGTATCGTGCTCGGCGTTGCGCCAGTCCTCGACCGATTTGACGATGGCGAGCAGGATGCGCGCGTCCCCCTGCCAGAGGAAGGCGCGCTCGAAGAGCGAGGTATCAGGTTGAAGATCGCTGGTGTCCCAGGCCAGGAGGACCACGGGCAGGTCGCGCCGGATGCCCGACTCGCGCACGCGGCGGGCGAGCTCGGCCGCGTCCATGTCGGCCACGTGGGGAGTGGTCAGGATGAGGTTGATCGACCGCTGGCGCTTGGCGATCTCGATGGCCTCGGTCCCGGTCGATGCGACGGTCAGGCCCGGGGCATAGTGCACGTCCAGGTTGCGGAACTCGCCCGCCAGCCGCTCGCTCAGCTCGCCCGCCTCCTCCAGGAGGAAGCTGTCGTAGGGCGTAGCCACCAGGAGGATGTCCAGGATGCGGTAGCGCATCAGGTCCTGGTAGGAAGCGTGGCTGCGGTGGCCGTTGGCCATGGTGTTAACTCACACGAGCCCCTGATCCATCATCGCGTCCGCCACCTTGAGAAATCCCGCGATATTCGCGCCGTTCACGTAGTTCCCGGGTGTCCCGAAGCGGTCCGCGGTCTCCACGCAGGCCTTGTGGATGTCCTTCATGATGCGGTGGAGCTTCTCGTCCACCTCCTCGCGCGACCAACTGTAGCGCATGCTGTTCTGGCACATCTCCAGGCCTGAGGTGGCGACGCCGCCGGCGTTGGCGGCCTTGCCCGGGCCGTAAAGGACCTTCGCGTCCACGAACTGGTTGACCGCCTCGATCGTGGAGGGCATGTTCGCGCCCTCGGCCACCACGTAGACGCCGTTGCGCAGGAGGTTCGTGGCGTCTTTGTCGCTGATCTCGTTCTGCGTGGCGCTGGGGAAGGCGCAGTCGGCCTTGTGATCCCAGATCGGATTGGAATCCTGGTTCGAGCCCGCCGGAAACCAGGTCGCGGTGCTGTACCTGTCCGAGTACTCCTTGATGCGTCCGCGGCGGACGTTCTTGAGGTCCATGAGGAAGGCGAGCTTGCTGCGGTCCATGCCGGCCTCGTCATAGACGTAGCCGTCGGAATCCGAGGCGGTCACGGGCTTGGCGCCAAGGTCGAGGAGCTTCTCGATCGTGTACTGGGCGACGTTGCCGCTGCCGGAGACCAGGCAGGTCTTGCCGGCCAGGGTCTGGCCGCGGGTGGCGAGCATCTCCTGGGCGAAGTAGACGCAGCCGTAGCCGGTGGCCTCCGGGCGGATCAGGGAGCCGCCCCAGTTGATGCCCTTGCCGGTGAGCACGCCGGTGAACTCGTTGCGCAGACGCTTGTACTGGCCGAAGAGATAGCCGATCTCGCGCCCTCCGACGCCGATGTCGCCGGCCGGGACATCGGTATTCGGGCCGATGTGGCGGGCGAGCTCGGTCATGAAGCTCTGGCAGAAGCGCATCACCTCATTGTCGCTCTTGCCCTTGGGATCGAAATCCGAGCCCCCCTTGCCGCCGCCCATGGGCAGGGTGGTGAGCGAGTTCTTGAACACCTGCTCGAAGGCCAGGAACTTGAGGATGCCGAGGTTGACTGAAGGGTGGAAGCGCAGGCCGCCCTTGTAGGGGCCGATGCAACTGTTCATCTCGATGCGGAAGCCGCGGTTCACATGGATCTCGCCGCGGTCGTCCTGCCAGGGGACGCGGAACATGAGGACGCGCTCGGGCTCGATGAGACGCTCGAGGATGCGGGCATGCCGGTATTCCGGATGCCGCTCGAGGACGAGCGTCAGCGACTCGGCAACTTCCTGGACTGCCTGGTGAAACTCGGGCTCGGCCGGGTTCTTGGCCTTGACGTCGGCCATCAGCGCTGCCACGTGGTCGTTCATGAAGTCTCCTGTGGGCCAGTTTTTCAGTCGTCGGTCAGCAGGGCAGTATAGTCGCTCATGTTCGTACGACCGCCCAATGTGTCCGAACTGATACGATGGCCCGAATTAGATCCACCCAGGGAGATCTTGATGCAGCAAACTACCCGTCTTTTTGTTCTTGGCGTGCTTGCGCTCCTCGCATCCGCGGCTGTATCCGCGACCTCCTATGTGCCGGTGAGCGATGCGGACCTGGTCGACCAGGCGCCGGTGATCGCCCTGGTGGAGATTCAGGGCTCCGATCCTGGCTCGAAGAGCGGCTCTCCGTCGACTGCCTATCGGGCGAGAGTCGAAAAGGTGCTCAAGGGTGCCATGGCATCCGGCGTTCGGATCGGGGTGCGGGTACCCGGAGGGAGCCGCGCCGACGGCGTGTCACTCCGGATCTGGGGGGCGCCCCGGTTCGCGAAGGGCGAACGGGCTTTGCTGTTCCTCTCCCCTCGCCTCGATGGCTCGTACGACATCGTCCACCTGATGCTGGGGGCCTTCCACGAGGTCCGGACGGGCGGGCATCTCCTCGCCGTGCGCCATCTGGCCGATGCCCGGCCGGTCGCATGGCCGGGAAAGCCGCTGCCGCGGGAGCCCCTGCGGGACTTCGACCGCTTCGTGTCCTGGGTCGGCAACCGCGCCCGCGGGCTGCGGAAGCAGGCCGACTATCAGATCCTCGAAGTTCCCGGCCTCGACAAGATCACCGAGGATTTCACGCTCTTGCAGCATCCGGACGGCTTCAACCTGCGCTGGTTCACCTTCGACAGCTTTGGCCAAGTGCATTGGGATGCCCACGAGGAAGGACAGCAGGGCCTGGCGGGAGGCGGCTTCACGGAATTCCAGCTTGCGCTCGGTGCGTGGGCGAGCAATCCCGGCACACGGATAAACTTTGACCGACCGGGCACCACCAATGACACGTCCGGCTTGGAAATCTACGACACGGTCAACGCGATTCTGTTCAACGATCCCAACGGCGAAGTCTCGCCGTTCGTCTGCGGCTCCGGTGGAGTTCTCGCGATGGGAGGGCCCTGGATCGAGAGCTCCACGACGTCCTATAACGGCAACTCCTATCACCGCATCATGAACGCGGACATCGTCGTCAACGACGGTATCGGCTGCTTCTTCAGTGCCAGCTCCACTCCAAGCTGGGCGGCGGAGGAGCTTTTCGGACACGAGCTCGGGCATACGCTGGGGCTCGGACATTCCGGCGTGGCGGAGGCGCTGATGCGTTCCTCGCTCCACGACGATGGCCGCGGCGCTCTGCTTCACAACGACGACCGGGCCGCGGCCGCAGCCCTCTATTCCTCGCCGCCGGTTTCGTTCAACCAGCCGCTGGAGTTCTTTACCCTCACCCCCTGCCGTCTGCTCGACACGCGGAATCCAAACGGTGACTACGGCGGGCCTGTATTCAAAGCGGGATTTCCAAGATCCTTCTTGTTGGCCTCTCGTTGTGGCATCCCGAACAACGCGGTCGCCGTCTCGGTCAACGTTACGGTCGTGAGCCCGACGGGCAGCGGATATTTCAGGCTGTTCTCGCCCGACGAGGGGGAGCCGGACACCAGCACCATCAGCTTTTCCAACGGTCAGACGCGGGGCAACAACGCGATCCTGCGCCTCACCCTCAACCTTTATCAGGGCTTCACGGCCGTTCCGGTGATGGCAAACGGGACAGCCCATCTGGTGATGGATGTGAACGGCTATTTTGCGTATTTGCCGTAGGAGCCCCCTTGGAGACCGGAACGCCGCTGGCCCCTTGTGTGGTGGTCGTCAAGACCCCGATGCTGGCGCGTCCCGGCAGCGCGGCGCGGCTCGCGAAGAGCGGCCGGCAGGTGGCGCGGACGGTGGCGCCGGCAGCGGCCGAGCATGACCGCACGCTCGCCGCGCTGCTCGCCGCCCTGACGCGCCACGGCGTCGAGCCGCTCGTCGTCGACGTCAATCCCGACGAGTCAGCCCGCGCGGCCCTCGCCCAGGCGCGCTTCGTCGTGAGCGTCGGCGGCGACGGCACGCTCCTCACCGCCTCGCACTACATCAAGACCGGCACGCTCATGGGCATCAACTCGGCGCCGCGCGACAGCGTCGGCTATCTCGCGCTCGCCCAGCGCGCGACGATCCGGCAAACGCTCGCCGCGATCGCCGCCGGCAGCCTGCAGCCGGTGCCGGTCACCCGGCTTGCCGTCACCCTCGATGGCGTGACGCTGCCCGAGCCCGCGCTCAACGACATCCTCTTCGCTCACCAGCACCCGGCGGCGACGAGCCGCTATCTGGTGAGACTTGGAAGGCAGGCCGAGACGCATCGGTCCTCGGGCCTGTGGATTTCGACCGCGGCCGGCTCGACTGCCGGCATCCGCTCGTCGGGCGGCTCGATCATGCCGCTGCGCTCGCGGCGGCTGCAGTTCCGGGCGCGCGAGCTCTACCGCCGCACGGGGGTGGACTTCCGGCTGGCGAGCGGCTTCCTCGCGCCTGGCGCGGAGCTCGTGGTCGAGTCGCAGATGGAGGCGGGCTGGCTCTATATCGACGGCTCGCGCGTGAGCTACCGCTTTCCGTTCGGGGCGCGGGCGGAGCTCCGCGCCCTGCGCGAGCCGCTTCTCCTCTTCGCCGACCCGCGGCGCTGGGCCACGGCCGCGGGCCGCATGGTCCTTTAGCGCCGGTTCGCCTCTACTTCAGATGTTGCCTCAGGAAGGCCAGGGTCCGCGGCCAAGCCTGCTGCGTCGCCTTGAGGTTCGCCCCGTCGCGGTCGTTCTGGGCGCGGAGGAAGCCATGGCCGGCGCCCTCGTAGGTGTGCGGCTCGTAGGTTTTCCCGAGCTTCTTCATCTCGGCCTCGGCGGGGCCGACGGTCGCATTGACCCGGGCATCGTCGCCTCCATAGTGGCCGAGGACCGGGGCCTTGATCCTGGCCAGAACCTCGACTTCCGGGGAAGTGCCGTAGAAGACGACGGCGGCGTTGAGGCCCGGCTGCGCCGCGGCGAACGCGAAGCTCTGTCCGCCGCCCCAGCAGAAGCCCAGGGTGGCGCTCTTGCCGTTGGCCGCCGGGAGCTTGATGGCGTAGTCGCGGACGGCGTTGAGCCTGGCGGTCGCCTGCTCGGGGCTGAGCCCGCGTACGAGCTTGACGACGTCGTCGCGGCTCGACACCGAGTCGGTGCCGCCGCCGTTGGGTCCCAGGCCGGAGATCAGATCCGGGGCAACGGCGATGAACCCGTCGCGAGCGAGCTGGTCGGCGACGCCGCGCATCCAGTCGGAAAGGCCGTAGATCTCATGGATGAGGATGACGACGCCGGCCTTGTCCTTGCGCTCGGGGTAGACGATCCAGGTGCGGATCGGTGTCCCCCCCGAGGGGAGCTTGATGTCCACGTACTCCCCGTGACGGGGGGACTTCTCCAGGGCCGCCTTGGCCTGCTCTTCGGCCGGCGGCAGGTTTTCATTGCGGGGGGCGGTATTGGCAGGGGTGGCCGCCTTCGCGGCTGGAGTCTCAGCAGGGTGGGAATGGGCGGCCTCCGCGGGCGGGGCCGCCATCAGGATCGCAGTCGTTAGGAATACAGTCCACATAAGCTCGACCTCCTCTCTGACGGTGCCCATTGTAGTCCGGTCGTCTCCCCGAGTGTCTCGTGCGCGTCCCCGAGCTTCTCGTGCGTATCCCCGAGCTTCTCGGGGAAATCCCTGAGCCTCTCGGGTAAATCCCCGAGTCGCTCGGGTATATACCCGAGCCGCTGAGTTATATCCCCGAGTCGCTCAGGTAAATCCCCGAGTCGCTCAGGTAAATCCCCGAGTCGCTCGGGTAAATCCCCGAGTCGCTCGGGTAAATCCCCGAGTCGC
>DATLNC010000161.1:0-10120 GCA_035536935.1 Thermoanaerobaculia bacterium
GACCGCCGTGCCCTGCCGGCACCCTCCCCTGCGCCGGCCGATTCCGGCCCGCGGACAGCGCTCAGCCCGTTCGAGGAGATGGTGGCCGGCGTCCTGGCCGCGGTCCTCGGCCGCGAGCGGGTGCGCGCCGAGGACAATTTCTTCGAGCTCGGCGGGCACTCGCTGCTCGCCACCCACGTGATCTCCCGGTTGCGTGCGCTGGGCTTCGAGCTGCCCGTGCGCCAACTGTTCGAGACGCCGACCGTGGCGGCGCTCGCGGCCGCCATCGGGCAGCGCCATGGCGAAGGGAGCGAGCCCCCGATCACCCGCCTGCCGCGGACCGGGACCTTCCCTCTCTCCTTCTCGCAGGAGCGGCTCTGGTTCCTCGACCGGCTGCAGCCGGGCAACGCCTCCTACAACATGCCGGTCGCCGTGCGGCTCCGGGGCGCGCTCGATCCCGGCCTGCTCGCGCGCAGCCTGAACGAGGTCGTCGGGCGGCACGAAATTCTGCGCACCACCTTCGGCGCCGTGGACGGCCAACCCTTCCAGCGCATCGCCGAGCGGCTGGAGCTCCCGCTGCCTCTGCTCGACCTCCGAGGTCTTGCCAGGCCCGGCGCGGAGCTCGACCGGCAGATCGCGGCGGAGAAGGCCACGCCGTTCGACCTCGAGCGGGGACCGCTGATGCGCGCCCGGCTCTTCCGGCTGGCGGAGGAGGACTGGGTCCTCCTGGCCAACCTGCACCACATCGTCTCCGACGGCTGGTCCCTGCGCCGCCTGTTCAGTGAGCTGGCCTGGCTCTACGGCGCCTTCCTCGCCGGCGAGCCCTCGCCGCTTCCCGAGTTGGAGGTGCAGTACGGCGACCATGCCTGCTGGCAGCGCCGCTGGTTCCAGGGCGAGGTGCTGGAGCGCCAGCTCGACTACTGGCGCCGCCAGCTGGACGGCACGCTGCCGGTGCTCGACCTGCCGACCGACCGGCCGCGTCCTCCGATCCAGACGTTCCAGGGCGGCTCCCTCTCCACGCTGCTGCCCGGTGAGGTGTGCGCCGGCCTCCACGCGCTCGGCCGCCGGCGGGGAGCCACGCTGTTCATGACGATGTTCGCCGCCTTCAACCTGCTGCTCCACCGCTACAGCGGGCAGGAGGACATCCTGGTCGGGATCCCGATCGCCGGCCGCAACCGGGCGCAGATCGAGGACCTGATCGGCTTCTTCATCAACAGCCTGGTGCTGCGCACCGACCTCTCCGGCCAGCCATCGTTCAGCGAGCTGCTGGAGCGCGCGCGCCAGGTGGCCCTCGACGCCTACGCGCACCAGGACCTCTCCTTCGTGCGGCTGCTCCAGGAGCTGCGGCTGGAGCGCGATCTTTCGCGCACACCGCTCTTCCAGGTCTACTTCAACTTCCAGGGCTTCATGGGTCCGCTGCCCTCGATGCCCGGGCTGGAGGTCGAGAGCCTGTCGAGCGAGGAGGAGCTGTCCAAGTTCGACCTCACCCTCTACGTCCTGGAGGAGGGGGACGGGCAGGTCCGCCTCGACCTGGTCTACAACGCCACCCTGTTCAGCGCCGTCCGCTGCCGCGAGATGCTCGACCAGTATGTGGCCGTGCTGGCCCAGGTCGCCGCGCGCCCGGACGCCGCGATCGATCAGGTTTCGCTGCTCACTCCGCGGGCCCTCGCGCTGCTGCCGGACGACACCCTGGAGCTCGATGCGGGTTGGATGGGTCCGGTGCACCTAAACCTGATCGCCTGGGCCGAGCGCGATCCGGGGCGGGTCGCGGTCACTGATCCCACCTGCACCTGGACCTACGGTGAGCTGGAGGCCCGGAGCAACCAGCTGGCGCATTACCTCCTGGCTGACGGCATTCAGAAAGAGGAGGCAGTCGCCATCTACGCCCACCGCAGCGCCACGCTGATCTGGGCCGTGCTCGGGGTGCTCAAGGCCGGCGCCGCCTTCGTGGTGGTCGACCCGGCTTATCCTCCGGCGCGGATCATCGAGATCCTGCGGCTGGTGCGCCCACGTTTCTGGCTGGGGATGGAGTCCGCCGGCTCTGCGCCCGAGCCGCTCGCAGCCTTTATGGCCGAGCTGCCCGGGTCGCTGCAGCTTCCATCCTGGAATGCAGACGACGGAGCGCTCGCCGGCCTGCCGGCGGAGGACCCCGGCATCCCGATCGGTCCCGACGACCTGGCTTATATCTCGTTCACCTCCGGCTCGACCGGGGTTCCGAAAGGCATCCTGGGCCGGCACGGTCCGCTCTCCCACTTCCTCCCGTGGCAGTGCCGGGAGCTCGGCCTGGCCGCTTCGGACCGCTTCAGCCTGCTCTCCGGCCTCGCTCACGACCCGCTCCAGCGCGACATCTTTACCCCGCTCTACCTGGGAGCCCGGATCTGCATCCCCGATCCGACGGAAATCCTCGTCCCCGGAAAGCTGAGCGCCTGGATGCGGCAGGAGGCCGTGAGCGTGGCCCACCTGACGCCGGCCATGGGACAGATCCTGACCGAGAGCGGCCCTCAGGCTGCCGAGAGCCTCCCCTCCCTGCGCCGTGTCCTGCTTGTGGGGGACATCCTTACCCGCCGCGACGTCGCCCGCCTCCAGCGCCTGGCCCCGGGCGTCGCCTGCGTCAACCTGTACGGCAGCACCGAGACCCAGCGCGCGGTCGGCTATCACGTGGTAGCCACCGCTGAGGATGGCGGCGAGCAGCAGGACAAGGAGGTCCTCCCCCTGGGATGCGGGATGAAGGACGTCCAGCTCCTGGTGCGGAACCGTGCCGGGCAGACGGCGGGGATCGGCGAGTTGGGCGAGGTCGTCGTGCGCAGCCCGCACCTTGCACGCGGCTACCTCGGCGACGAAGAGGCCACCGCCCGCAAGTTCCTGGCGAACCCCGCGACCGGCCAGCCCTGGGACCGGCTCTACCTGACCGGCGACCTCGGCCGCTACCTGCCGAACGGCGAGGTCGCGTTCGCCGGGCGCGCGGACACTCAGGTCAAGATCCGCGGCTTCCGCATCGAGATGGGGGAGATCGAGTCGCAGCTCGGCCGCGTCGACGGTGTGCGCGAGGCCGTGGTCCTGGCCACCGAGGGCGGCGGCGCCAACGGCCGCCTGGTGGCGTTCGTGGTACGGGAGACGGGGTCGGAGGCGGCGGCCGCCGATCTGCGCGGCTATCTCAAGACGGTGATGCCAGCCTACATGGTGCCCACCAGCTTCCTCTTCCTGCCGAAGATCCCCCTGACTCCCAATGGCAAGGTGGACCGTCGCGAGTTGCTGCGGCTGGCGGGTGCGCAACGCGAGGGGGAGACCGCCTCCTATCAGGCGCCGCGCACGCAGGCGGAGCTTCGGATCGCGGGCATCCTGCGCGAGGTGCTCGGGGTCGAGCTTATCGGCGCCGAGGACAACTTCTTCGACCTCGGCGGCAACTCCCTTCTCCTGCTCCAGGTCCAGAGCCGTGTGCAGGCGGCGTTCAACCGCGAGCTGCCGGTGCTCGAGCTGTTCAGCAACCCCACGGTGAGCGCTCTCGCCAAGCACCTCGCACTGCCGGAGCCGTCGTCCGCCCCCGTGGCGGACGACGCCGCCGAGCAGCTCGAGGCCGGCAAGAGTCGCCGTCTACGCCGCTTCCAACAGAATCAGAAGGCCGCAGAACGCCGGCCGGGAGGTTTCAATGAGTGACCGGCGAGAGCCCGCAACGTCTACGGGCATGGAGGTCGCCATCGTCGGAATGGCCGGCCGCTTCCCCGGAGCGCGCGATGTCGAGGAGTTCTGGCGCAACCTGCGGGACGGCGTCGAGTCGATTACCACCTTCACCGACGAGGAGCTGATCGCCCGCGGGGCCGATCCCTCCGTGGTACGCCAGCCGCAGTACGTAAAGGCCGCGTTCGAGATCGACGGCCACGACCGCTTCGACGCCGCATTCTTCGGCATCAGCCCGCGCGAGGCCGAGCTGATCGAGCCCCAGCAGCGCCTCTTCCTGGAGTGCGCCTGGCAGGCCCTGGAGAGCGCCGGCTACGACCCCGAGCGGCTGCCGCGGCGGGTGGGCATCTATGCCGGCTCGCGCTTCAACGGCTACCTGGTCAACGTCTACTCGAACCCCGCGATCGTGAGCACGGTCAGCGACCTGCAGATCCAGGTCGCCAACGACAAGGACTACCTGGCCACCCGCCTCTCGTACAAGCTGAACCTGGGTGGCCCGAGCCTGACGGTCCAGACGGCCTGCTCGACGGCTCTGGTGGCCATTCACCTGGCCGGCCAGGCCCTGCTCAACGGCGAGTGCGACGTGGCGCTCGCGGGCGGAGTCGGCATCCGCATCCCGGAGGTGGGCTATCTCTACGCCGAGGGTGAGGTCAACTCGCCGGACGGCCACATCCGGGCTTTCGACGCCAAGGCCAGGGGCACGATCTTCGGCAGCGGCCTGGGCATCGTCGTGCTCAAGCGCTTGGAGGACGCGCAGGCCGATGGCGACTCGATCCGTGCCCTGATCCTGGGCTCCGCGGTCACCAACGACGGCTCGCTCAAGGTGGGCTTCACCGCCCCAGGGGTGGACGGCCAGGCGCGGGTGGTGCGCGCGGCGCAGCTCGCTGCCGAAGTGGAGTCGGAGACGATCAGCTACATCGAGGCCCACGGCACCGGCACTCCGATCGGGGACCCCATCGAGATCGCGGCCCTGACCCGGGTTTTCCGGGAGAGCACGAACCGCAGCGGCTTCTGCGCCATCGGCTCAGTCAAGACCAACATCGGCCACCTCGGGGCGGCGGCGGGCGTCGCCGGCGTCATCAAGACCGCGCTGGCGCTCGAACGGCGCACGATCCCGCCGTCGCTCTTCTTCGAGGAGCCCAACCCGCAGATCGACTTCGCCGGCAGCCCGTTCTACGTCAACACCGGGCTGAGCGAATGGAAGCGCAACGGCGGACCGCGCCGGGCGGGCGTGAGCGCCTTCGGCATGGGCGGCACCAACGCCCACGTCATCCTCGAAGAGGCTCCCGAGGTCTCCCCGTCCGACCTGGCCCGTCCCTGGCAGCTCCTGGTCCTCTCTGCCCGCACCCCCACGGCCCTGGAGCGCGCCGCCGCGCAACTGGCCGATCACCTGGAGGCGCATCCCGAGCTGAACCTCGCCGACGTGGCCTACACCCTAGGGGTCGGACGCAAGAGGTTCCCGCACCGGAGCGCCGCCGTCTGCCGCGACCGCGAGGAGGCGATCGATGCCCTACGCAGTCCGGGCGCGACCGCCTTCTCCGACGCCGGCGACCGGCCGGTCGCCTTCCTGTTCTCGGGCCAGGGATCGCAATACCCGGGCATGGCCGCGGACCTCTACGAGACGCAGCCGACCTTCCGCGGCGAGGTCGACCGCTGCTGCGAGCTGCTCCAGCCCCATCTCGGCTTCGACCTGCGCGAGCTACTGGTCCGTGCCGACGGGGAGGGCTCCGAGCACAGGCTCGACCAGACTGCGGTGACGCAGCCGGCCTTGTTCGTGCTCGAGTACTGCCTGGCCCGGCTCTGGATGGAGTGGGGCGTGGTCCCGCGCGCGATGCTCGGCCACAGCATTGGCGAGTACGCGGCCGCCTGCCTCGCTGGCGTCTTCTCCCTGCCCGAGGCGCTCGCCCTGGTGGCGGGGCGGGGACGGCTCATTCAGAGCTTGCCCCCGGGGGCCATGCTGAGCGTGCCGCTGCCGGCCGAAGAGGTTGGCAAGATGCTCGTTTCGTCGCTGTCGCTCGCCGCCGTCAACGCTCCCGGACGCTCGGTGGTCTCGGGACCTGAAGAGGCCGTCGAGTCCTTCCGGCGCCGGCTGGAGGAGAAGGGGCTCAGTCCCCGGCGCCTGCACACCTCGCATGCCTTCCACTCTGAGATGATGGAGTCGATCCTGGCCCAGTTCGTCCGGCAGTTCGAACGCGTCGACCTCCAGCCGCCGCAGATCCCGTACGTCTCCAACGTCACCGGCACCTGGATCACCGACGGCCAGGCCACCGACCCGGGCTACTGGGCGCGCCACCTGCGTCAGGCCGTGCTCTTCGCCGACGGCGTGCGCGAGCTCCTGGCCGAGCCTGACCGCCTGCTGCTCGAAGTGGGGCCGGGCAACACGCTGACTACCTTCGCTACCCAACATCCGGACCGGGCGCCGAGCCAGGCCGCGGTCTCTTCCCTTCCCCATGCCCGCGACCGCCAGCCCGCGCGGCGCTCCGTGCTCAAGGCGCTCGGCCAGCTCTGGCTTCACGGCGCCTCGGTCGACTGGGCAGGCCTGTCCGCGGACGAACGGCGCCTGCGCGTGCCGCTGCCCACCTATCCGTTCGAAGGCGAGCGCTTCTGGATCGAACCGGGGAACCTGTCTGCCGCCATGCCGAACCTGGGCGCCGCCGCCAAAAGGAACGAGCTCGACGACTGGTTCCACGTGCCGTTCTGGAAGCCCTCGCTGCCGCTGGTGCTCGACGGCGAGCCTGCGCCCGCGGGTGGGCGCTGGCTGCTGTTCCTCGACAAGGAGGGCCTGGGGGAGCGGCTGGCGGAGCGGCTCCGGCAGGCAGGCCAGAGCACCGTCACCGTCGAGATCGGCGAGAGCTTCGCGCAGCTCGGCGAGCGCGCCTTCGCGGTCTCGCCGGCCCGGCGGGAGGATTATGACGCCCTGATGCACGCGCTGGCCGCAGCCGGCGAGCTCCCCGAGCACGTCGTCCACCTGTGGAACGTGGGGCGGCGGAGCTGCGAAGCCGGCTGCCCGGAGGTCCTGACCGACGAGGAGCGCGCCTTCTGGAGCCTCCTCTTTCTTGCCCAGGCCTGCGGCAAGCACGTCAAGTCTCCGATGCGCCTCGCCGCGGTATCGAGCAACATGCAGCGGGTGGCGGGAGAGGAGCTCCTCTGCCCCGGCAAGGCCACATTGCTGGGCCCGGTGCGCATCATTCCGCTGGAGTACCCGCACATCCGGGCGGCCAGCCTCGACGTCGTGCTGCCGGCGGCCGGGAGCGCGGCCGCCGAAGCAGTGGCCGAGCTGGCCGAGTGGCTCCTGGCGGACGTGGCCGCGGGGCTGTCCGACCCGATCGTCGCCTACCGCGGCCGGGGCCGCTTCCTGCTCGACTACCAGAAGGTGCGCATTCCGCCTCCGGCGCCGGACCGGCTCTGCTTCCGGCGCGGGGGCACCTACCTGATCACCGGCGGGCTCGGCGGGCTCGGACTGGTCTTCGCGGAGCTCCTGGCGCGCGAGTTCCAGGCCCGGCTCGCCCTGCTCGGAATCTCCCCCCTGCCGCCGCGAGAGGGGTGGAAGGAATGGCTCGCGGGCCACGGCGAGCACGACCGCGTCAGCGCCAGGATCCGCAAGGTCCAGGAGCTCGAATCGCTGGGCGCCGAGGTCCTGGTTCTCGCCGTGGACGTGGCGGACGAGAAGCAGATGCGGCAGGCGGTCGAACAGGTCCGGGCGAGCTTCGGCCCCCTACACGGCGCCATCCATGCCGCGGGCCTCGCGGGCGGCGGGCTCATCCAGCTCAAGACGGTCGAGACCGCGGCCCGGGTGTTGGCGCCGAAGGTCCGCGGCACCCTGGCTCTGGATGCGGCCCTTTCGGATCAGCCCCTCGACTTCCTCCTGCTCTGCTCGTCGACCATCTCCATCGTCGGCGGCCTGGGGCAGGTCGACTACTGCGCGGCCAACTCCTTCCTCGACGCCTTCGCGCAGGCCAGGGCCCTGCAGAGCGGCTCCCCCGTCGTGTCGATCAATTGGGGCGCATGGCAGGAGGTGGGCATGGCGGTCGCCGCCGGCCTATCGGGAGACCCCGGAGGGAAAGCCGCCGCCGAGCGCCGAATCCATCCCCTTCTCGACCGATGCCAGCGGGAGATGGCCGAGCAGACGATCTATGAGACCGACTTCGGCGCGGCGCGCCACTGGCCCCTCTCCGAGCACCGGGTCCTCGGCCAGCCCACTCTGCCGGGCACCAGCTACCTGGAGATGGCCTGCGCCGCGTTCCAGGACCATGCCGCGGTCTTCGAGCGCCGGGCCGGCGAGGCGGGAGTCGAGATCCGGGAGGCGCTCTTCCTGACTCCCCTGCGGCTGGAGGAGTCTGAGACCCGGACGGTGCAGACCATCCTCGAGCCGGACGCGGACGGGTTCTCCTTCCGCATCGTGAGCCGCCCTCTGGAAGGCTCGGGGGAGGGCTCCCTGCAAGTGCACGCCCGCGGCAAGGTAGGGCCGCTTCCTCCGGAGTCCGTCCCCGCCACGGCCTCTGGACGCCGGGACCTGGAGAAGATCCGGCAGCGGTGCAACGAGCGCGAGGTCGTGATCACCGAGCCCGTCATGATGAATGGCGAAGGGCTGGTCTACTGGGGGCCACGCTGGCAGAGCCTGAAGCGGGCGGACGTGGGCTCCGGCGAGATCCTGGCCTTGCTGGAGCTGCCCGAGGACTTCGCCTCTGACCTCGGAGAGCTCACCCTGCACCCGGCTCTCCTCGATGTCGCGACCAGCCTCATGGGATTCCTCAAAGAGGGGTCGCACCTGCCCATCTCCTATCACCGCCTAGCCCTGCTCAAGCCCCTCGGCGCCAGGCTCTACAGCCATCTGCGCGAGCGCACGGAGTCGGGGGAAGGCAAGGAGACCGTGTCGGTCGACGTTACCCTGATGGACGAGAGTGGCGAGGTGCTCGTCGAGATCGAGCGCTTCGTGCTGAAGCAGGTGACCGAGACGAGCACCCTGCGGCGCTCGGAGGGACAGGTGAAAGCCGCAGCGGTGCCGGCCGTGCCGGCCAAAGTTGCGTCCCGCGTGGATACGAGCGACGGCATTCTCTCCTGGGAGGGCGTGGAGGTGGTGCGGCGGGTGCTCAGCCGCGGCCGGGACCTGCCGCAGGTCGTGGCCTCGGCGAAAGACATCCAGGTCCTGCTCACTCAGATCCGCTCGATTGACCGCGGCAGCCTGGCGGAGCGCGCCGATCTCGCCCGCGCCCCGCGGGCCTCGCACCCCCGTCCCAACCTGACCACCCCTTACGCCCCTCCGCGCACCCCGGCCGAGCAGCAGCTCGCTGAGGCCTTCCAGCAGGTGCTCGGCTTGCAGGAGGTCGGCATCCACGACAACTTCTTCGACCTGGGCGGCGACTCGATCGTCGGCATCCAGGTCGTAGCCCGCGCCAACGAGGCGGGCCTTCACCTCTCGCCGGACCAGCTCTTCGAGAACCAGACCATCGCCGAGCTGGCCAGCCTGATCACCCCCGTGCAGACCGTCTTGGCTCCCCTGGAGAGTCCGAAGATCGCTGAGGCCCAAGCAACGGCAGCACCTTTCGCGGACTCCGGGCTGCCATCGGAGGAACTCGCCAAGGTGCTCGCGAAGCTCAACGAGATGAACCTGTGACCGGCCCGGGATCGCAAATCCAGGGCAGGAGGTAACTTATGGCCAGCCTGTTGCGGGACCTTCGCTACGCCGGACGGATGATGCGCAGGAACCCCGGCGTCACGGCTGCGGTCCTACTCTGCCTCGCGCTGAGCATCGGCGCCAACACCGCCGTGTTCAGCGTGGTGAACGCCGTGCTCCTGCGCGACCTTCCCTACCGGGATCCGGCGCGGATCGTGATGGTCTGGAACCGGTTCCTGGGGCAGGACCAGCCCAGGCTCGAGCTGTCCGACCTCGAGCTCATGGACCTACGCGAACAAGTGCAGTCCCTGGCCGACGTTGCGGCCACCCGTCCCGGACTGTTCAACCTCACGGGCGACGGCGACGACCCGGAGCTGCTGGTCGGGGTGCGAGTCTCGGCCAACCTTTTCCAGCTCCTGGGCGTCGAGGCAGCGGTGGGCCGCACCTTCCTGCCGGAGGAGGACGATCCGGGCCGGGGCGACGTCGCCATCCTGAGCCACGGCCTCTACGAGCGCCGCTTCAACTCGGACCCGAGCGTGATCGGACGCAAGGTCCTGATCAGCGACAAGGCCTATACGGTCGTCGGCGTCACCCCTCCCGACTTCTACTTCCGGCGCAAGCCGCGGGACCTCTGGCTGCCGCTGGTCGTCGACCGGGCGGAGCCCACGCCGAGGGACGAGCGCTACCTGGAGGTCTATGCCCGCCTCAAGCCCGGGGTGACCCTGGAGCGGGCGCAGGCCGACCTCGACGGCGTGGCGCGGCGGCTCGCGACCGCCAACCCCGGCGCCTATCCGCCGGACAGCGGCTACGGGCTGACGCTGACCTCCTACCCCGAGGAGGTCGTAGGGACGG
>DATLNC010000162.1:0-4083 GCA_035536935.1 Thermoanaerobaculia bacterium
CGGATCGAGCTGGGGGAGATCGAGGCGGCTCTGAGCCAGTGTCCGGGAGTGCAGACCGCGGTAGTGACGGCGGTGGGAGAGGCGCGCGGCGGCAAGCGCCTGGTTGGCTACGCGGTGCCGGCGCCGGGGGATTCGCTGAACGGCGAGGAGCTGCGCGGTCTGCTGCGCTCCAAGCTGCCGGAGTACATGGTGCCTTCGAGCCTGCGCATCCTGGATTCCCTGCCGCTGACGGCCAACGGCAAGGTGGACCGCGGCGCCCTTCCCGCCCTGGCGCAGCCGGCCTCGTCCGAAAGGCCGGCGGCCGCCCGCAGCGCGACGACCGAGAGGATCGCCAGCCTCGTCGGCCAGTGCCTGCGGCTCGACGAGATCGACGACGGCAAGAGCCTGTTCGAGCTGGGAGCGAGCTCGATCGAGATGGTGCGCATCGCCAACCGGCTGGAGAGCGAGCTCGGCTCCCGCCCCACCATGGGCGAACTCCTTCGCCTGCCCAGCGTGCAGGCCCTGGCCGCTTTTTACGAAGGGCAGGCGGACTTCGCGGCGGAGGATCATCGGCGGCGGACCGCGGGGGAGAGCGCGGCGCCGGCCATGCCCTGGGACCTCCTGATCGATCCGCAGGCGCGGGAGAGCTTCAAGGAGGGCCGGCTGGGGCTGCGCCGCGACACCGGCGGGGCGGCGAGCTTCGCGCTGGGCGCTCCCTCCGCGGGCGTGGCCGAGATTTTCCGCGCGCGCCGGTCGCGGCGCGAGTTCGCCGACCGGCCGCTCCTCCTGGCCGATCTGGCCGAGCTGCTCGCCATCCTGGACCAGGTGCAGGAGGCGGGGGCCGAGCCCAGGCGCCTGTTCGGCTCGGCTGGTGCCCTGTATCCGGTGCAGGCCTACGTCCATGTCAAGCCTCGCCGGTTCTCGGACCTGCCTGCCGGCGGCTACTACCACGATCCGGAGCAGCGGGAGCTGCGGCTCCTCTCGCCCGGCGGCCGTCTGGAGAAAGAGGCCTTCGGGCGGCTCAACCGCGACCTCTTCGAGCGCTCGTCGTTCGTAGTCTTCCTCATCGGGCAGCTGAGCGCGATCGGTCCGATGTACGGCGAGGCGAGCCGGGACTTCTGCCTGATCGAGTCGGGCCTGATGACCCAGCTCCTCGAGATGGCCGCTCCGTACGCGGGTCTCGGCCTGTGCCAGATCGGGAGCTGCGACATCGCACATCTCCGCGATCTCTTCCGGCTAGAGGAGACCCACGTCTACCTGCACGCGCTGGTCGGTGGACCGCTGCCTCGCCGGGAGCATCTCCGTGTCCCTGCCCCGGCCGCGGAAGGCACTCAGGATTGGGAAGAAGGAGAGCTTTAAGGTGCAAGAGTCTGGAAGAGGGACCGGCGACATGACGGCAGCTGGCCTGCTGGCGGAGCTCGCCCGCTTGGAGGTCGACGTATGGGCGGAAGGGGAGCGCCTCCGCTATCGGACCCGGCGCGGTCAGCTCAGCGACAGCCTTCGGGAGAGGCTGGCGGCGAGCAAGGCGGATCTCCTCGCCCTGCTCCGCCAGCGTGCCGCGCAGGGTCTTCCCGGGATCGTTCCGGATCCGGATCGCTGGCACGAGCCGTTCCCGTTGACCGACCTCCAGCAGGCCTATCTCGTCGGGCGCAGCGCCGATTTCGAGCTGGGCAACGTGGCGCCCCATTTCTACATCGAGGTAGAGATCGCCGGTCTCGACGTGGACCGGTTCGGCCGTGCCCTGCGGAGATTGATCGATCGCCACGGGATGCTGCGTGCCATCTTCCGGCCCGACGGCCGCCAGCAGATCCTGGCGAGCGTGCCTCCGTACGAGATCGAAACCCTCGACCTGAGGGGGGAGACCGAGCCCGGGCTCTCCGGGCTCCTCCAGGAGCTGCGCCACCGGATGTCGCACGAGGTGAGGCCCCCAGAGCGCTGGCCGGTTTTCGCCGTGCGGGTCTCGCGGCTGCCGGGCGGGCGCGCGCGGCTGCACATGAGCTTCGACCTGCTGCTCGGGGACATCTGGAGCTTCCAGACGTTCTTCCGCGAGCTCTTCACGCTGTATCAGGATCCCAGCCGGGAGCTCACGCCCCTAACTCTCTCCTTCCGGGACTACGTGCTCGCCGCGCGCGCGTTCGAAGAGACGCCCCGTTTCGCCAGCTCGCTCGACTACTGGCGTGCCCGCGTCCGGGAGCTGCCGCCGGCCCCCGAGCTGCCGCTCGCAGTGGCTCCCTCCTCCCTGAAGGCGCCGCGGTTCACGCGCTTCAGCAGCACCCTGCCCCTGGAGGCCTGGAACCGTCTCAAGCAGCGGGCGATGCAGGCCGGCCTGACGCCCTCGGGAGTCCTGCTGGCCGCCTTCGGTGAGGTGCTCGCGGTCTGGAGCCGCATCCCGCGCTTCACGCTCAACCTAACCTTCTTCAACCGCCTGGCGGTCCATCCCGAGATCGACCGGATCATGGGGGACTTCTCCTCCACGCTGCTGCTCGCCGTCGATCTTCATCAGGCGACCTTCGCAGAGCGCGCCGCGGGCGTCCAGGAGCAGCTCTGGAACGACATGGAGCATGGCCGGGTGAGCGGAGTCTGGGTGCTGCGCGAGCTGGCCCGCACGCGCCCTGGCGCGCCGCGGGCCAGCATGCCCGTGGTGTTCACGAGCGCGCTGGGCAATTCCGCCGAGGAGGGCGACGCGACCCCCCAAAGCCTCGGCGAGCCGGTCTACGGCATCTCCCAGACTCCCCAGGTCTGGATCGACCATCGCGTCTTCGAGGGCAGCAGCGGGCTCCTGTTCACCTGGGACGTAGTGGACGAGCTGTTCCCGGCGGGGATGATCCCGGAGATGTTCGGGGCTTATTGCGGCCTGCTGAACCGGCTGATCGAAGAGGAGGGGACCTGGCACGAACCAGGCCGGTGGGCGATCCCGGAGCTACAGTCTGCGCCGCGGCTCGCGGCCAACGCGACTTCCGCGGCGGTGCCGCCGGGTCTGCTGCACGAGGGATTCCTGGATCAGTCGCAGCGTCATCCGGATCGTCCGGCTGTGCTCGGCTCTGCGCGGGAGGTCGGCTACGGTGAACTGGCCTCGTCGGCGCAGCGCCTCGGCCGCCGTCTGCGCGAACTGGGGGCGGGTCCGAACCGCCTTGTGGCCGTGGTGATGGAGAAGGGCTGGGAGCAGGTGGCTGGGGTGCTGGGGGTGCTGTCGTCGGGTGCGGCGTACCTGCCGGTGGACGCATCGCTGCCGCGGGAGCGCCGCTTCTATCTGCTCGAGCACGGGCAGGTCGAGATCGCGCTGACGCAGCCGCGTCTCGACCGGGAGCTCGAATGGCCGTCCGGGGTGACGCGCCTAGTCGTCGATGCCGAGGATCTCGCGGGCGAGGCGGAGCCCGCTTTGCCGGCGGTGCAGTCGGCCGGAGACCTGGCCTACGTCATCTTCACCTCCGGCTCGACGGGCCTGCCCAAGGGCGTGATGATCGATCACCGCGGCGCTCTCAACACCGTTGTGGACGTCAACCGCCGGTTCGCCGTGGGTCCGGAGGACCGGGTACTGGCGCTGTCGGCGCTGAACTTCGACCTCTCGGTCTGGGATGTGTTCGGGCTGCTGGGGGCGGGGGGCGGCGTGGTGGTTCCGGAGCCCTCGGAGCTGCGGGACCCGCAGAGCTGGCTGCAGGCGATCCGGCGCTTTGGCGTGACGGTGTGGAACACGGTGCCGGCGCTGATGGAGATGCTGGTGGAGTACCTGGAGGGTCGCGGTGAGCCGCTTCCGGGCTCTCTGCGTCTCGTGCTCCTGAGCGGCGACTGGATTCCGGTGCGCCTTCCGGAGCGCATCCGCCGGCTGTCTTCGGAGGTGGAGATCGTGAGCCTGGGCGGCGCGACGGAGGCATCGATCTGGTCGATTCTGTACCCGATCGAGCGGGTGGAGCCGGAGTGGAAGAGCATCCCGTACGGCCGGCCGATGGTCAACCAGCGGTTCTACGTGCGGGATGAGAAGCTCAATCCGCGACCCGACTGGGTTCCTGGCCAGCTCTACATCGGAGGGGTGGGTCTCGCCCTAGGGTACTGGCGGGACGAGGAGAAGACGCGGGCGAGCTTCATCGAGAATCCTTTGACGGGCGA
>DATLNC010000163.1:0-17575 GCA_035536935.1 Thermoanaerobaculia bacterium
CGGCCATTAGCTTCAGTGACTTCCTCGACAATTTTGGCCCACTGAATGGGGCAGATTATGCCAAGACTCTTGTCTGGTGCTTTATAGCGGGATTCTCCGAGCGCTTCATTCCAGACGTCCTGGATTCTTTCGTCCGGAAAGAGCGTGAGCGCGCTCCTCGCGATCAGGCTCAAAGTTCGGTCGACGAGGATCATGAGGACTGAATGACCGAGCAGGCTTCCGGGCGACCCTGTAGTGCAGCGTGATTGAGATCATTGGTGTCCATCTCAATAGCCTCTGCTGGGCGGCGCTGGATTAGTGCCAGCCCGGTCGTTTCAAGGAACTGGTGCGAGGGCTACGCGGAGGCGGTGCGGGAGGGCTATCTCTGGCACGAGTTCGGGGACAGCCACCTGCTTCTGGCCGAAAAAAGACCGGCTTGGTTGCGGTAGTCTACGACCACGATCATGGATATCAGGCCGATCAAAACAGAAGCCGATTGTCGAGCGACCCTCCAGGAGATCGAGGTGCTGATGCGTGCAGAACCCGGATCGGCCGAGGGCGAGCGTCTCGATGTCCTTGTCGCGCTGGTCGCGGCCTACGAGCAACAGCACTTTATTTTGGCAGAGCTGCCGGCAGAGTGAAGAGGAAGGTCGAGCCCTGACCCGAAGCGCTCTCCACCCGGATCTCTCCGCCCATGAGCTCCGTAAGCCGCTTGCTGATCGCGAGGCCGAGCCCGGCGCCGCCATAGCGCCGGCTCGGCGATCCGTCGAGCTGCTGGAAGGGGATGAAGAGCCGTTCCAGGTCCCGGCTGGAGATGCCGATGCCCGTGTCGGTGACGGCGAACCGAATCTCGCAGCCCCCGCCGTCCAGGGGATGAGAGGAGAGCGCCACGCGCACCTCGCCTTGCTGCGTGAACTTGACGGCATTGCTCAGCAGGTTGAGCAGCACCTGGCGGGTACGGCCCTGGTCGCCGATCACGGTTTCCGGCGTGCCCACGGCGATCGAGGAGCGGAGCGCCAGTCCCTTTCGGGCAGCCATCGGACCAATGATCTCCAGGCTCTCCCCGAGCACATCCCTGAGGAGGAAGGGAGCGCGCTCCACGGTGAGGTTCCGCGACTCGATGCGGGAGAAGTCGAGAATGTCGTTGATCAGCTCCAAGAGAGCCTGGCCGCTGACCAGGAGGGTCTGCACGTATTCCTTCTGGCGGGGGTGGAGGGGAGTGGTGGCCAGGAGGTCGGCCATGCCGATGACGCCGTTCATCGGCGTGCGGATCTCGTGGCTGATGTTGGCGAGGAACTCGCTCTTGGCCTGGCTCGCCGAGAGGGCCTGCTCCATCGCCTCTTCCAGAGCGCGGGTGCGGTCGCGCACCTGTTCCTCCAGGCGGAGGCGCAGCAGGTCGAGCTCGTCGTGGACCCGGCGGAAGCGGTCGGAGAGCGCCATGCCCATGGCGACCAGGACCGCCGCGAACCCGAAGCCCGCCAGGGAGAGGGGGATCGGCAGCGGGAGCATCTGCCGCGCCAGCTCCAGGATCTGGATGCCGATCAGCGCCAAGCCTCCGAACGCGATCTTCCGTGCCTCCGCCCCGCCTCGCCACGCCTCCTGCGCGATGAGCACGGTCGTCAGCACCAGCAGGGGAACGAGCCAAAGCGCGCGGAACGTCGAGCTGGCGAGGACCGGCTCGACGCTCGGCCAGAGCCCGATGAAGGCGGCCAGCGCGACGTGGGAGAGCTGGTAGGCGCGGAGCGGAAGGCGGATGGGCCGCGAGAAGAAGTGCCAGACGAACTGGATGGCCAGTGCCGCGGCAAGGTGGCCGGTGAGGTCGCTCGTCCGCACGGCGAGAGCGCGGCTCGCGGTGAGCTCGTAGATCCAGTAGGTGCTTGCGAACGTGTTGATCGAGAAGGCCAGGGAGAGCAGGCCGAACCAGAGATGCTCGACCTGCTTGCGCCGGCGGATGAAGAGGAGGATGTGGTAGAGGGCCGCGGCGACGAAGAGCGCGGCCAGGATGAGCAGCGGCACCTCGCTCAGAAGGTCCGTGGTCCATGAAACGCGGATGCCGTCCTGCAAAGCTTGATGGGAGCCGAGGGTCAAGGCGCCGCCCACGGGTCCCGCGCCAGGATCCAGGTCCGAGGCCCAGTCGATGCGCCGCACCCGGAGCGCGAGGCTCACGGTCCCTTCCTCTCCGATCGCGTTCCGGGGCACGCGGAACACCTCGGGCGCCGCGAACGGCAGCGAGGAAGACCAGCCGCGGGAGCGCCCCAGCAACCGTCCGCCCGCATAGACCTCGTATCCCCCGCTGAAGGGAGGTCCGAGGAGCAGGCCCAGGTCGTCTTTTGTGGCGGCGAGGCGGGCCTCTTCGTCGAGGGGGAGGATCTCCCGGATCCAGACCAGTCCGTCGAGGTCCTCCAGGCCGAGCTCCTTCCAGGTGGCGGGCAGACCTGGCGAGGAGGCGGAGGCCGGAGCGGCCAGAAGGAGGCTCGCGAGCAGGAGAGCCCGAAGGCTGCTTGGGGACATGGTCTCCTGCGATGATAGCGCTTTCTCTAAACGGGCAACCGTCCCTCCAGGATGGCGCAGAGCTTGGCAGTATCGAGGTTGCCGCCGGAAACGATGCAAACCACCTTGCGCGCATCCGGGACTCCGGCCAGGGCGGCGGCGACCGAGGCGGCTCCCGCTCCTTCGGCGATGACCCGGTGGCGCTCGGCGAGCAGGCGGACGGCGTCGGCGATCTCTTCCAGGGAGACGACGCGGGAACCGGCGATCAGCTTGCTCGCGATCGCCCACATCTCGGGCAGGAGGATCTTGCCGCCGATGCCGTCCACGAAGCTGGGCTGGTAGTCGATGGTCTGGAGGGAGCCCGCGGCGATGGCGGCGGAGAGCGGCGCGGCGGTCGAGACCTCGCAACCGAAGACGCGGGCCTCGGGACGCAGCTCGGCGAGAGCCGCGGCGATGCCGCTCGACAGCCCGCCTCCGCCGAAGGGGACGAGGACCGTGTCCACGTCGGGGAGGTCTTCCAGAATTTCCAGGGCGATCGTGCCGTTGCCCGCCATCACGTTGCGGTTGGCCACGGGATGGATGAAGAGGCCGTCGAGCCCCGGGTAATGGTGCTCGGACATCACCTGCCACCAGCGCTCCCAGGTCACTTTCACGACCCGGCCGCCGAGGCGCTCGATCGCCGCGAGCTTGGTGGCCGGCGCGTGCTCGGGCACGACGGCCGTGGCGGGCACGCCGAGCTCGCGCGCGCTCCAGGCGACTCCCTGGGCCATGTTGCCGGCGCTGCAGGTATAGGCGCCGTTGCGCAGCTCCTCGGGGCTGGCCAGGTTCATGGCGTTGGCCGCGCCGCGCAGCTTGAACGAGCCGATGGGCTGGAGGTTCTCCAGCTTGAGCCAGACCTCCGCCGGAGCGCCTCCGGAGCTAAAGCGCACGAGCGGAGTGCGCACGATGGTTCCAGTCAGGCGCTCGCGGGCGGCGAGGATCTCGTCGAGGGATGGGGCTGAGAGGGATCTCATGGCGAGAGCCTACCTTGTTGTAGAGTCCCCGGCCATGAAAGCCAGAAAGGTCAACGTCGATTCGCTCGGCCGCCTGCCCGCGTTCAGCCACGCGGTCATCGCCGGGGATTTCATCTACGTCTCGGGGACGCTGGGCACCAAGCCGGGCGGGCTGGAGCTGGTCGAGGGGGGCACCGGCGCGCAGACCGCTCAGACGCTGCGCAACATCGAGACCATCCTGAACGAGTGCGGAGCTTCGCTCGCGGATATCGTGAAGGCGAACGTCTACCTCGCGGACATGAAGACGTTCCAGGAGATGAACGCTGCCTGGCTGGAGATCATCGGAGCGGAGCCGCCCGCCCGCATCACCGTAGGCGGAGTCGACCTGGCGCTCGGCGCAGCGGTCGAGATCGACGCGGTCGCTTATCGATCGAGCTAGGCGTCGTGGATCAAGGGCTGGGGGCGGCAGAGCCAGTAGCCCTGGGCGTAATCGACGCCGAGCTCCTTGAGGGTTTCCAGGGTCTGGCGGTTCTCGACCCACTCCGCGATGGTCTGCAGCCCCATCACGTGGCCGATCTGGTTGATCGATTCGACCATGGCCCGCTTGACCCGGTCGTCGACCATGTTCTGCACGAACTCGCCGTCGATCTTGAGGAAATCCATCGCCAGATCCTTCAGGTAGGCGAAGGAGGAGAGGCCGCTGCCGAAGTCGTCGAGGATGAAGCGGCAGCCCTTGACCTTGAGCGCCGAGATGAAGCGGATGGCGCTGTCGAGCTTGCTGATCGCCGCGGTCTCGGTGATCTCGAAGCAGAGGCGCCGCGGGTCCACGAGGCTCTCCTCGATCTGCTCCAGGACGTAGACGAGGAAGGTCTCGTCCGCCAGGGACTGCGCCGAGATGTTGACGGCGAAGAGGACCGCCCGCGAGACCTCCCGGCGCTGCGCCTCGGCAAGAGCGCGGAAGGCGGTGTGCACGACCCAGCGGTCGAGCTCGCCGATCAGGTGGTAGCGCTCGGCCGCGGACATGAACGCGGAGGGCTCGATGACCGTGCCGTTCGCATCGAGCATGCGCAGAAGGACCTCGCAGAGCAGCTCGCGGCCCGTGTGCTCCGTCCCGATCGGCTGGATGAGCTGATAGAAGAGGCGGAAGCGCTTCTCCTCCAGGGCGCGCTGGATGCGGTGGATCCACTGCATCTCGCCGTAGCGCTCGGCCACCAGGGTGTCGTCGGCCTCGTACTCGTGCACCCGGTTGCGTCCGCTGTCCTTGGCCACGTACAGCGCGGAATCGGCAGCGCTCATGATCTGCGCGAGATCGCCGCTGTCGTTGTTGATGGACACGAAGCCGCAGCTCACTCCGACCTCGAAGAGCTGATCCTTCCAGGAGAAGCGGAAGTCGCGCACGGTGCGGCGGATCTCCTCGGCGATCTGGCGCGCCTGGTCGATCGGGCAGTCCTCCAGGAGGACGCCGAACTCGTCGCCGCCGAGGCGGGCCAGGGTGTCGCTGCGCCGCACCCGGGAGCGCAGGAGCGCGGTGATCTGCTTGAGCATCTCATCGCCCACGAGATGGCCGCAGGTGTCGTTGATGATCTTGAACTCGTCTAGGTCCAGGTAGAGAAGGACGTGGTGGCGCTGCTCGGCGCGCGAGGTGCGGACGGCCCGCTTGAGCCGCGCCTCGAACTCCCGCCGGTTGATCAGACCGGTCAGAGCATCATGGCTCGCCAGGTAGATCATCTCCCGTTCCATGCCGCGGAGCTGCGTCACGTCCTTGAAGACCAGGACGGCGCCGAGGAGCACGTTGCCCCGGCGGTCGCGGATGGGCGCGGCGGTATCGCGCACCGAGTATTCCTTGCCGTCGCCGCTCAGGAGCAGCGCGTGCCCCGGCGACTCCACGACCTTGCCCTCGGCGAGGCAGCGCTCGAGCGGATCGAGCAGCGGCAGGCGGGTGGTCTCGTCCACGATCCGGAAGACCTCGGAGACCGGTTGGCCGAGGGCCCGTTCTGAGGGCCAGCCGGTGAGCCTCTCGGCGACGGGGTTCATGTAGTCGATCTTGCCCTGGGCATCGGCGCGGATGACGCCGTCGCCGATGGAGGCCAGGGTGACCAGGGCGCGCTCCTTCTCCCGGTGGAGGGCCTCTTCGACATGTTTGCGCTCGGTGATGTCGAAGGCCATGCAGACGGTGCCCACGATCCGGTCGACGGGCTCGCGCAGCGGCTCGACCCGGCTGTGGAAGAGCCGGCCCTGGACCTCCTGCTCGAAGTCGACGGCCTCCCCGGAGAGCGCCTGCAGGTGGGCGCGGATCGGGGGGAAGCTCAGGTCGCGGGTGCCGTAGTGCTCGAAGAGGTTGCGGCCGGCGAGGCGGCCGGAGTCCAGCCCGAGCGAGACGAGGGCAGCGCCGAGGGCGGAGGTGAACCGGAGCTCCCGGTCGGTGGTCCAGACCAGGGCGGGGATCTGGTCCAGGACGCGGAGACGGGGATCGATCGCGGCGATCCCAGCGGTTCCAGCGGCCGGCTTCTCTTCCGGCCGGGCTTCCCGGGCCGGACCTGAGATCCTGAGGTCCAGCAAGTCCTGCTCACGGAGCTCGGAGCCCTCCTTGGCGGAGGCCGAAGAAAGGACTCGGACCGATGAACTATTGCCCATGTAGCACTACCCCCGATGACATCGGGGGGAATAGCAAGAACCGCGCCTACCCGAGCGGCTCGGGGAGGGAGAGTCCGTAGCCCTGGACGTAGTGGACCCCGATCTCCTTCAGGGCCTCCAGGGTGGCGCGGTTCTCCACGCACTCGGCGATGGTCCGCAGCCCCATGACCTGGCCGATCTGGTGGATCGACTCCACCAGCGCCCTCTGCACCGGGCTGCTCACCATGTCGCGCACGAAGGCGCCGTCGATCTTCAGGAAGTCGACCGGCAGGTTCTTGAGATAGGCGAAGGAGGAGAGGCCGCTGCCGAAGTCGTCGAGCACGAAGCGGCAGCCGAACTTCTTGAGCACCTCGATGAAGCGCATGGCCTGGGTGAGGTTGCTCACCGCGGCCGTCTCCGTGATCTCGAAGCAGATCCGGGTCGGCTCGACGCTGGTCAGCTCCATCTCTTCCAAAACGTATTCCAGAAAGTACTCGTCGCCGATCGACTGGCCCGATAGGTTGATCGCGAAGCAGGTCTCGTCGCCGTGGGAGAGGGTGCGGCAGGCGAGGGCGACGAAGGCGGCGTGGACGACCCAGCGGTCGATCGAGGCGATCAGGTGATAGCGCTCGGCCGCGGGGATGAAGGCGCCGGGCGTGGCGATCCGCCCCTCCTCGTCGACCATGCGGATGAAGATCTCGCACAGCGGCGGCTCGTCGCCGAGGTCGTGCAGCGGGTGGATGTTCTGCTGGCAGAGGAAGAAGCGGTGCTCGGCGAACGCCTTGTGGATGCGGTGGATCCACTGCATCTCGCCGTAGCGCTCGGCCAGGGCGCTGTCGTCCGGCTGGTACTCGTGCATCCGGTTGCGGCCGCCCTCCTTGGCGACGTAGCAGGCGGCATCGGCGGCGGAGAGCACCTGGGCCATGTCCAGGCTCTCGCCGGTGATCGGGACGAGGCCGATGCTGACCCCGATCTCGAAGATCCGCTCCAGCCAGGCGAAGCGGAAGCGCTTGACCTCGGTGCGCAGGGAGTCGCCCACGGCGCGGGCGTCCTCCAGGGTCGTGTCCTCCAGGATCACGCCGAACTCGTCGCCGCCCAGGCGGGCGAGCGTGTCGGTCTTGCGCAGCCGGGAGCGCAGGAGCCCCGTGACCTGCTTGAGCATCTCGTCTCCGGCCAGGTGGCCGCAGGTATCGTTGACCACCTTGAACTCGTCGAGGTCGAGATAGAACAGGGCGTGCAGGCGGCTCTCGTCGCGGGCCGAGGCGAGGCAGTGCTGGAGCCGCTTCTCGAACTCGCGCCGGTTGATGAGCCCGGTGAGGGGATCGTGCCGGGCGAGGTAGATCATCTCCCGCTCCATGCCGCGGAGCTGGGTGACGTCCTTGAAGACCAGGACGCAGCCGGCGATCCGGCCCAGGGCGTCGCGGATGGGAGCGGCCGATTCGCGGATGGCCACGTCGCGGACATCCCGGCCATCGCGGCGGGTGAGCAGCGAATAGCCGGGCAGCTCGACGACGTCCTCCTCCCGCAGGCAGCGCTCCACCGGGTTCGGCAGCGTCTTGCCCGTGTTCTCGTCGATGACGCTGAAGACCAGGCTTATGGGCTGGCCGCAGGCGTTGGCGGAGCTCCAGCCGGTCAGCCGCTCCGCGACCGGGTTCAGGTAGTCGACGATCCCGGCGGCATTCGTGCGGATCACCCCGTCGCCGATCGAGGCCAGGGTGATCTGCGCGAGCTCCTTCTCCTTGGCCAGGGCCTCGACCATGGCGCGCAGCCGTTCTTCGCTCCCTCTGGCCGCCTGCTGGGCCTTCTCCAGGCGGGCGTTGGTCTCCCGGAGGCTCTCCTCGGCCAGCTTGCGCTCGGTGATGTCCACCGCCGTGACCATGGCGGCCGACCCGATGTCGTCCAGCTCGATCATGACCGACGTGGCGTCGATCCAGCGGTCCCGGCCGTCCTTGGTCAGGACCTTGAACTCGTAGCGCGTGGGCAATGGCTCGCCGCGCAGGCGCCCCTGGACCCGCTCGCGGATCAGGGCCTGATGGTCGGGATGGGCCACGAACCAGGGGGGCTGCCCCAGGATCTCCTCGGCCGTGTACCCCGTGAGCTCCTCCGTGGCCGGGTTCACGTAGAGGACCCGGTCCGAGTAGACGAAGATCGCCGTCGAAGTGGTTTCGGCAAGCGCACGGAACCACGGATCGCTGTCGCGCGGCGTGGGTTCGGCAGAAGAGCGGAAGGGGTAGATCATCCGTCCAGGGTGCGAGCAAGCAAGAACGAATTTTTAGAATAGCGGCGCGGAGCCGTTGGCGCAAGCACGATGCGCCGGGGGGCAATTAGTCGCGAAGTGGAGAAACGTCAGTCCCGCAAAGCCGGGGCCAGCAGCGCCGCCAGCGCCGGATCGGAGCCGCGCTCGCGCTCCGCCAGAGCCATCATCTCCTTGAGGCCGCCGTGGAAGTTCCAGGCCTGGAAGCCCGCCTGCTGCATCTTCTCGGCGAGATGGGCGCTCTTGAGCCCCACCTCGCAGACCAGGACGTAGCCGCGGTCGCGCCCGAAGGAGGGCCAGCTTTCGAGAGCATGCTGGAAGTCGAGATGGACGGCCCCGGGGTAGTGCCAGGCCTGGAACGCCGGCTTGGAGCGCAGGTCGAGGACGGTCGTCCCCTCGGGGATGCTGTCGATCTCCAGCCCCACGGGACCGAGGGCGGCTTCGTCGAGGGCGCGCAGATCGAAAACCTTGCGCGCCTCGACCAGCTCCTCCAGCCGGCCCGGCGTCATGGCCGCCTCGCCGCGGAGGACCTCGCCGAGCGAGGCCCGGGTGGCCGGCCGCTTGGGCAGGAGGTCGCAATACTCCCCCACGGCGGCCGACAGGTCGAAGACCCCGGTCTTCCGCGCCACCATGAGGATCTCGTCCTTGTTGAAGCCGACGAGCGGACGCAGCACGGGCATCGAAGGAGAAACGGCGTGGTTGATGACCGCCAGGTTCTGCAGGGTCTGGGACGAGACCTGCCCCATGGCTTCGCCGGTGACCAGCCCCAGGCGGCGGGTGTCGCGGGCGACGATCTCGCCGGCGCGGAGCATCAGGCGCTTGAGCACGATCTGCCAGTTGCGCGGCTGGTTCTTCGCCTGGAGCTCCTCGATCAGGGGCTGGAAGTCGACCTCGTAGAGCCGCGGCCTGGTGCCATAGCTCCAGCGCTCGGCGATGACCTTCATGACCTTGAGCACGCCCATGCGATGCGCGGCGCCGCCCAGGTTGCAGAAGAGGTAGTCGAGCCGGACGCCGCGCTTGAGCATCAGCCAGCTCGCCACGGCGGAGTCGAAGCCGCCGGAGACGAGGGAGAGCGCCTTGCCCTCGACCCCGATCGGCAGGCCGCCATGCCCCCGCAGCTTGTCGTGGAAGTAGTGGGCCTGACCGGGCTCCAGCTCGATATGGGCGGTCACGTCCGGCTCGCGGAGGTTGACCCTGGCGTCCGGAGCGTGCTCGAGCAGCGCCGAGCCGAGGGCGATCTCGACCGCCTGGGAGTCGAACGGCAGGAGCTCGCGTCCGCCCCGCCGGTTGCCCCGGACCGCGAAGCTGCGTCCGCGCACCCCCTCGCCGAAGATCTCGACGCCCGAGCGCACGATGTCGTCCATGGTTTCCCACGGCCGGCGCTCCACCAGGGAGACGGACTGGATGCCGAAGACCCGCGGGAGAACTTCGAGCGCGGCCGTGCTCGGCGTCTCCAGGTAGAAGCGGCTCCAGGTGGTCTGGAGCTTGTGGGGGATGCCGTGGGAGGTGAGCGCGTCCTGGACGTTGTGCGCGAGCCGGCGCTGGAAACGGAGCCGGGTGTTCCGCGCCTTGGTATAGAAGTCGCCGGCGAGCCGGAGGATCAGGAAATGGTCGGACATCGAGGGGATTCTAAGGCCGCCAGACCGTGACCGCCCACCAGCGGGTCTCGTCTTCCAGGAAATCCTCCAGCACCCAGGCCACGCCGAGCCGGACGTCGAGGGCGGGCACGCGCCCCAGGGGGATGGGGGCGATGGACCAGCGCCACTCCAGCCCGGCCAGGGATAGCCAGTCGCCCCGGCCTTCCGACCAGAGACGATGACGCTCGAAGAACAGCGGAGCGGGCAGGAAGCCCAGATCCAGCTCGGCCCTCTGGCCCTCGTGCTCCTCGCCGAACAGGGTCCCCGCGGGCAGAGCCGGCACGAAGATCCTGCCGGAGAGGGCGCTCTCGGGCAGGAGGCTCGTCTCCGCTCCGCCGAGCTGGAAGAGGTCGAAGGCGTGCCGGATGTCCGAGGAGGTGCCGCGGCGCCAGTCGAGGGTCAGGCGGGAATCCTCATTCCCCAGGCTGAAGCGGAACCATCCGGTCGAGCGCGACCAGCCGTCGCCGTCCGTGTTGCCGGATTCATGGCCCGCGGCGATCCCGGTTTGCAGCCACCAGGCTCCCCACCTGCGGAAAAGGGTGCTTCCGGCCGAGAGGGAAGCGATCTCTTGGTCGAGGGACTCCACCTGTCCGAAGAGCGTCCTGCCTTGGAGGCGGAGCACGCCGCCGCTCCACCTTCGGTCCCAGCGCCCGGAGATCTCGGCGCCGCGGCGGTCGAGATCGAGATCCTCCGCCTGGAAGAGATGGAAGCCGACCTCGACCGGCCAGCCCCTCCACGCCGCGGCCAGCGCTCCCCCCTCGGCCCCGTCGCTCCCGCCGCTCCCGCCGTTCCCGGACACCGCGCCCAGGAGAAGCCAGTCCAGCCGTCCGACCACGTCACCGCCACGAACGCCCAGCTCCAAGCTGCTGCCTGAAGAGGAGCCGCTGCCGCCGATCAAGGGGAGCAGCTCCTGCCGTCCGAACCCGTATGGACGGTCCTCTGAAACCTCGGCGGTGGCGAAAGGCTCGGGCGGGGTCGGGTCCGGGGGACGGATCGCGGGAGCCAGCTCCGGCGGGAGATCCGGCAGCGCCGCGGCCCGGCCGATGTCATTCCGGCCGAGATCAATCCGCCGGAGATCCAGACCCTCGGGCTCCAGGGAGAGATAGAAGAGGCCGTCCGGAGAAGGAGCCGGGGCGAAGGCGGCTCCCGCGGTGCGGGTGACGGGGCCGGGCTCTCCGCCGTCCAGGGGGAAGGCCCAGATATCGATGAAGCCGCGGTCTCCCACGACGGCATAGACCGTGTCCTGACTCCAGGCCGGCGCCGCCATGGTTCCGCCGCGAGGCGGAGCAAGGATTTTTTCCTCGCCGGATGCCAGGTCCCGGACGACCAGCCGCCAAGCCCCCTCCCGGTGACGGACGAAGGCGATGCGCGATCCATCGGGAGAGATCCGCGGCCGGTCGTAGACCTCCTCGACGGACGGCGGCGTGATCTCCCGCACCTCGCCCGTGGCGAGATCGGCCCGCACGAGCTGGGATGTGCCATGGCGGTGGCGCACCGCGACGGCCCAGGTGCCGTCCGGAGACGGGTCGGGGAAGCGCAGGTCGGCCTCGCGGGTGATCCGCCGGACCTCGTCCGTCCCGGGGGTCCACTCCGGGGTCCACTCCGGGGTCCAAAGGAAGAGGTCGGGATGGAGGAAGCCCTCGGGGTCCGGCTCGAAGCGCACGAAGAGGAGGGACCTGCCATCCGGCATCCAGCGCGGCATGGCGGGCTCGACGCCGTCGCGGGCATGCAGGGTGTGGAGCGCCTCGCGGGGGAGCGGCTTCGTGCGCTCGGCGGGGACGTCCTCGGGATCGCGCTCCATGATCTTCTTGCGGCGCTCCTCCCACTCCTTCTCCGCTTTCTCGTTCGGCTCGGTGGACCACACGACGAGGCGGTCCGGAAGGTCGCGGGACCCGAGGACGATGGCCATGCGCTTGCCGTCGGGAGAGAGGGCCGGATCGCCGACGTTCCAGGAGAGGTCCTGCCAGAGCTCATCCTCCTGGATGGGGAGCCTGCGCTCGGCTTCGAGGGCCCGCCAGGTGATCTCGGCGCGGAAGCGGTCGTAGAGATCGGCGGGGGAGTCGCCGAAGACGCCTTCGAAGGCTTCGTCGAAGCCGCGGGTGTGGCGGGCGGTCATGCGCGCCCACAGATTGCGGAGGCTGCCCGGACCGGCGCGCTCCTCCAGCCACTCCAGGTAGGCCGATCCCAGGAGATAGGCCATGCTCCCGCCGAGCCAGCTCTGATCGTCCGCGGCGAGGCGTGCGTAGCTCGGCAGCTTGCCGGCCTGGGCCCAGCGGCGGAGGATGGCGGCGCGCAGGTCGCTGTTGGGCCGGCCGGACGCGGTCAGCCGTCCCTCGACCACGGTGGCGTAGCCCTCGGTGACCCAGCGCGGAGAGCCGAGGGCGAGGGGGCTCACGGGAAGGACGCGGGCAATCCACTGCCGCCAGGGATTGCGCGACGGGCGCAGCAGGTGGACGAGGTGGGCCTCTTCATGAACCAGGAGCAGCTCGGCCCAGTCCGAGTAGTGGCCGATGGTGGATTCCGGCCCCGGCGGGCTGGTCCAGAGCACGAGCCGCGGCCAGCCGAGGATGGGCAGCGCCATGCCGTTGGCGTCCGCGACCGGATCGGAGACCAGGACGTCGACCGTCTCCGCGGGCGTGTACCCGATCTCGGCCGCCACCCGCTCGCGGATCGATTCGAGGCGCGCCGCCGACCGCCGCGCCCAGGCCTCGGACTCCGCCGGGTAGTGGACGCGGAAGTGGGGCGTCTCGATCGTGCGCCAGTCGGCCGATGGGGACTGGGCGAGGGCGGGAATGGCGAGAAGGAGGAGAAGGACAAAGACCCTCACCCCCCGGCCCCCTCTCCCGGCCCCCCGAGCACGCCCTCCCCGGGAGAGGGGGAGACTTGCTGGGGTCATACCACCTTCGGAGGCAGATCCCGGGCCATGGGCTCATCCACGAAGCCGTGGTGCTTGTGGTTGCCGTCGCAGAACGGCCTGTTGGCGGACATGCCGCAGCGGCAGAGGGACACCACCGTCCGCCCTCCCAGGCCGTAGGGTCTGCCCTCGGGATCGACCATCTGGATGTCGTCCCCCTCCACCCGGAAGGGTCCGTTTTTCTGCACTGTGATCTTCATCATGCTCTCCTCTCGAGGCGGAGAGTTTCTCACAACCCCTTCGCGAGCCGGGCCATGTGCTCGATCGTGGCGCGGATGTCCCCGTCCGTCGTCCGCGGGTTGATCGTGCAGAGGCGGAGGGCGGTCCGGCCGCGCAGGCGGGTCGAGGTGGCCAGGGCGAAACCCTCGGCGCGGAGGCCGTCCACGATCCCGGTCTGGAGCGCGTCCAGCTCCTCGTCTGTCTTCCCCGGGATCAAGTAGCGGAAGCTCACCACGCCCATCTGGGCCGGGGTGGTCACCTCCCAGCTCGGCGACTCGCGCAGGATCCGCTCCGCCCTCTCGGCGAGGTCGAACCCCCGGTCCACCGCGCGGCGGAACGCGTCCATCCCGAAGACCTGGACCGACATCCAGAGCTTGAGCGCGCGGAATCCCCGGGTGAGCTGAATGCCGTAGTCGCAGAAGTTCACCGCCTCCCGATCCCGGTGGACGTCCTGCAGGTACTCGGGATGGATGGTGAACGCGTCCTGCAGGAGACGGCGGTCGCGCAGCAGCACGCAGCCGATCTCGATGGGCTGGAAGAGCCACTTGTGCGGATCGAGCGAGAGCGAGTCCACCCGCTCCAGCCCGGCCAGCGCCTTCCGCCCCCTCTCGCAGAGGACCGCTGCCGCGCCGTACGCGCCGTCCGCGTGGAGCCAGAGGCCCTCGCGGTGGCAGAGGTCCGCCAGATCGGACAGGGGATCGACGGCGCCGGTGTTCGTGGTCCCGGCGTTGGCGACGACGCAGAAGGGGATCTTCCCTGCCGCCCGGTCAGCTGCGATCTCCTTCTCTAGAAGAGGCAGAGGGAGACGGAGCTCGCCGTCCGCCGGGAGCTTGCGGATCTGCTCCGGCCGGAAGCCGAGCACCGTCAGCGCCCGCTCGACGGACGAATGGGTCTGGTCCGAGAGGTAGACCGTGGCGCGCCCGGAATCCTCCCCCCGCGAGTCGAAGTGGACGTGGCGGGCGGCATGGAGGGCGGTCAGGTTCGCCACCGATCCGCCGGAGACGAAGAGGCCGCCGGCTTCCGCGGGCAGCCCGCAGAGATCGCGGAGCCAGTCCAGGGTCACCAGCTCGATCTCGGCCGGCCCCGAGCCGGCGAACCAGGTGCCGAGGAACGGGTTGAGCCCGGCGGCGAGCGCGTCGCCCAGAACGCTCACGAGGTTGCCGGGCGAGGGGACGAAGGCGAAGAAGCGCGGGTGATCGATCGGCATGAACCAGGGGAGGAGATCGCGCTCCAGCCGGTCGAGGACCTCGCCTGGATCGCGGGGCTGCTCCGGCGCCGGCTCGCGGAACAGGGCCTCGAGCTGCTCGCGGCCGCCCCATCCGGTCACGGGCCGGTCGGGCAGGGTGGCCGCCCGGTCCACGAGCAGGTCCACGATGCGGTAGCCGAGCTTGCGGATCTCCTCCGCGGGAAGCTCCAGGGTTTCCGGGGTGTCGTCCATGGTGCGCTATCCTATGCGCCCCCCGGACCGACCGCCTATGATCCCTGATCCTCCCAAGCGCTCCGCCCTCAAGACCTGGGGCCTCCGTCTGCTCAAGACGGGGATCACGGTGCTGGCGCTCTGGCTGACCTGGCGCCTCATCTCGGACATCCAGTGGTCCGACCTCGCCGGCCGGATGGAGCATGCGAGCTGGTGGTTCCTCGCCCCTGGCCTGCTCTTTCTCGCGGGGCGGTACTTCCTCTGGGATCTGCGGTTCCGGCTCGCCTCGCAGGTCGCGGTCGAGCGCAGCCCGCGCGCCGGGCTGGGCTTCATCGTGCTGATGGCCTCGGCCGCGCTCAACCTGATCACCCCGTCCGCCCGGCTGATCGGCGGGCTGATGCGGGCGCGCTACTTCGCCCGGTACCTTTCCCGTCCGTTCGGCCTGATCTACGGCGTGGTGCTCTACGACCAGGTGGCGCACCACACGGTGATGACCACCTGCACGTGGATCGCGGTGATCGTGGCCGCGCCGCTCTTCGGCCGCCCCTGGCTGGGAGTCGCTGCCGCGGCGGCTTTGGTGGCGGCCGTAGCGGTGGCCGTGGTCTGGACCCGGCGCAGCCGGAGCCCGATGGAGAACCCGCTGGTGCGCTTCCTGTCCCGGCGCGCGGAGCGGGCTGAAGGCGGCATGCAGCAGCTCTATGCTCACGGGCACGAAGCGGTCGGAGTCTTCGTCCGGCTCCTGGGGGAGGGGAGGCTGCACGCCAAGGCCGCGGTCCTGGGCCTCGGCTTCTTCCTCCTCAACCTGCTCGCGCAGTGGCTCGTGTTCCGGGCGTTGGGGATCGAGGTGCCCACGCTGGTCATCTTCGCCGGCGTGTCTCTGGGCAACGCCGCGGGTATGCTGACCGGAACGCCCGGCGGTCTGGGGACGACCGAGGCCGCCATGGTCGGCTCCTTCGTCGCCATGGGGATGAACCGGGAGGATGCCCTGGCCGGCACCCTCCTCTACCGGGGCCTGCACTACGCGAGCATCCTGGGAATCGGACTGCCGGCGCTGCTCCTCCTGGAGCTGAAGCTGGGCGGGAGGAAGATTAATGAATGAGTTTCCAGTGACGGAGCAGTTCGCCTACCTGAACCACGCGGCCGTGGCGCCGCTGCCCCGGCGGGCAGTGCAGCGGATGGCGGCAATGGCCGAGGACGTCTCGCGGACCGGCGACCAGCACTGGGCCGACCGCAACCAGGAGACCGAGCGGGTCCGCGGGCTGGCCGCGCGGATCCTCGGGGCCCGCGATCCGCGCGAGGTCTCCTTCTGCGAGAACACCTCGACGGGACTGTCCGCCATCGCGGAGGGCTTCGTCGACTGGCAGCCGGGCGACAACGTCATCGGCGCCGCTCTCGACTTCCCCTCCAACGTCTATCCCTGGATGCGCCTCTCCGACTACGGCGTCGAGTACCGCCAGGTCCCGGAGCGCGACGGCCGGGTGGACGACGGCGAGGTCATCTCGCGGATCGACGAGCGCACCCGCATGGTGGCCCTCTCCTGGGTCCAGTACGCCAGCGGCTACCGCTGCGATCTTGCCCGCATCGGCCAGGTCTGCCGCGAGCGCGGCGCTCTCCTGGTGGTGGACGTCATCCAGGGGCTCGGCGCCCTGGAGCTGAACGTCGAGCGCGATCTCGTGGACGCGGCCGTCGGCTCCGCCCACAAGTGGCTCCTCGGTCCCGAGGGGATCGGCCTTCTCTACGTCTCCGACCGGATCGTCGAGCGGCTCCGCCCCACCCGCTCCGGCTGGCGCTCCATGCGGGACCAGCTCGGCTGGACCGAGTTCCAGGTCGACTTCAACGAGGGGGCGAAGCGTTTCGAGAGCGGCACCCTGAACGCCTACGGGATCACGGCGCTCGGAGCCTCCCTGGAAATCCTCCTGGAGGCTGGGATGCCTGAGGTCGAGCGCCGCATCCTCGCCCTGGCCGACCGGGCTGCCGCCGGTCTCGCCGAGCGCGGCTGGCAGGTGATCTCCTCACGTGTGGAAGGGGAGACCTCGGGCATCGTCACCGCCGTGCACCCGGACCACGACGCGGACGGTACGGTCAGGAAGCTGGCCGGACGCGGAGTGATCGTGGCAGCCCGGGCGGGCCGGTTCCGGGTCTCGCCGCACTTCTACAACACTGAGGAGGAAGTCGACCGGCTGCTGTCCGAGCTGAGCTGAAGGGTACGCGCGGATCACAAGCTGCCGCGACTAATGACCATGGTATGATGACCATGGTCGTCAGGTGCAGAGGAGGCCGGACATGGAACGCCTCATATCGAAGTCGAGCTTCAAAGCCAAGGCTCTCGAATACTTCCGGGAGGTCGAAAACACAGGCAAGGAGCTGGTCATTACGGATCACGGCAAGCCAGTGCTCAAGATCGTGCCCTACAGCCACGATCCCGCTGAGGCTCTGCGGGCTCTCCGGGGCTCCGTCATCCGCTATACGGATCCGCTGGAGCCGGTTGGGTTGGAGGATTGGGAGTCGCTGCGTTGATCGTTCTCGATACGCACGCCTGGATCTGGTGGCTGGCGAACCCGGACGAGATCTCGCGAGCAGCTCAGGAAGAGATCGACCGGGCCATGGAGAGGGAGGAGATTCTGATTTCCTCGATCAGTAGCTGGGAGATCGCGCTCCTGGTCCGCAAGGGGAGGCTGGAGCTGACGATGCCGGTAGAAGAATGGATTGCCCGGTCCGAGGCTCTCCCCTTCGTCCAGTTCGTGCCTCTCGACAACCGCATCGCCCTTCGCTCCAACCAACTTCCGGGTGAAATCCACGAAGATCCGGCGGATCGGATCATCATTGCTACGGCTCTGACGCTTGGAGCTCCCCTGGTGTCGAAAGACACCAGGATTCGCGACTACCCTCACCTTGAGACAATCTGGTAGAGCCCTAGTACGTCGTCACAGTCCGATGGACGGGTAGCGTTTCATGTAGGGGCGGCCCTTGTGGCCGCCCTCTCCGGAGGGGCACCCACATCAGCGCCTCTGCCCTCCGGCCCCCTCCCCCGCTTCGCGGGAGAGGGGGCTCGCGCTTCCC
>DATLNC010000164.1:0-3187 GCA_035536935.1 Thermoanaerobaculia bacterium
ATCCCCGGCAGCTTCGCCCACGACGGCGCCGCCTCGAAGTGCACCAGCTTCGGGGTAATCGTATGGGCCGTCTTGTGGCTCGCGAACCAGATCGGCTTGGGCCAGACCCGGAACGGGGCGTGGATCACCGTCTTCTGCGGGCGGTCGAACATGAGGATGTTGTGGACCGTGCCCGAGCCGGACTGGATATCCCGCCGCGTATGGCCAGGGAAGGCTCCCCAGGGCGTCACCACCAGGCCGAAGCCCGCCGCAGCCCAGTGGTTGATGGACACCGTGCCGTAGCGGAGGTTTGCCACGGCGCGGTCCAGGGCCTCCTTGACCGCGGGGTCGCGCAGCGAGGAGGGGTGGACGATGATCGTCACGTTCAAGGTCCCCCAGACCGTGTCGTTGCAGAAATCCACGGCGCGGTCGATGAACTCCGCCGCGCTGCCCGCCTGGAGGGGCGTCTCGGCGCAGACGCCGCAGAACGCCTCGGTGCGGAAGCAGATGTCGTCACGATTCTCGGGCGGTACTCCGGGGATCAGCGCCCAGGGGAGATGCTCCCCGCCCCGCTCGCCGAAGCGCTCGGCTTCGGGATGGGCATTCAGGAAGGCGTCGTAGCGGTCCGCGGCCCCTGGGTACCAGGCCTTGCGCGTGGGCACCTTCCTCAATTCATCGCGAATGGCCGCCAGCAGCGGCTCCCTCTGCGGCGACGAGGCGTGCTGGATGATCACCCGCGAAGCGTTGCAGTTGAACCCGGCGTTGTTGGTCAGCATGGTCGCCAGGTTCACCGCATGGTAGGAGAGATCGGTCTCGCTCCAGGAGCCCTCGGGCCCCGGCACCACGATCACCGGGCTCACGTTGCCGAGCTCGGACGTGAAGCGCTTGGCCACCACGGGCTCGTCCCGCTCCTTGCGCCGGGCGCCCTCCTCCCCCGTTCCGAACACGATCGCGTCGTAGGTGCGGTCCGAGCCGGTGATGTGGAGCTCGTCCACGCCGGGATGCGGGGCGAGGTAGGCCCCCTCCTCGGCTCCGCCGTAGACCACGCGCAGGAACCCGCGGTCGATCAGCGGCTTGAAGCCCTCCTCGATGAGCGGTCCCAGGTAGACGTTGGCCGGATGCGTCTTGAAGAGGACGACCTGGTCCTCCACGAACAGCTTGTAGAGCGCATCCATCGGGCCGATGGAGGTGACGTTGCCGCCGCCGAGCACCAGGGCGACGGCCCCTTTGCGCTCGCGGGCGTGGTAGGCCACGGCCATCGTCTCCGGGAGGGTCTCGGCCGTGACGCCGGGCTCCATCCAGACATCGGCGGTGACCCCGGTGTAGAAGACCTGGTCCCAGACGTCATAGGGAAAGACCCGGGCCGTGACCTGGCCGTCAGGCCGGGTGCGCACCGAGCCGGGGATGCGCGGCCGGCCGTGGACTTCGACGTCCAAGAGCGCCTTTCTGAGCAGCCGCAGGTTGCGTATCACGAAGTAGGGGCCGACCAGCGCCTCCTCGCCCGAGGAGGGGAGGGACGTGTCGATCCCCTCGGCCTCGATGGCCGCCTCGGCCCAGCGCTCGGACACGGGAAGGAAGCTGCGGATCAGCTCTTCCAGCAGGGAGATGCGGTCGCGCACCGAGACCTCCGTCCAGGCCTGCCGGTGCGCCTGGAGATCCCGCACCGCGGCATCCATGGACTCGCGGGAGGTGGCGGAAAGGTTGGCGGCAGGGGCGGTGGTCATGGGCGGTCCTCCTGGGCGGGTACTATAGCGGGCCCCCGCCCGCCAGGACATCAAGGACACCAGGGACACCAAGGACAAAGCTGCCGTCCGGGTCCTTGCTGTCCTTGAGGTCCCTGGTGTCCTTGTCGTCCTTCAAACAAACAGCGGCACCACCTCGAACTGTTCCACATCCACCAGGCCCTGGTCCGTGAGCTTGAGCGCGGGGATCACCTCCAGCGCCAGGAAGCTCATGGCCATGAAGGGATCGCGCAGGCGGGCGCCCAGGCGGTGGGCGTCGTCGAGGAGGCGCTGCATCTTGTCGCGCACGTGCTCGATCTGCCAGTCGGACATCAAGCCGGCGATCGGCAGGGCGAGCACGGTCAGCTCGCGCTCTCCCACGGCCACGGCCAATCCCCCTCCGGCCGCGGCCACCGCCCGCGCCGCGGTCCGCATGGAGACATCGTCCGCGCCGATGACCACCAGGTTGTGATGGTCGTGCGCGACGGTGCTCGCGATGGCCCCCCGCGTCAGCCCGACGCCCTGCACGAATCCGAGCCCGATGTTGCCTGTGCCGTGGTGACGCTCGATCACGGCCATCTTGAGGAGGTCGCGCTCCGGGTCCGCCTGCGCCCATCCGTCATGGACCGGGACCTCCCGGGTCAGGTGATGGGTGAGGAGCTGGTCGGGGATGACCCCGATCACCCTGGCCTGGCTTCCCACGGCGCGGATCGCGAAATCGAGCCGCTCGGGGTCGATGTGGACCGTCCGCGGCAGGTGGTCATACCGGCGGTGCCGGCGGTCGTGGATCATCCTGCCCCCCCGCGCCTCCAGCTCGCCGGAGACGAAGACCTCCTCGGCGCGCGGGGCGGAAAGGTCGGAGAAGACGACCAGATCGGCCCGCCGGCCTGGCGCGACCGCGCCGCGGTCCCTCAGCCGGTAGTGCTCCGCCGTGTTCAGGGTCGCCATGCGGATCGCGGTCACCGGATCGATTCCCCCGGCGATGGCGAGGCGGACGAGGTGGTCGATCGATCCGTCCCCGAGCAGGTCGATGGGATGGCGGTCGTCCGTGCACAGGCAGAGGCGCCGCTCGTTGGCCGGGGTCACCAGGGGGAGGAGATCGCGCAGATTGCGGGCGTTGCTCGCCTCGCGCAGGAAGATGGCCAGCCCCACGCGCAGCTTCTCCCGGGCCTCTTCGACCGTGACGCACTCGTGGTCCGAGCTGATTCCAGCCGCCGCGTAGGCAGAAAGCCGGTGCCCGGAGAGGCCGGGGCAGTGGCCGTCGATGATCCGGCCGTGAAAGGCGCAGAGCTTGGCGATGATCTCTGGATCCCCCTGGATCACGCCGGGGAAGTTCATGACCTCGGCCAGCCCGAGCACCTTGGGCTCGGAGAGCAGCGACATCAGGTCCGCCGCCTCCAGCCGGGCGCCGGAGGTCTCCAGGTGGGTGGCCGGTACGCAGGACGGCGCGTTGACCCGGACGTCAAGGGGCGAGCCCGCGGCGTCTC
>DATLNC010000165.1:0-4244 GCA_035536935.1 Thermoanaerobaculia bacterium
ATCCTTGCAAGCCCATGGTAGGGCTCCAGGACGGGGGGCAGTAGGACGATCCTGGAAGTTCCTTGGACGATCCTGCAAATCTTCTGAAAGGGAATCCAGAGTCCGACGGGGCCGGTTAGGATAGGGATATGGACCAGAGAGCCCAGCTTGAAACGCACCGGGCGCACGCCTACCAGAAGGAACTGGCGGAGCGCATCGCACGGGCCATCCCGGAGGACGGCGCGGTTGAGCCCTTGAATGGGCTCCTCCTGAACCGCTTCTCAAACCCGACCGAGCCGCTCCACGGGGTCTCCAAGCCTGCCTTCTGTGTGATCGCGCAGGGGAGCAAGCAGGTGCTGCTGGGGGACAGCCTCTACCGCTATGACCCGGCCCATTACCTGCTCGCCACCGTGGAGCTCCCCGTCGTGGGCCAGGTCGTCGAGGCGTCGGCGGAACGGCCGTATCTGAGCCTCCGTCTGGACCTCGACCCGGCTCTCGTCGGCTCGGTCATGGTGGAGGCGGGTCATCTCTCCTCACGGAACCAGGGCGACGTGCGGGCGCTTGACGTGAGCCCGCTGGATGCGGACCTGCTGGACGCCACGGTGCGCCTGGTGCGGCTCCTGGACACGCCGCCGGCCGAAGCGCGGGTTCTGCGGCCGCTGGTCACGCGGGAGATCGTCTACCGGCTGCTGATGGGAGAACAGGGAAACCGGCTCCGTCACCTGGCGCTCCTGGGCGGGCAAACGGACCGCATCGGGGAAGCCGTCGAGCGGCTCCGCAGGGACTTCAACCAGCCGCTGCGGATCGACAGCCTGGCGCGGGAGCTGGGGATGAGCGTCTCCGCCTTCCACCACCATTTCAAGGCGGTCACGGCGATGAGCCCCTTGCAGTTCCAGAAGCAACTCCGGCTCCAGGAGGCCCGGCGCATCCTGCTCGGCGAGAGCCTGGATGCCGCCAGTGCCGGCTCTCGGGTGGGCTACGACGACGCCTCGCAGTTCAGCCGGGAGTACAAGCGGCTGTTCGGACAGCCCCCCGTGCGGGACGTGGAGCGGCTGCGCGAGGCGGCGAGGGGGTAGGCCGGGGCAGGGGCCGGAATGGGTACAGACCGGAGACATAGGTAACAGATTGGACCGGAGACATGGGTGACAGTTTCGTGAGGAAGTATCCGGGTATCGGAGGGGGGATACCTGGATGCCTTGGAGCGAGACCGTCGAGATGAGTCGAGTCAGGTTCATTGCCGATTTCGAGAGCTGCTTGTACGAGATGACCGAGCTTTGCGAGAAGCACGGGATCAGCCGCAAGACCGGTTACAAGTGGGCCGACCGTTTCGGTCGTGAGGGCGTGGAAGGTCTGAAGGATCGTTCTCGAGCGCCGAAGCACAGTCCCCGTCAAACCGAGTCCAGGGTTGCCGAGAGGCTGTTCGAGCTGCGCCGCCAGCACCCGACCTGGGGTCCCCGCAAGTTGTTGGCGTGGCTGGAGAAGCATGAGCCTGGGCCAGACTGGCCGAGGGCGAGCACCGTGGGAGGACTGCTCAAGCGTGCGGGTCTGGTGGAGCCTCGCCGACGGCAAGCGACTCGGGCTCGCTGTGTGACGGTGGCGAGAACAGAGGCGACCTCACCCAACGAGGTGTGGACGAGCGACTTCAAGGGGCAATTTCGCACCGGGGACGGCCGTCTGTGCTACCCCTTGACGGTCGTGGACGGGTTCAGCCGGTTCGTCCTGGTGATCCAGGGTCTGCCTTCGGTCGCCGGAGAGGGAGCCTGGCCGGTGTTCGAGGGAGCCTTTCGCGAGTACGGGCTGCCGCAGGTCATCCGGACCGACAACGGCCACCCGTTTGCCAGCTCCTCAACGGTAGCCGGTTTGTCGCGCCTGTCGGTGCGCTGGATCAAGCTGGGGATTACCCTGGAAAGAATCGAACCCGGGCATCCGGAGCAGAACGGCCGACACGAACGGATGCACCGCACCCTGAAGGCTGAGACGACGCGCCCGCCAGCCGGCAACGCTACAGGCCAGCAAGAGTTTTTCGACCGCTTCCGCTACGAGTACAACCAGCAGAGGCCTCATGAGGCGCTGGGACAAAGGCCTCCGGGAGAGCTCTATCAGCCTTCGAGCCGGCCCTACCCAGGCCAACTCCCGCCGCCCGAGTACCCGGGCCACTACGAGGTGCGCACGGTCTACCGCGGTGGCGAGATCAAGTGGCAAGGCAAGTTCCTGTTTCTCAGCGAAGCCTTGGGCGGCGAGCGCGTCGGCCTGGAGGAGTACGATGATGGCCTCTGGGCGGTGTACTTCGGCGCCCTACGTCTGGCCCGCTTCGATGAACGGGAACGCAAGATCTATGGCTAATCGGCCGCGCGGCGGCGGCTCCTCCGGTCGCCCTTCGGGCTCCCTACGGTGCCGCCGCCCCCTCACCGGCCTGCCGGAACTATTCACCGCTTCCCCGGAGTGTTACCTATGTCTCCGGTCTGAAGTGTTACCCATGTCTCCGGCCGTTCCAGGTCCGGAAGGTGAGGGCCGGCCCGCTTCCTCTTCGTTCTCTTGACCCAGCGGGGGCCTCCTTATACTCTGCCCTCGCCAAGGAGGCCGTCGTGCGGAAATCATTGATTCTCGGGTTGTTTTTCTGGATAAGCATCGCCGGCGCCATGACCGCGGCGGCGCAGGAAGGGGATCTCCGCTTCGAGAAGACCGTGTCGTGGCAGACCGGCAAGCTGATCGACGTCAACGCCCTCGTGGGCCCGGTCAAGATCGGCAAGCTCGAGCTCTCCAATCAGGGCAAGAGCGGCGGCTCGATCTCCTCCCGGTTCCGGGGCGGCGCGCCCTCCGACACCCAGACCGTCCTGCGGGCGAGCTTCGATGGTCAGAACCCCAAAGACGAGGAATGGGAAGTCGAGTTCACCCTCGAGTTCCTCGACAGCAAGGGCCGGCTGATCGACCGCGCCACCGGCAAGGAGAGCTGGGAGGGCGAGGCGAAGACCGCCAGGATCGACCACGCCATCCTCGAGTACGTCCTCCCCCTGATCGACAAGGTGAAGATCCGGATGGAGGCCCGGCTCGACTAGCCTCTGCCGTATCTCTGTTATAAGGGAATTGATGAGAGTAACCGAGCACCTGGCGAACGCCAGCGAGCCCCTGATCAGCTTCGAGATCATTCCGCCCCTGCGCGGCGGCGACGTCAAGAGCCTGCTCGTCCTGATCGACGACCTGGTCAAATACCACCCGCCGTTCATCGACATCACCAGCAACGCGGCGCAGGTCATCTACGACGAGACCCCCACGGGTATCCAGCGCCGGGTCAAGCGCAAGCGGCCCGGCACCCTGGGGGTCTGCGCGCTGATCCAGAACAAGTACCACATCGACGCCGTCCCCCACATCCTCTGCCAGGGCTTCACCCGCGAGGAGACGGAGGACTTCCTGATCGAGCTGCGCTACCTCGGCATCGACAACGTCCTCGCCGTGCGCGGCGACGAGAGCGGGTTCCAGAAGCCTCTCCAATACGGCCGGAGCGCCAACCGGTACGCCTGCGACCTGGTGGCCCAGATCGCCGCCATGAACCACGGCCGCTACCTGGAGCAGGACCTCCTCGACGCCGAGCCCACCAGCTTCTGCATCGGCGTCGGCGGCTACCCCGAGAAGCACTTCGAGGCGCCCAACCTGCCGCTCGACGTCCGGCGGGTCAAGGAGAAGGTCGAGGCCGGGGCCCACTACGTGGTCACCCAGATGTTCTTCGACAACCGGCACTACTTCCATTTCCTCGACCTCTGCCGCCAGCAGGGGATCGACGTGCCGGTCCTCCCGGGGTTGAAGATCCTCACCTCCGCGAAGCAGCTCTCCTCCATCCCGCGCACCTTCTTCGTCGAGATCCCCGCCGACCTCTCCGACGAGGTCCTCGCCGCCAAGCCCGAGCACGTCGCGGACATCGGCATCGAGTGGGCCCTGAAGCAGTCCCAGGAGCTCCTCGAACGCGGCGTCCCCTCGCTGCACTTCTACGTCATGCAGAGCGCGTCGGCGATCAAGAAGCTGATGGCGCGGCTGAAGATGTAGAGGGGCCGCCCCCTCCGCGCTTATTTAGCGCGCTTCCAGGCCGAGGCCGCCACGGCATCGGTTACGCGCCGGCCTCCATCGCAGCGCGGATCGCGCCCCGTGCGCCGGGCCAGCGCCTCCAGCGCGTAGGTTTGGATGGTGCCCGAGCCCTGGGCCAGATACTTCTCCAGCCGCGCGAGGTCGGCCGGCAGGCCGAGGGACGCGGCCATCAGCACCATCCGCTCGCG
>DATLNC010000166.1:0-7100 GCA_035536935.1 Thermoanaerobaculia bacterium
CGAGGCCGGCACGATCGTCGGCCTGGAAGGTGCGCGCCCGGGGAGCCGCTTTCACTTCGCTCCCTACGTCATCGGCGGCGGCGAGCAGCCGGAGGATCACGACTCGACGTCCAGCATCACCGAGATCGGCGGCGACGTGAAGATCAATCTCTCTTCCGACCTGGTGGCCGACCTGACCTACAAGACCGATTTTTCGGAGACCGAGGCCGACCAGCAGGAAGTCAACCTGAGCCGCAACCCGTTGTTCTTCCCGGAGAAGCGGGGCTTCTTCCTCGAGGGGTCGAGCGTCTTCTACGCCGGGCAGCGGCCCGATCCCGAGCACGCCTCCGAGTACTACCTCTTCTTCAGCCGGAGGGTCGGCCTTTCCGACGACGGCCGGGCGCCGATCCCCATCCTGGGCGGCGCCAAGATGACGGGCCAGGTGGGGAAATTCAGCCTGGGCGCCCTGAGCGTGCAGACCGAGGATACGAGGCAGTCGGACGGCTACGGCGGCCTGATCATCGCGCCGCGCACGAACTACACCGTGGGGCGGGTGAAGCGCGACCTGGGCAACGGCTCCACGCTCGGCCTCATCGGGCTTTCGAAAGACTCCTCCGGCTTCCACAACCGGGTCTTCGGCGGAGACTGGGACATCGTCCTGCACAAGAACCTGCGCACCGGCGGTTACCTTGCCCGGAGCTCGACTCCCGGCCTCGAGGGGGACGATCACGCAGGCTCAACCAACCTCTACTGGGACAGCCGGCACTTTCGTTTCCATACCGAGTACATCGACATCGGCGAGAACTTCAACAACGAGATGGGGTACATGGCCCGTACCGGCATCCGCAGCATCCGGACCGACTACTTCTGGATCCTCTGGCCGGAGCGGGGACCCTTCAAGCTGGTCTGGTTCACCTACGACTACGACTACATCGAAGATCGCGCCACCGGCGAGCTCCAGACCCGGAACAGCCACATCCAATACAACTCCTACTTCAAGAACTCGTCGGGATTCGCCTACAAGTACTTCATCGTGACGGAGAATCTCACCCGGCCGTTCGAAATCCAGAAGGGCGTCGTCATCAAGCCCGGCAGCTACGATTTCGCCTACCACTTCTTCGGTTTCCAGACCGACTACACGAAGCCGCTGGGCGGCGCGGGACGGGTGGCCTGGGGTGATTACTTCGACGGTCACTACACCCAGACGTTCTACTACCTCGCCTACCGGCCGATTCCTGGTCTGATCATCGACGGCACCTACCAGCACACCCACGTGAGCCTGACGGCGGGCCGATTCAATTCGGACATCGTGCTGGGCGAGGTCATCTACGCCTTTACGAACCGGCTCGCCACCCGGGCCTGGTGGCAGTGGACGAAGGGGGCGAACTCGCGTTCCAAGTTCGACATCACCTGGGAGCTCAACAACGGCACCAAGCTCTTCCTCGTCTACGAGGACATCCGCAGCTACATCGACTTCTTCAACCCCCGGCAGCCGCTGTTCGGCATTCCGGGACGCACTCTCTCCTTGAAAACGGTGTTCGCCCTCTAAAGGGGCTGATGGCAGGCTGATGGCAAACGATTCACAACGCGGGCTCACCGGAACCGAGATCGCCATCGTGGGGATGGCCGGGCGTTTTCCCGGCTCCCGCGACGTCGAGGAGCTCTGGCGCAACCTGCGCGACGGGGTAGAGGCGGTGCGCTTCCCCGGCCCCGAGGAGCTCGCGGCGCGCGGCCTCGACCCTGCCCGCCTCGCCGATCCGTCCTGGGTCAAAGCCGCCTCCCAGATGGACGGCTACGATTCGTTCGATGACCTCTTCTTCGGCGTCAACCCGCGCGAGGCGGAGCTCATGGACCCGCAGCACAGGGTGCTCCTCGAGTGCGCCTGGGAGGCCCTGGAGAGCGCCGGCTATGACCCTCAGAACATCGCCGGACGGGCCGGGGTCTACGCCGGGGCCACCCTCTCGACCTACCTCCTCTTCCACCTGATCGGCAATCCGCTGACCGCGGGCGCCGACCCTCTCCAGGTGGTCCTGGGCAACGCCTCGGATGCGCTCGCCACCCGGATCTCCTACAAGCTCAACCTGCGGGGGCCGAGCCATAGCGTGCAGTGCGCCTGCTCGACCTCGCTGGTCGCCGTCCATACCGCCTGCCAGTCCCTGCTCAACGAAGAGTGCGACCTCGCCCTGGCCGGCGGCGTCTCGATCCAGGCGGACGCCGGCCTGGGCTACCGCTACGTGCCGGGGTCGGTCGTCTCGCCGGACGGGCACTGCCGGGCTTTCGACGCCGCGGCCCAGGGGAGCATCTTCGGCTCCGGCGTGGGGCTCGTCGTCCTCAAGCGTCTGGAAGACGCGTTGGCCGACCGCGACACCATCCGCGCCGTCATCCTGGCCTCGGCGGTCACCAACGACGGCAGCGTGAAGGTCGGCTTCACGGCCCCGGGGGTCGAGGGGCAGGCGGCGGTGATCAGCGAGGCCCTGGCCATGGCCGGGATCGACCCGACGACGATCGGCTACATCGAGGCACACGGCACCGGCACGGCCCTGGGCGACCCGATCGAAATCCGGGCGGTGACCCGGGCCTTCAGCGAGTACACCGACCGCCGGGGCTTCTGTGCCATCGGCTCGCTCAAGAGCAACGTCGGCCATCTGGACGTGGCGGCCGGCGTGGCCGGGCTGATCAAGACCGTGCTCGCCGTGGAGCACGGCGAGGTCCCGCCCAGCCTCCACTACGAGCAACCGAACCCGCGCGTCGACTTCGCGTCCTCCCCGGTCTACGTCAACACCGCTCTGACTCCCTGGCCAGGAGAGACGCCTCGACGGGCAGGGGTGAACTCCTTCGGGCTCGGCGGCACCAACGCCAATGTCGTCCTCGAGGAGGCGCCGTCCCCTCAGCCGGCCCTCCGCACCCGGCCCTGGCAGCTCCTGACCCTCTCGGCCCGCACTCCGGAAGCCCTGGCGGCGGCGGGCGAGCGGCTGGCAAGTCACCTTGCGGAGCGTCCGGATCTCGACCTCGCCGATGCCGCTTACACCTTGGCCGTCGGACGCCAAGCCTTCGGCGCCCGGCAGGCATTGGTCTCCCGTGACCCCGAGGACGGTGCTGCCTGCCTCGCCGCGGGCGACCCGGTGCGCCTCCTGACCGGAACCTCGGAGGATTGGCCGGAGTCCGGCCGGCCGGTGGCCTTCGTCTTCCCTGGCCAGGGGGCCCAGCACGTCAACATGGGCCGCGACCTCTACGAGTCCGAGCCGGTCTACCAGGACGAGATCGACCGTGCCGCGGCTCTGCTCGCCCCGCGCCTGGGGCTCGACCTGCGCCACGACGTCCTCTACCCGGCTGCAGGCGGCGAAGCTGATGCGGCGCGTCATCTGGCACGGACCTCCATTGCCCAGCCGGCCCTGCTCGCCGTCGAGGTCGCCCTGGCCCGCCTGCTCATCTCCTGGGGTGTGCGGCCAAAGGCCATGCTAGGCCACAGCCTCGGCGAGTACACGGCGGCCGTTCTGGCGGGCGTCTTCTCCTTCGAGGCCGCCCTGCTCCTGGTGGCCGAGCGCGGGCGCCTGATCGAGCAGATCGGCAGCGAGGGCACCATGCTCGCCATACCGCTCTCCGAGTCGGAGATCACCCCCTTCCTGAGCGGCGAGGTCCATCTTGCGGCGCTCAACGCGCCCTCGCTGGTGAGCGTCGCCGGCCCGGCCGCGGAGTTGGCGGAGCTCGCGTCCCGCCTCGCCGGCGAGGGGGTCGCCGCCATGCCCCTCCAGGTCGCCTTCGCCGGCCATTCGCCGCGCACCGAGCCGGCCATGGCCCCCTTCCAGGAGCGGGTCGCGGCGGCAGGGCCCAAGGCCCCGGAAATCCCCTTCGTGTCGAGCACCACCGGCACCTGGATCGGTGCTGCGGAAGCCGCGGATCCCGGCTACTGGGGGCGCCACATGCGCCAGCCGGTGCGCTTCTCGGACGGGATCGAGGCTCTGCGCGCCGAGCCCGGCATGGCCCTGCTGGAAGTCGGCCCCGGCGCCGGTCTTTCTCCTCTGATCCGCTGGCACCTGGCCTCTCCCGGAGAGCGCCCGGTCGTCGCCGCCATGCGCCAGCCCAAGGACACCAGCTCCGACCTGGCGACTCTGCTCGGCGCGCTCGGCCGCCTCTGGGTCTCCGGCGCGCGGATCGACTGGCAGGGCTTCTACGCCGGCCAGGGGCGCCGCCGGGTGCCGCTGCCGACCTACCCCTTCGAGCGCAGGCGCCACTGGATCGATGCGCCCGGGGCCACGGCGGTCATTTCAATCAGCCAGGCGGCCCCTGCCCGCAAGGCGCGGCCGGCTCTGCGCACCGGTTACGTCGCGCCCCGCGACCTCTATGAACGGGAGATCGCCTACGTCTGGCAGGACGTACTGGGCGTGGCCGAGGTGGGAGCCGACGACAACTTCTACGAGCTGGGCGGCCACTCGCTGCTCGCCACCCAGGTCGCCTCGCGGCTGCGCGACACCTTCCGGGCCGAGCTGCCGCTCCAGCCGCTCCTCGGGGCGGCCACGCTGGCTCAGGCAGCCACGGTCGTAAGGGACGTCCTCGCCAGCGGGGTCGCCACCTCGGCCGAGGAGCAGCCCCGCCAGAGGATCCCGCCGCGGACCGGCGACGGGCCCGCGGACCGCGCGCCGCTCTCCTTCTCGCAGGAGCGGATGTGGTTCCTCGACCAGCTCGACCCGGGGACGCCGATCTACAACCTGTTCAACCGCGTCGAAGTGAGCGGCCCGCTCTCGATTCCGGTCCTCAGCCGCTGCCTCGACGAGCTCGTGCGCCGGCACGAAGCGCTGCGCACCGTGTTCGCGGCCGAGTTGGGGAGTCCGCAGCAGCGCATCCTGCCGCCCGCTCCCTTCCCCTTCCCCGTGGTCGACCTGGCGGGGCTGCCCGCCGCGGCGCGCCAGGGGGAGATGGCACGGCTGGAGGCAGCGGCGCACAACCGCCCGTTCGATCTGGCGCGCGGGCCGATCTTCCGCGCCACCCTGCTCGTCGCCGGACCGCAGGAGCACGTGGGCCTGTTCAACATGCATCACGCCATCGGCGACGGCTGGTCGTGGGTGGTGCTGGTGCGCGAGATCGCCGCCCTCTACCAGGCGTTTGCGGCGGGCCTCCCCTCGCCCCTTCCCCAGCTTCCCATCCAGTACGCCGACTTCGCCGCCTGGCAGCGCGAGCACCTCCAGGGAGCGACGCTGGAAAGCGAGCTCGGCTACTGGCGCGAGCAGCTCGCCGGAGCGCCGCCCCCGCTGCGTCTCCCGACGGACCGTCCACGGTCGGCCGGACAGGGATTCCTCGCCGGCGGAGCCACCCGCCTCCTGCCCGCCGCCCTTGCCGCGGAGCTCAAGACGCTCGCCGATCGGGAAGGGGCGACTCTCTTCATGCTCCTCCTCGCCGCCTGGAAGACCTTGCTCTACCGCTATACCGAAGAGGAGGATCTGCTGGTCGGCGTACCCATCGCCAACCGCACCCACAGCGAGATCGAAGGGCTGATCGGATTCTTCCTCAACACCCTGGTGCTGCGCACGCAGATCGCCGGCGACCGCGGGTTCCGCGCGCTCCTGGCCCAGGTGCGGGAGGTGGCGAACGGCGCCTACGCCCATCAGGACCTGCCGCTCGAAACCGTGCTCCAGGCCACCAACCCGGGCCATGGGCAGCAACCCTTCTCGGTGATGTTCCAGGTACAGAACCTGCCCGAGCCGCAGTTGGAGTTCTCCGGCCTGACCCTGCGGGCCTCGCGCACCGGCCTCAGCAGCCAGTTGGCCACTGAGATTTTCGACCTCTGCCTGGTCCTGGAACCGGGAGACGAAGGAATTGCGGCCTTCATGATCTACAACGCCCGGCTATTCGAGGAGGCGACGATCGATCGCCTGCTCGGCCAGCTCGAGGTGCTGCTCGCCGGCGTGTCCGCGGACCCTGGGCGGACCCTGGACGAGCTGCCGCTCGCCGCTCCGGCGGCGGTCGCGCAGGTGCTCTCGTGGGCGACGGAGAAGTCCGTCACCCCGGAGCTCCCGGTCCACCTCGCTTTCGCGCGGCAGGCCCGGGCGACCCCTGGCTCAGTGGCCCTGGTGGCGGGAGAGCACGGCGAGCAGGAGATCACCTACGAGGAGCTCGACCGGCGGGCCAACCGTCTCGCCCACCACCTGCGCCGGCAGGGAGTGAGGCCCGAGATGCCGGTGGCCCTCAGCCTCGAGCGCTCGCCCTCGATGATCGTCGCCCTCATAGCCATCCTCAAGGCGGGCGGCACCTACGTGCCGATGGACCCTGCCCTCCCCCGCGAGCGCCTGGATTTCCTGGTGGCCGACTCCGGAGTTCCGGTCCTGGTCACCGAGCAGCGCCTGCTCGGCGCCTTCGGCGAGGAGGCGCTCGCCGGCGTGCGCGTCGTCTGCCTGGAAGCCGACCGCGACCGGATCGCGGCCGGCCCCGACAGCCCGCTGGCGGACGCGCCTGATTTTGAAAGGCTCGCCTACGTCATCTACACCTCCGGCTCGACCGGCAAGCCCAAGGGCGTGATGGTGTCGCACGGCTCACTCGCGAGCTACATCGCGGGCGATTGCCTCGAGTACGCCATCGGTCCCGCCGACCGCGTCCTGCAGTTCGCCTCGATCAGCTTCGACAACAGCGCCGAGGAGATCTATCCGGTCCTGACCACGGGAGGCACGCTGGTGCTGCGCAGCGACGCGATGATGCGCTCGAGCGCCGACTTCCTCGCCGCCTGCCGGGCGCGAGGGATCACCCTCCTTACCCTCCCCACCGCCTACTGGCACGTGCTGGCGGCCGACCTGACGGATGGGGTCGATTGGCCCCCGGCCCTGCGGCGGGTCATCATCGGCGGCGAGCGGCCCCTGCCGGAGCGGCTGGAGGCCTGGCGCCGGCATCTCGGCACCCGGGTGCACTTGTGGAATACCTACGGCCCGACCGAGTGCACCATCGGCGCCACGATCGGCGACCTCGAGCCCTGGCTCGCCTCCTCCGATGGCCTCCGCGAAGCCCCCCTCGGGCGGCCGTTCGCGGGGTACAGGGCCTACGTTCTCGACCTCCGGCAGGAACCGGTGCCGGCCGGTGTGCCCGGGGAGCTCTGCCTCGGTGGTGCAGGCGTGGCCCGCGGCTATCTGGGCCGCCCC
>DATLNC010000167.1:0-11985 GCA_035536935.1 Thermoanaerobaculia bacterium
CCTGGGGTTTCAACCCCAGGCGATGGGCGGCACCGTTGCACACGACCGGGTCCGCCGATAAGACCGGGCTGGCTCGCCGCCTGGGGTTGAAACCCCAGGCTAGACGGGTACAGCCCCTCCCGGGGCTGGCTCGGCTGACGCCTGCGCTTTTCCTGGCATTCCTCCTGCCGGCAACAGGCATTGCGCAGAACAAGCTGTCCCTCTCCGAAGCCGTCGATCGCGCCCTGACCCGGTTCCCCGCGGTCGAGGCGGCGCGGGCCCGCCAGGAGGAAGCCGAGCAGGCTCTCGGCGAGGCCCGGGCGGGCCGCCGGCCGCGGGGACGGTTGACCGGATCGGCCATCCAATACCAGGAGCCCATGGTGGTCACTCCGATCCATGGCTTCGGCCCGGGCCTCTTCCCCGAGTTCGACGAGACGCTCGGACAGGCGAACCTGACCGTCAGCTACACCCTCTTCGACAGCGGCGCGGATGCCGCCCGCATCCGGACCGCGGATGCCCAGACTCTGGCTGCCGGCGCAGCTCTCGGTTCCTCCGAGCAGGTCCTCGCCCGGCGCGTGGCTGCCGCGTACCTGACCGTGCTCGGACAGCGGCAGGTCCTCGAAGCCTACGGCCTGCGGATGAAGGCGCTCGAATCCGAGCTGTCCCGGGTGCAGCAGCGGTTCGAGGTCGGGCGGGCGGCGCGGGTGGAGATCCTCCGCGCCGAGGCCGCCCTCGCCAGCTCCGAGGCCGAGCGCGTGCGCCTCTCCTCCGCCATGGACAACGCCGAGCGCGAGCTGGCGCGGCTCATGGACGTCCCCGTCGAAGAGACCCGGGCCGACCGGCTGGTCCCGTTGGAATTGTCCGGCTCGCAGGTATCGCTCCGGGAGGCGCTGGTCACAGAGGGGATCGCCGCGAGCCCCGCCGTGGCCCAGGCCCGCGCCCAGGCCGCGGCGGCCGAGGCGCAGATCTCCCTCACCCGCGCCCTGGCACGCCCCGAAGTGCGGGCCGTGGGCAATTACAACGAGTGGACCTCCTCCCAGGCCCACTTCACCGGCGAGTGGAACGCCGGCCTTCAGCTCACCGTGCCGCTGTTCGACGGCGGCGTCACCCGCAGCCGCATCGCCCGCGCCGAAGCCGCCCATCGCGCCGCGCAGGAGCAGGTGCGCGTTGCCGAGGTCCAGGTGCGGGAGGACGTGGACCGCGCCGCCGCCGCCGCCGAAGAGGCCGAGGCGCGCATCGCCAGCCTCGGCAAGGCGGTCGAGCGCTTCGTCGAGGTCGTGCGCGTGCAGAAGCTCCTCCTCGACGAGGGGGCCGGCACCCAGACCGATTACCTGAATTCCGAGGCCGATCTGTTGACCGCCCGCGCCAGCCTGGCCGAGGCGCGCCACGCCGCCACCCTCGCCCGGGTCGATCTGGCCCGCGCCGCGGGACGGCTCACCCCAGCCTGGCTGCGGGAGAACATTCGATGAGCCCCAAGAAGATCATCCCCCCCGTCGTGCTGTTGATCGCCGCCAGCGCCGGCGCCTGGTACTACATGTCCAGGAGGCCGGTCGAAACGGACGGCGCGCTCGTCGCCTCGGGCACGGTGGAGGCCACCGACGCCCAGCTCGGCTTCCAGGCGCCGGGCCGGATCGTCTCCCTGGCTCCCCGCGAAGGGGACCGGGTCGCCGCCGGCCAGGAGCTGGCGCGGCTCGACCGCGCCGAGCTCGAAGCGCGGCGCGCGCAATCCGAGGCCCAGGTCGAAGCAGCGCAGGCTGCCCTCGCCGAGCTCGAAAGCGGCTCGCGCCGGGAAGAGATCGCCCAGGCCCGCGCCGCCCTCGCCGTTGCCGAAGAGCGCCGGCAGGATGCCGAGCGCGACCTCGCCCGCACCCGGCGGCTTTTCGAGGGCGGCGCCGTCAGCCGCGAGGCGCTCGACAAGGCGCAGGTCGCGCTCGACGTGATCCGCGCCCAGCGCACCCAGGCGGTCGAACAGCTCCGTCTCGTGGAAGCCGGCCCCCGCCAGGAGCGCAAGGCCGTCGCCCGCGCCCAGGTCACCCAGGCCGAAGCCGCCGTGCAAGGCGTTCAGGCCACGCTCTCCAACACGGTCCTCACCGCTCCGTTCGACGGCGTGGTGACCGTCCGCCACCGCGAGCCGGGCGAAGTCGTGCCCGCCGGTTCGCCCGTGCTCACCCTCATGGACCCGCGCAGCCGTTTCGTGCGGATCTACATCCCGGAGAACCGCGTGGGAGCGGTGCGCCTCGGCACCCGCGCCACGATCACGGCCGATACCTACCCCGGCAAGACCTATCCGGGAGAAGTCTCGTTCATCGCCTCGGAGGCCGAGTTCACGCCCAAGAGCGTGCAGACCACCGAAGAGCGCGTGCGCCTGGTCTATGAAGTCAAAGTGCGCGTGACCGGCGATGCGGAGTTCAACCTGAAGCCGGGGCTGCCCGCGGACGTGCGGCTGGCAACGAAATGATCCGCACCGACTCCCTCACCCGCCGCTTCGCCGACCTGACAGCGGTCGACCGGCTGAGCTTCGAGGTGAAGCCCGGCGAGCTGTTCGGGCTCGTGGGCCCGGACGGCGCCGGCAAGACCACGACGCTGCGCATGCTCGCGGGCGTGCTCCGCCCCACGGAGGGAGACGCGCTCCTCGACAATATTTCCGTGGCGCGGGAGCCCGAGCGGATCAAGCACCAGATCGCGTACATGTCCCAACGCTTCGGCCTCTACGCGGATCTCACCGTGCTCGAGAACCTGGAGTTCTACGCCGACCTTTACCGCGTGCCGCGCTCCGAGCGGCCGGCGCGATTGGAACGGCTTTTTCAGTTCTCGAACCTCGGGCCTTTCAAGGACCGGCTGGCGGGCAAGCTCTCGGGCGGCATGAAGCAGAAGCTCGGCCTCTCCTGCGCGCTGATCCACCAGCCGCGGATCCTGCTTTTAGACGAGCCCACCTTCGGAGTCGATCCCGTGTCGCGCCGCGAGCTCTGGCTGATCGTCCACGAAATGGTTGCCGAAGGGGTCACCGCGATCGTGAGCACGGCCTACATGGACGAGGCCGAGCGCTTCGACAGGCTGGCCCTTCTCCATCGCGGGAAGCTGCTGGCGATCGACACGCCCGAGGTCCTGCAAAAAGGTTTCAAAGAGGAGATCGTGGAGGTCCAGGTGGAGCGCGCCCGCGAAGCGAGGGAACATCTCGCGGACCTGGGACGGGTGGCCGTCTTCGGCGACCGTCTCCACATGAGCGCGAGCGCGGCCGAGATCCCGGAGATTGTAAAGAAGCTGCGAGAGGCGGGCTTCGAGGTCAAATCCGCGCGGGCCATCATGCCCTCTCTCGAAGACGTGTTCATCGGGATGATCGAGGAAGCCGCGTGAACACTGTTGAGGTGCAAGAGCTGACCCGGACCTTCGGCGACTTCGTCGCGGTCGACCACGTGAGCTTTTCAGTCGCCAAGGCGGAAGTCTTCGGCTTTCTGGGACCGAACGGCGCGGGCAAGACGACGACGATCAAGATGCTCACCGGGCTGGTGCCGCCGACTTCAGGAAACGGTCATGTCGCAGGGTACGACATCCGCACGGACCGGCGGGCGATCAAGCTCCACATCGGCTACATGTCACAGCTCTTCTCGCTCTACGCGGACCTGACGGTCGAAGAGAACATCGCTTTCTTTTCGGGCTTGTACGGCGTGCCGGGCGAGCGCAAGGCGGAGCGCCGCGACTGGGTGCTGCGGATGGCCGGGCTCGAGGACCAGCGGGGCCGGCTCACCGGCGACCTCTCCCTGGGCTGGAAGCAGCGGCTCGCCCTCGGATGCGCCGTGCTCCACGAGCCGCCCGTGCTCTTCCTGGACGAGCCCACGTCGGGCGTCGATCCCATCTCCCGCCGGTCGTTCTGGGACCTCATCTACGCGCTGGCCTCCGCGGGAACCACCGTCTTCGTCACCACCCACTACATGGAAGAGGCCGAGTACTGCGACCGTCTGGCGCTGATGAACCGCGGCAAGCTGATCGCGCTCGACACACCCGCGAAGCTCCGCGAAGGCTTCCGCCAGCCGCTCCTCGAAGTGCGGACCGGCTCCGGCGCCAAAGCCGCCGAGCTGCTGGAAGGAACCCCGGGCGTGCTCGGCGCCGGCCTGTTCGGCCGCGCGATCCACGTGACGCTCGAGCCCGGAATCGATCAGGAAGAGATCCGGCGCCGGCTTGAAGAGCACGGGATTCAAGTTGATTCCATCGAGGAGATCTCACCTTCTCTGGAAGATGTTTTTATTGCCCGTATTGAGGAGGCTGGCGGAGCGCCTGTGGATTAGCCATGAAAGGACCTCAAGGACTCCAAGGACAGCAAGGACCTCAAGGACAGGAAAACCCTGTCTCCGGAGTCCTTGCTGTCCTTGAGGTCCTTGTTGTCCTTGAGGTCCTTTCCGGGTCATGAGCCTCACCCGCCTCCTCGCCATCGCCCGCAAGGAGCTGCTCCAGCTCCGGCGCGACACCCGCAGCCTGATCCTCGCGTTCCTGCTGCCCGTGCTGCTTCTGATCCTCTTCGGCTATGCCATCTCCTGGGACGTGCGCAACATCCATACCGCGGTCCTGGACGGCGACCGCTCGGCGCGCAGCCGCGAATTGATCGATGCCTTCCGCGCCTCGGGCTACTTCACATTCGTCGACAACCTGGAACGGCCGGGCGAGATCGGCGCTCTCTTCGACCGCGGCACCGTGCAGGTGGCGCTGGTGATTCCAGCCGGGTTTGCCGCGGACCTCTCCGCCGGCCGCACCGCCACGCTGCAAGCCATCGTGGATGGCAGCGACGCGAACACGGCCACGATCGTCCTCGCCTACTCCGAGGCCATCGTGCGCACCTGGTCGAGCCGCGTACAGCTCCAGGGCGCTACGGCCAGGGGGCTTCCGATCACGGCCGAGTCGCGGGTCTGGTACAACGAAGAGCTGGCCAGCCGAAACATGATCGTTCCCGGCCTGGTCGCGGTGATCATGATGATCATCGCGGCCATGCTCACCTCCCTGACCATCGCGCGGGAGTGGGAGCGCGGCACCATGGAACAGCTCGCCGCGACCCCCGTCTCCCGCGTCGAGGTGGTCCTGGGCAAGCTCCTCCCCTACCTCGGCATCGGCCTCGCCGACGTAGTCGTCAGCGCGGTGCTCGGTGTCATCCTCTTCGACGTGCCGTTCCGCGGGAGCGCCGCGCTCCTGATGGTCTTCTCGTTCCTCTTCCTCACCGGCGCGCTGGGGCTGGGGATGTTCATCTCGGCGGCCACGAAGTCGCAGGTGCTCGCGACCCAGGCCGCGATGATCGCCACCTACCTGCCGTCCTTCCTCCTCTCCGGCTTCATGTTCGCGATCGAAGTCATGCCGGCGCCGCTCCGCGCCGTGACCTTCCTGGTGCCGGCGCGCTACTTCCTGGTGGTCACGCGCGGCATCTTCCTCAAGGGAGTCGGATTGGAAGTGCTCCACACGCAGGGCCTCCTCATGATCGCTTTCGCGGTGGCGGGGCTCGGGCTGGCCGTGCTGCGCTTCCGCAAGGAGCTGGGATGAACCCGCGGCGGGTCTTCGAAATGGTGCGCAAGGAATTCCGCCAGATCTTCCGCGATCCGCGGCTGCGGCGGGTGATCTTCGTCGCGCCGATGGTCCAGCTCCTCGCCTTCGGCTACGCCGTCTCGACGGATGTGCGCAACGTCTCCACGCTGGTGGTGGACCACGACCGGAGCCGCGCGTCGCGGGAGCTGGTCGAGGCATTCACCGCCTCCGGCTACTTCCGGGTGCTTGGCTACGCGGACCGGCCGGCGGACATCGTCCGGGCGCTCGATCATGGCGACGCGGTTCTCGGAATCGTCATCCCTCCTGGATTCGAGCATGGGAGCTCCCAGGTTCAGCTCCTTTTCGACGGCACCAACTCCAATCTCGCGAACGTGGCGCGAGGCTACGCGGAAAGGATCGTGCTCAGCCAGGCGAATCTCCCTCCCCCGCAGGTGGACCTGCGCTCGCGGGCCTGGTTCAACCCCGCCCTGGAGAGCCGGGACTACAACGTGCCGGCGGTGATCGGCGCGCTGCTCATGCTGATCTGTCTGCTGCTGACCTCGCTCGCCGTGGTGCGCGAACGGGAGATGGGCACGCTGGAACAGCTCCTGGTGAGCCCGTTGCGCCCCGGCGAGCTGATCCTGGGCAAGAGCCTCCCCTTCGCGCTGATCGGGCTGGTGGACATGGGCCTCGTGGTCGGGGTGGCGCTGGTCTGGTTCCGCATCCCGTTCCGCGGGAACCCGCTGCTGCTGATCCTGGGCACCGTGCTCTTCCTGTTCTCGGCCCTGGGGTTGGGCCTGCTGATCTCGTCGATCTCGAACACCCAGCAGGAGGCGTTCATGTCGGCCTTTCTGGTGTTCCTGCCGGCGATCCTGCTCTCCGGGTTCATGTTCCCGGTCAACAGCATGCCCCGCGGGTTCCAGGCCCTGACCCTGCTCAACCCGCTGCGGCACTACCTGGAGATCGTCCGCGCGCTGTTCCTGAAGGGATCGGGCATGGAGGCCCTCTGGCGTCAGCTCCTGGCGCTGTTCGGGATGGGGGTCGGACTGCTGTGGCTCGCCGCGCGCCGCTTCCGCGACGCATAGCCTGTGGTATGATTCGCGGGTCTTCAACGACCTACCAAGGAGCCTTTTGATGAAGAGAGTAGCCGTGTGTCTGGCGCTGGTGTCCGCGTGCCTTTTTGCTGCCGAGGCCAATGCCGCCGGCAGGAAGTCCGACGTCACCATCCACAATGACTCCGAGTGGGCGATCCACCACTTCTTCCTGTCCTCGAGCGCGGAGGGCGAGTGGGGCCCGGATCAGCTCGGCGACGAGGTCATCAAGAACGGCGGAGCGTTCACCATCACCAGCATCCCCTGCGACGAGTACGACGTGAAGGTGGTCGACGAGGATGGGGACGAGTGCGTGGTCGAGGCCGTCGACGTCTGCGGCGAAGACGACTCCTGGCTCATCACCGACGAAGACCTGCTGGAGTGCGAAGGCTACTGATCGCAGTTGACTCTGCCGCGCGGCTGAGCTAATCTTGCTTTCACCAACCGAGGGCCGGGGATTTCCCCGGCCCTCGGTTTTTTTATGGGGAGAATCGAAATGCCCGACGACCTGATCCGCCGCTTCGAGGACGGGACCCTCCCCGCCTCCGAGCTCCATCACAAGGACCACGTCCGCCTGGCCTGGCTCTATCTGAACGAAGAGCCGCCGCTCGCCGCGCTGGCGCGCTTCACGGAAGGATTGAAACGTTTCGCCACCTTGAACGGTCATCCGGGGCTCTACCACGAGACCATCACCTGGGCATACCTCCTCCTGATTCACGAGCGCAAGGCGAGAGGCGACGCCGGAGAGACCTGGGAAGAGTTCGCGGCGCGCAACCCCGACCTGCTCTCCTGGAAACCCTCCGTGCTGGACGGCTACTACCGCGAGGAGACGCTGGCGTCGGATCTGGCGAGGCGGGTGTTCGTAATGCCGGATCGGAAGTGTTAGACCCGACTCGCGATGAGCGCAAGGACATAGAGGAAGATGGCCAGGAGGATGCTGGCGGCAACGAGCGCAGGTGAGATCGTGCTCATGGAACGCGACCCTTTATTGCGTTGGCCCGGGCACTATAAGTGATACGGCCAGCGGCATCTGCCGGCAGGAGCGCGCGCATCCGCGCTTGGAGAAGCGCGAGGTCCTCGGACGCCATCGCTGCGAGCTGTGGTCCGACGCTCGATCCCCCGAGGATGGTCGTCCAGTAGTCCTCGAAATCGGCGAATGTCCGCTCCACGGTGATCTCCCGCGTTTCGACGGCATCCAGACCCGCACCCGTCCACAAGTCCCGCATTGCGTCCATTCGAGACGCGCCAGGGCTCGGCGGTACCGGAACCGCAACGCCCATCCCGCGCATTTCGGCCTGCAGCGCCGCGTAAGGAAAACCACCGCCGGACATGTCCCACGCGTAGGCTGCGACGATGCCGCCCGGGCAGACCACCCGCGCCATTTCGGCAACCCCCTTGGCCGGGTCGGGAACGAAGAAAATCACCAGCGGCATGACAGCCGCGTCGAACGTATCGTCGGGGAAAGGCTGTGCCATCGCATCGCCCTGACGGAACTGAGCGGCACGCGACGCGGGCCGAGTGCGGGCATAGGCAAGCTGCGCCTCGGAGGGGTCGATCCCCTGTACCGAGACGGGTGCGCACCGCTCGACGAGCATTTCGGTAAAGGCGCCGTTGCCGCAGCCAACGTCGAGCCATCGCAAACCTGATTCCGGAGCAAGCCAGTCGAGGAAGGTTTCACCTGCGAGCTGGCTCCACTTCCCCATGTACCGTTCGTAGGCAGCCCCGTCTTCGAAACGGATCTGGTCGGTCACCATTCCCTCCCTCAGGGATTGTCGAAAACCACTACCCGGTTCGCACCGGCATCGCTCACGAAAAGCTCGTCGCCCGGCCCCACGGCCAATCCCGCTGGATTGCACAGCGAGGTTGGCCCGAACCCCTCGGGCAGGTCGTAGCCATAGGCACAGCGCTCGCCCAGCTCGAGCGTGGGGCCGGCGCCGTTGCGCGAGAAGCGATAGACGTGGTAGCCGGAGGTCAGGTAGATGCGGCCTGCCGAGTCGGTGGCCAGATCCTGGGGAGGGAAATAAGGGAAGCCGTCGATCCCGGACAGATCGATCAACTGGCGCGAACGGGCGCCCGGGAGGAGCGGCCGCTCGAATACGTACACGAAGCCGCCAGTGCCCACCAGCAGCCGCCCCTTGGCGTCGACGGCCAGCGAGCCGCCGTTGATGTCGAGACCGGGATGGCTGCCGTTCTCCTGCGAGAAGCAGGCCGCCGCGTCGTTGCACACCGTCTGGCGGAAGTTGCGCGCGCCGAGCACGCGGTCGGCCATGGCGCTGTGGCGCGCCGGCTGGTTGAACCAGAGGATGCGGTTGTTGCCGATGTCGGCGACGTAGAGGTTGCCCGTCTTGTCCAGGGCGAGGCCGCCAGGGATGCACATCCCGCGCGATCCGGTAGCGCAGCCGATGCCACCCAGAACCCGATCGGCGACCGTATCGGTGGTGAAGGGAGAGCGGAAGCCGAGCACCCGCGCGTTGCCGGGGTCGGAGACCCAGACCATGCCCTGCGCGTCGACGTCGATGCCGTTGAAGTTGTTGAACAGTCGCGAGCCGATGCACAGCGAGGCGAGCGAGCGGCCGCCGGTGTTGCAGCCCGACGACCAGCGGTCGGGCTGGCCGATCACCAGATCGGCAGGCTGGCCGTTGGCGAAGCCCGCGGCATCGGCCCAGCCGAGCACCCGGTGGTTGTGGGCGTCGACGACGTAGAGGCGGGGCGGATCGACGCTGGTGTCGAGGGCGATGCCGTCGGGCCCCGCGAGCCCGTCGAGGTCGACGAGGTTGGCCTCGATCTGGTCGCGCCGGACCTGGCCGAGCAGGCGGTCGGCGCGCCCGTCGCCATTCCACGGGTCGAAGAAGCCGAGCACCCGGTTCACGTCGGTCAGCCACAAGGTGCCGGTGGAATCGACCGCCAGATCTCCGGCGGCGAACATCGGCCGTCCGTCCCGCGGCGCCTCGGGATCGTAGACCTGCCCCGAGTTGGCAGCGGCGATGACCCGATCCGGCTCGATATCTCCATCGAGGCCATCGAGCGGGGAGCGATAACCGAAGATCCGCCCCTGTTCGTGGCTGCCGACCCAGACGTCGCCGTCGGGCTCGACGGCGATCCCCTTGCTGTTGCAGCCGTTGTACTCGCAGGTCCGGACACCCTGGATGAAGACGAGGTCCGCGGCGGCCTGGCGCGCCAGCGGCTCCTTCCAGACCATCACGCGATCCATCCACCCGTCGGCGACGTAGAGGCGGCCCTGGGCATCGACCGCGATCCCGTCGGCGTATGCCATCCGATCGGGGCCGCTGGAGTCCAATTGGACTTCCTGTGCGTCGAAGCTGGATTGGCCGAAAACGCGGTCGGCCACGGCATCGGTGGCGAACGGCCGGTCGAGCTCGAGCACGCGGATCTCATCGCTGAGATAGAGGTTGCCCTGCGCATCCACGGCCAGCCCGTGCGGACGGAAGAGGCGGCTGGCGCTCACTCCTGACCAGGGCTCGACCTGGTCGAAGCCCGGCTGGCCGATGACCAGGTCGGCCACGCCATCGGTTTCGAAGGGACGCCGATAGCCGAGGACGCGCAGGTTGAACTGATCGGCCACGTAGAGATTGCCCTCGGCGTCGACGGCCAACCCCGGCGAGTAGGCAAAGCTGTGGAAGCCCTCGGCGAAGCAGAGGCTCGCGGCCGACACGCCGCCGGCATTGCACCCGATCGAGATCTCGTCCGGCTGGCCGATCACGACATCCGCCCGCTGCCCGTCGTGCAGCGTGGTCACGTCGCGCCAGCCCAGCACGCGGTTGTTGCTGGCGTCGAGAACCCAGAGGCCGTTCGGGCTGCGGCTGGCATCGACCGCCACGCCCCATGGCTGCGCGAGGCCGCGGCCGTCGACGCGGTTGGGCAGGAAGCCGAAAAAATCAGGCTGTCCAAGCTCGCGGACCGCCTGCTCGGCAGCGCTGGCAGCGTTGGCGAGGTCGGCGGCAGTGAGCGAGGCGAAGACGAGAGAGAGGGAGAGAACCCGGAGCCGTGTTTTCATGTCTTTCCTCCGTGCGCACGATACCGACATCCTAGTATGACTGGACGCCACATGCCTCGGGAGGTGGGCGCAGGCGCACGATGACCACCTTGGAATCGCTATATCCGGGGCCGAAGAAGCCCTGCGCGGAGTAGCTCTCGAACAGTTCCCGCCGCTCTTCCAGGTAGGGGCGGTCGACAACCAGGGTGTTGACTCCCATACCGAACGCCATCATGCAGAGGAGCCGATCGGAAGGAAAGTTCTGATCCATGTCCAACTGGTACGTACCGTACCCGGTGGGAAAGTAGCCCGAGTAGCCGTTGTGCAGCGGCCGATGGTGGTCGATCTGGGCGAACATCCGCCACGTCTCCACCTCATAGTCGGAGACGTGCAGCCCAAGCGGCAGCGGAACGTGCGCCACGATCAGCTTCCCCCGCTGCTCGCGCAACCACTTCGTCCAGGCGGTGCGCGGAGTCGCGGGGGCCGGCACCAGGACGCCGGGAGACGCGAGGTTCTCGGTCGCCGCCAGGACTCCCAGGGCAAGAGCGAGAATCCTGCCGGTATTTCCGCGCCAGGAGGCGAGACGGGCCAGGGCCATTGCGGCCAACGCCGCGAGCACAGCTTGGGAGATCGCCACGGCGCGGAAAGGGCTGCGCAATGTGCGGAGGCCGGGCACCACCTCCCGCAGGCTGGCGAAGGGCCGCCAATCCCCGATCCTCAGGTTGAGACCGAGCGCGAGAAGCCCGCCGATCACGACGCAGGCGAGAAGGCAGACGATCCAGAGCCTCCGCTCCCCCTGGCGCCAGCCTGCCCAGGCTCCTGCCAGCCCCAGACCGAGAAGGAGAAAGCCGGGGAAGAGCCCCCCCGTATCCCCCGCATACGAGTCCTCGCGGGGCGGAAACGCGAGGCGGGAGGAACTGGGGCGGGTCGTGAAGTCCCGGGCCTGGGCCGAGAGGGCCGCCACGACCTCCTCGGAGCGCGTGAACCCGTACTTCTCATGAAAGGAGCTGACCGTGCCGGCGATGGGCAAGAGGACGATGGCCCCGAGGATCGCCAGGGCGCCGAGCGTCGCGATCGACCGCATGCGGAACCTCTGCTCCGCCAGCGCCACGACCCCGGCCAGGAGAAGAAAAGGGAGGCTCAGGAGCGCCATCTGCTCCCCCGCGAGAAACTGCGCGGCGAACGACAGGACCGCCAGCGCGGCGGGCCGCCACCCGCCCTCCTTCCCAAAGCGGATCAGGGCTGCGAGCGCCCAGATCGTGCCGAAGAGGGGAAGCACGGGGAGTACCCCCAAGACCTTGGCTGTATAGGGAAGGGTGACGCCGGCGAGCGCCGCGAGGAGGGCCGCGCCTCGCGGCGAACCGAGCGCCCGCGCCAGGCTCCCGGTGGCGAGACCGTTGCAGACCAGGGTGAACAGGA
>DATLNC010000168.1:0-12335 GCA_035536935.1 Thermoanaerobaculia bacterium
CCGGAAGGATCTGTGACGAGGCGCAGCCTGCTGTATCTCCAGCCCCGGGGAGGGGCTGTACTTTTCTAGCCTGGGGTTTCAACCCCAGGCGGGGGCTGGCCGTCTGCACGCCCAGGCTGGCCGTCTGCACACCCGGGTGACGGGCCTCACCCCTCCCGCCGCAGCAAAACCACCGTCTGGTCGTCGTACTGAGGCCTGCCCACCGCGAAACGGGTGACAGCCCCCTGGAGAGTCTCCAGGACCTCCTGCAGGGTGAAGCCCTGATGCTTCCGGAGGATCTCGATCAGCCGCGCGTTGCCGAACTCCTCGTCGTCGATCGACTCGGCCTCGGTGATGCCGTCGCTGTAGATGCAGACGATGTCGCCCGGCTCGACCATGAGCTCGCGCGGCTGATAGCGGCTGTTCGGCAGCAATCCCAGGGGGACGCCGCTCGACGACAGCTCCTCCACCCGGCCGCCCCCGAGACCACCGCGCACCAGGAAGCCGGGGTTGTGGCCCGCGTTCAGGTAACGCAGCAGCCCGCTCCAGGGCTCCAGCTCGGCCATGAGCAGGGTGATGAACTTGTTGGCCATGCTGGACTCCAGGATGTGGCGGTTCAGGCGCTCCAGGAGGGAAGGTCCGAAGCCGGCCTGGTCCAGGAGCAGGCGCAGGGCCGAGTGCAGGGTCGACACCATGAGGGCTGCCGGGATGCCCTTGCCCGAGACGTCGCCCACGACCAGCTCCACCCGGCCGTCGGGCAGGGCGAGGAGGTCGTAATAATCGCCGCCGACCTGGCGGGCCGGGCGGTTCCAGCCCACGAGCTCGAAGCCGGGCACGGCAGGCGCGCCCTTGGGCAGGATCTGGCGCTGGATCTCGGCCGCGAGGTGCATCTCGCGCTCCAGGCGCTCGCGCTCCAGGGCCTCGCGGTGCAGGCGGGCATTTTCGAGCGCGATGGCGGCCTGATTGGCGAACAGGGCCAGCGTGCGCCGGTCGGACGGCAGGAACGGCCCGACGCCGCGGCGGCTCTCCTTGTCGCCCACGACGAGGAGGCCCTTGGGCTTGTTCTCGACGGCGATGGGCAGGCCGAGGAGGTACTTCGCGCCGGGGAGGAGGCCGGGGGACTCAGCCGAGCCGGCGAGGAACGAGAAGAGCTCGGGATCGTCGGCGTCGACCGAGCGCGCTGCATCGCCGCCGAAAGTGCGGGTGAGGCGGTACTCGCGGCTGTCGCCCTCCCCCAGGATGTAGAGGGCGCCGCGGCGCGCGTCGAGGAGGGAGACGGCGCGCAGGAGGATCTCCTCGGAGAGGCGGTCCAGGTCCAGGGTGGCGGCAATGGCGAGCCCGACGTCGTAGAGGTTCTCCAGCTCCACGACCCGGAAGTTGATCTGGAACTGCTGGTCCTTGAGCTCCCGCTTGAGCCGGCAGGAGTGGATCAGAGAGGCGAGCAGGACGGTCAGCGGATCAGCGACAGCCTCCGCATAGTCCTCGGAGCCGTCCCGTGACGCGTAGACCAGGCGTCCGTCGGGGAAGCGGAGGCTGCGGAAGGGACCGGGCTCTGAATCGAAGGTGGCTTCGTCGAAGGAGGTGGGAAGCCCCGGCCCGGTGGCGGCCTCCTGCAGGAGGAAACCGTCCTTGAGGAGATAGAGGCCGGCGGCGGCGGCGCCGTGCTCGCTGGCCCAGAGACCGAGGAGCCGGTCGGGAAGTGTGACTTCGCCGGCTTCGTCGCGGTAGAGGCCGAGAAGCTCGGTCCAGTCCTGGGACGCCGGACCGCCCGTCTCGGTCATCTCAGACACGGAGTTGGGCGACGGCCGCCTCTTCGTTGGGGAAGATGGGCGCATACTGCGCAAGACCCATGATCTGGAAGGTCTTCTCGATGGTCGGGGTGAGGGAGCAGAACCCGAGCTTGCCGTCGATCTCGATCATCTTCTCGATGATCTCGATCAGGATGGAAATACCGATCGAGTTGACGATCTTGGTGCCGCCGAGGTTGAGCAGGAGCACCTTGACGCCGTCGTCGAGGAGCTTGTAGGCGACGCGGGCGATCTCCTCGCCGCCCTGGTTGTTGATGTACCCCTCCGTGTAGATGACCGCGAGCCCGTCGCGGCGGTCCACGGATACGTTCAGGCTTTCGGTCATCACTCCGTCCCTCGCAACTTGCTCATCACGACCGTCGTCCCTTCGGCACCGGAGTGGATCTCGACCTCGTCCATGAGGCCGTGGATGATCTTGAGACCCCAGCCCCGCTTGCGATGATCCTTGATCTTCTTCTCGATGACGGGCTCCTCGACCTCGCCGGGCGAGAAGCCGACTCCGCTGTCCCGGACGGTGATCCGGAGCTTCTCCGGGTCCTTGTCGCCGATCACCTCGAAGGTGACGAAGATCTCGCTGTCCGTGGCCCGGCTGTGCTCGAGGGCGTTGATGCAGGCCTCGACCACCGCCATCCGGACTTCGTCGATTCTATCCGGACTCATCCTCATGGACTCGGCGATGGCGGTCGCAGTCCTGCTCGCCTCGATCTCCATGTCGGGCACCATCGGCAGTGCCAAGGTGACCTCTCTCATGATGGCATCACCAGCCATGGTCCTTTTAAGGCCGCGCGGCGAGTCGATCCAGCACTCAAAAAGAGAGGAAGAGCTGTAGGGCGTAGATCACGACCGGATGCACGAGGTCGTGGGCCAAGAGCCACCCGAAGCTACCGACGGTGGCGACCGACAGCAAAACCTTTCCCGGTACGTAGGGAACGGCGACCTGCTTGCGGACGGAGTCTAGCATGTCATTCCTCCTCAGTCGCCAGCCCTATATCGCAAGGGGGTTGCCAACGCTGCGCGCCAAGATCCCTCCGCCTGTAACTCTTTGATTTTCCGTACGTTGTAAACACGAGCGGGAGCAGAGTACCACACTGCCCCACCACGCTCCGCGACATTCTGCCCCGCGTTGTCACGTCCGCGTGAAGTCCCAGGGCCGCAAACCCCCATATTGCCGCGCTTACAGAGGTAGTCGGGGCTAATTGTCGCATGCTGGGCGTTTTGTCCCAGGCCCTAGACGACTCGGGGGCTTCCCCGAGTTTCTCGGGGGCTTCCCCGCTTGATCCGGGGAATTCCTCCAGTCACTCAGGTAGATCCCCGAGTGGCTCGGGGAAATCCCTGAGTCACTCGGGGATATCCCTCAGTCGCTCGGGGATATCCCTCAGTCACTCGGGGATTTCCCTCAGTCACCGGGGGATTTCCCTCAGTCGCTCGGGGATTTCCCTCAGTCGCTCGGGGATATCCCTCAGTCGCTCGGGGAAATCCCCCGGTCGCTCGGGGATTTCCCTCAAGCCCTCTACCAACCTCCCCCGCCGCCTCCGCCCGAGCTTCCGCCTCCCCCACCTCCTCCCGAGCTGCTCGAGCTCGGCGCCGAGACACCCGAGGCCATTCCCGCCGCGGCCATGCTCCAGGAAGCCATGGCTCCCGCGCCTCCGAACTGGCCGCCGCCTCCTGACCAACCGGAGCTTCCACTCGATCCGAAGCTGCCGCCGGTCGAGGTGCTCGTGAAAGTAGAGCCGTCCCTGGAGGCCCCTCCGAAGGCACGGAACCAGCGGTCCATCTCGCCGCCGAGGCCGAAGGCGAGGAGGTAGGGCAGCCACTCGTCGTGCAGGCGGGGATGCGCGCTCTTCAGCTCGCGGCGCAGGAGACGGCGGCCCGCTCCCAGGAGCCGGCGCTTGCGGATGCCTTCGTCGCTCTCCCGCGAGCGGGCGTTGTTGAGCAGGCTGCTCCAGACCGCCAGCGGCACCAGGGCCAGCGCGAGCACTCCGGGCAGACCCGGAACGAGGCCGGTGTTCCAGCCGAGCCACTCGCGGTTGAACACGAGGAACGCGCACCAGAGGAAGACCAGGAGACCCGGCACCAGGAACCAGAGCGAGCCGAGGTCGAGCCGCTCCGTGCGGTTGCGCCAGGAGTGGGCCGCAATGCCGCCTCCGATCCAGGGGAAGATCAGCCCGAACGCCATGATGCCGGCCAGGATGGCCGTGGAGAGAGGGTGCCGGATGGCATCCAGGGCGAAGAGCGCCAGAGCGGCCAGCCAGAGGATCTGCGTCCGGCGGCGGCTGGGCGGCAGCACGGCACCGAGACGCTGCCCGAGACGCGATTCCAGGTCATCGGCGATGACCTTGGAAGGGTCGAAGCCGGTGCTCTTGTAATGCTGCCGGACCCTCTTGGTGTCGGTCTCGTCCGCACCGAGGAAGAGCTTGTCCACGAGCTTGAGCTCGTAGCCGGCGATCTGGAAGCGCTGCACCTTGAGGCGCAGGTGGAGGACGCCGGGGGAGAAGGCGATCCCGAAGAAATTGAAGCCCGGGGTTACCCAGCTCTCCAGCTTGCCTTCCGCGACCATCCGCGCGAGCACGGCGGCGACCTCGGGAGCGCCGGTCTGCCGGTCCCAGAGCGCGCCCACCTCCTCGGGGCGGAGGTCGAGCACGTTCTCCCGCAGCCAGGCTTCGTCCCAGTCGCGCGGGCCGGGCAGCGGCTCGAACCGGCCGCGCCGGGCCTCTGCCTGCCGGAACAGGACGTAGAGCGCGAGCATCGCGAGCAGAGCGGCCGCGAAGGCCGCCCGGCGCCAGAGGATCGGCACGATGCTCAAGCCCGGCTTGGGGGACGCCGCGCCACCCTTGTGCCGCAGATCGGAGGTGACCAGCACGTCGCTGCCGGGCGGAAGGTCCCGCTCTTCGAGATGCGCCGGAACGGCCGCGAGTGGCTGCCAGGCCGGATCGAGCTCGAGGTCGAGGACAAAGTGCCGGATGGGGTACTCGACGTCCGGCAAGCCGAAGTTGTGGTCGAAGCGATAGACGTCGCCGTCCCGGATCAGGATGCCGGACAAGGTGTAGTCCAGCACGTAAGTGATCCGGGTCTGGTCGAACGGCGGATCGGAGGGAAGGCGGCTGCGCCAGCGCACGGTGCTGCCCGACCAATCGTAGTGATCGACCGACTCGGTGTCGCCCTCGACGAGCGGGATCTCCCGGCCGTTTGCATCGACGCGGGCAATCCGTTGCAGATCGAGATCCTGGTTCACCCGCTGCAGGAAGCTGCGCTCGCCTCCGTTCCAGTCGCCGTCGAACAAGATCGCCTGACGCTCGCGCACGTGGAGCTTGCCGGCGGCATCCAGGCGGGCGGTGACGGCGATCTCGTCCCAGACGAGGGTGCGGTCCTGGGCGGCGGCAGGGAGGGCGAGGGCCAAGCAGAGCGCCACAAGGAGGAGACGCTTGGAGTTGGTCATGGTGGGTCAACTATACGCCTGGGGTTGAAACCCCAGGCTAGAAGAGTATCGCCCCCTCCGGAGGCGAGCTTCTGGAAACATCTGCGACGAGGCGCAGCCCTGCTGCGCCTCCAGCCCCGAGGAGGGGCTGTACTTTTCTAGCCTGGGGTTTCAACCCCAGGCGCTCAATACCCCTTCCGCTGCAACGTCTTCCGGTCCACCCCCAGGATCTTGGCCGCCTCGCTCTTGTTGCCCGAGGTCAGCTTGAGCACGCGCTGAATATGGCGCTTCTCCATGGCTTCCAGGTCGAGCGGCTCGGGCGAGGACTGGGAGGCGGCGGTGCCCAGGAGGGAACGGACCAGATCGGCGTCGATGTCCTTTTCGGCTAGCGACACCGCGCCTTCGACCAGGTTCTGGAGCTCGCGGACGTTGCCTGGGAAGTCGTGGGCCAGGACCATGGCGAGCGCCTCGGGGCGGAAGGCCGGCACGGGGATGCCCTCCCGGCGGCAGAAGTCTTCCACGAAGGTGCGCACCAGGTGCGGGATGTCCTGGCGGCGGTCGCGCAGGGGCGGCAGCTCGATCTCCACGCCTTTGAGCCGATAGTAGAGATCCTCGCGGAAGGTGCTCTCGCTCACCATCTCTTCCAGGTCGCGGTGGGTGGCTGCCACGAGGCGTACGTCCACCGGGATCGGACGGCGGCCTCCCACCCGCACCACCTCGCGCTCCTGGAGAGCGCGCAGGAGCTTCACTTGCAGCGCCGGCTGCATGTCGCCGATCTCGTCGAGGAGCAGCGTGCCGCGATCGGCCAGCTCGAACTTGCCCGGACGGGCTTGAACGCCGGTCGCCACTCCGCCCTCGATGCCGAAGAGCTCGCTTTCGAGGAGCGACTCGGGCAGCGCGGCGCAGTTGAGCGCGATGAGCGCGCCTTCGCGGCCGGAGAGGAGATGGAGGAGCTTCGCCACCAGCTCCTTGCCCGTGCCGCTCTCGCCGCGCACCAGGACGCTCACTCCGCGGGGCGCGACCCGCTCCACCAGGTCCAGCACCCTCCGCATGGGCGGCGCGTGGGCAATGATGCGCTGCCCCGCCACTTCGCGGGCCAGGCTCCCCTTGAGGGCCTTGTTCTCCTCTTCCAGCCTTTCGCGCTGCGCTTCCAGCTTCTCCACCTGGCGGGCCGCGTCCAATGCCACTCCGGCCAGCGCCGCGACCGAGTCGAGGAAGCGGCGGTCGTCCTGCGTGAACGAGCGGTCGGCCTCGCCACGCACTTCCTTGTCGATCACCGCGAGGTAGCCGAGGAAGACGCCGCGATAGGCGAGGGGCACGGCCAGGAGCTGCTCGTACGGCCGCCCCCCGATCTCGCCCTTGGAGCGCGAGAGGATGTGACCCTCTCCCAGCAGCTCACGCCAGATGGGGGCGGCGAGGAGGGCCGTGCCCGAGGGCGGCGCGTCGATCCATCCCACGGTCGCGGCGGCGCGCGCTCCGCCGTAGGGATCCCGGGTCACGGCCACGGCCGCGGCCGGATCGAGGACCGCGCAGACTCGCAGCAGCAGCTCCTCCACCAGCTCCGGCTCCGGCCGCTGGGCATGGAGCGCCAGCGCCAGGTCGTAAAGCGTCTCGAGCTGGAGGATGCGCCGCTTCTCGGCCAGGTTGGCGTCGGGGCGGGGCATGCTTCCTATTCTACAGGCTAGGCTCTGCGCCGCTTGCGCGGCGCCTCGGGCAGCACCTGCCGCAGGTACTTGCCCGTGTAGCTTTCCGGGACCGAGGCCACGTGCTCGGGCGTGCCGACCGCCACCAGGGCGCCCCCTCCCTTGCCGCCCTCGGGGCCGAGATCGATCACCCAGTCGGCGGTCTTGATGACGTCGAGGTTGTGCTCGATGACCACCACCGTGTTGCCCAGCTCGACCAGGCGGTGCAGGAGCTTGAGGAGCTTGCCCACGTCGTCGAAGTGGAGGCCGGTCGTGGGCTCGTCCAGGAGGTAGAGGGTACGGCCCGTCGAGCGCTTGCAGAGCTCCCGGGAGAGCTTCACGCGCTGGGCCTCGCCACCGGAGAGCGTCGTCGCCGGCTGGCCGAGGCGGATGTAGCCCAGGCCCACCTCGCAGAGCGTTTCCAGGATGCGCGAGACCGCCGGGATGTTCTTGAACATCTCCTGCGCCTGCTCCACGGGCAAGTCCAGGATCTCCGCGATGTTCAACCCCTTGTAGCGCACCGCCAGGGTCTCGCGGTCGTAGCGTTTGCCGCCGCAGACCTCGCAGGTGACGTAGATGTCGGGCAGGAAGTGCATCTCGATCTTGATCTGCCCGTCTCCCTTGCACGCCTCGCAACGGCCTCCCGGCACGTTGAAGCTGAAGCGGCCGGGCTGGTAGCCGCGCATGCGCGCTTCCGCCGTCATGGCCATCAGGTTGCGGATCGGGTTGAACACGTTCGTGTAGGTCGCCGGGTTCGAGCGCGGCGTCCTGCCGATCGGGCTCTGGTCGATCGCGATCACCTTGTCGAGCTGATCCAGGCCGGTGATCCGCTCGTGCTCGCCCGGCTTGTCCGATGCGCGGTAGAAGAGCCGCGCCAGCGCCTTGTAGAGGATCTCGTTGACCAGCGTGCTCTTGCCCGAGCCCGAGACGCCCGTCACCACCGTGAACACTCCCACGGGAAACTCGACGTCCAGGTCGCGCAGGTTGTTGTGCTTTGCGCCCTTGATGATCACCGGCTTGCCCCGGCCGTCGCGCCGCCGGTTCGGCACCGGAACTTCCAGCTCTCCGCGCAGATAGAGGCCGGTCAGGGACTTGGGGTTCTTCATGACCTGCTGCGGCGTTCCCTGCGCGACCACCTCGCCGCCATGCACGCCGGCCCCGGGGCCGAGGTCGATCACCCAATCCGCCTCGCGGATCGTCTCCTCGTCGTGCTCCACCACCAGCACCGAGTTGCCGAGGTCGCGCATCCCCTTGAGCGTAGTGAGCAGGCGGGCGTTGTCGCGTTGGTGGAGGCCGATCGAGGGCTCGTCCAGCACGTAGAGCACGCCCATGAGCTTGCTGCCGATCTGCGTCGCGAGACGGATGCGCTGGCTCTCGCCGCCCGAGAGCGTGGCGGACGAGCGGTCCAGCGTGAGATACCCGACCCCCACGTCGTCGAGGAACGTCAGGCGGTCCGAGATCTCCTGCACCACTTTCTCGGCGATGGCGCGCTCGCGCTTGTCGAGGCTCAGCTTCCCCACCCAGGCGCGCAGGTCGGAGACGGGCAGGCTCGACAGCTCGTCGATGGCCTTGTCCTTGACCGTCACGGCCAGGGCCTCGGGGCGCAGGCGCCGGCCGTTGCAGGCCAGGCAGGGATGGACGGACATGTACTTCTCGATCTCGGCCCGGATCGTCGCCGAGTCCGTCTCCTTGTGGCGCCGCTCGAGCATGGGGATGACCCCCTCGTACTTGCCGGTCCAGGAGTAGCTCGACTTCTTGCCGGTCAGGCTGAAGCTCAGCTCCTCGTCGCCCGAGCCGTGCAGGATGATCCGCTTCGCCTCGGCCGGCAGCTTCTTCCATGGCGTCGAAAGCGAGAAGCCCATCGCCTTGGAGATCGTCTCGACCATCTTCATGCGCCAGGACTTGGAGCCTTCGGGCCACGGCGCCACGGCGCCGGCGTTGATCCCGCGCTCCTGGTCGGGCACGATCTTGTCGGGATCGACGCCCATCAGCGTGCCCAGGCCCGAGCAGGCCGGGCAGGCGCCGTAGGGGCTGTTGAACGAGAACAGCCGCGGCGTGATCTCGGTCAGGCTCGTGCCGCACTCGACGCACGAGTAGCTCTGCGACAGGGTCTCTTCGGCAGCTCCTTCGGGGGCAAGCACGACCAGGCCGCCGCTGACCTTCAGGGCGGTTTCGATCGAATCGGACAAACGCTTTTCGATCCCCGGCTTGACCACGATACGGTCGATGACGATGTCGATCGAGTGCTTCTTCTGCTTGTCGAGCGCCGGGGGCTCGCCCGTGAGCTCGACCAGCTTGCCGTCGATGCGGGCGCGGAGGAAGCCTTCGCGGGCCATCTGCGCGAGCTGCTTGCGGTATTCGCCCTTCTTGCCGCGCACGTAGGGCGCGTAGAGGACGAGCCGGGTCCCCTCGGGCATCTCCAGGGCGCGGTCCACCATCTGCTGCACGGTCTGCGGCCGGATGGTCTGGCCACAGGTGGGGCAGTGCGGGATGCCGACCGAGGCGTAGAGGAGCCGCAGGTAGTCATGGATTTCGGTCACCGTGCCCACGGTCGAGCGCGGGTTCTTGGAGACCGACTTCTGCTCGATGGAGATGGCCGGCGAGAGCCCGTCGATCGAGTCCACGTCCGGCTTCTCCATCTGCTGGAGGAACTGCCGGGCGTAAGAGGAGAGCGACTCCACGTAACGCCGTTGACCCTCGGCGAACAGCGTGTCGAAAGCAAGCGACGATTTCCCGGAGCCGGAGACGCCGGTGATGACCACGAGCCGGTTGCGAGGGATCTCCAGGGTGACGTTCTTGAGGTTGTGCTCGCGCGCACCGCGGACGTAGATCGATTCCATAGGGGGCGTAATCCTAGCAGAAGTATGGGCCGGCCGGGTTCCTTCGCGAGTTGTGGAAAGGGAGAACAGAACACGGACGGTCACGGACCTTCACGGACTAACACGGACAGGGGTGCTGGGGATTCCCGAGGGATCAGGCCCCCTCCCCCTCACGCAGGTGAGGGAGAGGGATGGGGAGAGGGAGGATGGGATCAATAATCCACGTAGCCTTCTCTCACTCGAACTTTGACGCCGGGCCGCTTCACGTCGACGCTGATCTTGTGCCACTTGCCGTCCTTCTTGAAGTCGGACGGGTAGTAGCCGAGCACGTACTGCTCCCGCATCTCTTTCATGATGCTGGCAAAGGCGTGCTCCAGCTCGCCGATGCGCTCGATGCCGAGGATGCGGCCGCCGCTCTCCTCCACCGTCTTCTTGAGCGTCTGGTATTCCTTGTCGTTCGCCTTGTGATCCCGCCAGGCCGAGTTGAAGGACTTCTCCTTGGCGTCGTCGTCGAGCTGGATCCAGTAGATGAGCGACTGGCTGGTACGCGCCTTCCACAGGACCTCCTCGATCGGCAGGACGCTGTGCACGTCGAAGCCGTCCGAGAGGAGGATCACGGCGCGGCGGCCGATGCGGGAGTCGAGCATCTTGAGCGACATGTAGAGGAAGTCGTTGACCGAGGTGCCGCCGACGGCCTCGGTTTCGGCCAGCGCCTGCTCCAGCTCGCCGCGGTCCTGGGAGAACGGGGTGACGCGCAGGAGCCGGTCGGAGAACATCAGCAGGCTGGCCTCGTCGTCCGGACGCATGCCGCCCAGGAAGACGCTCGCGCCGCGGCGCGCAGCCTCCAGACGCTCGCCCTGCATGCTCTCGCTGGTGTCCAGGAGCAGCACCGCGGTGATCGGCACCTCGCCCTTGCCGAAGGTCACGATGTCCTGCGACTTGCCGTTGTCGAGGATCTTGAAGTCTCCCTGCTCCAGGTCGAGGATGCGCCGCGCATCGGCGGCGCCGCTGCGGGTGGCCGTGACGAAGAGCTGCTGCAGGCGGACCTCGAGCTGCTCGTCGATGCGGATCGCGTCCGTGGCGACCGTGTGGGTGCCGGTCGCGCCCGAGGCGCCGTAGGCCACGACCTTGAACTCGCGGGCGCTGTTGTCCTCGCCCACGTCGATCCTGGTGCGGAACGGCGGCTGGGTGAGCACGGCCCGGCGCACGCCGTTGACGAAGATCTCGACGCGGGTGACGGGCTCGTCCGCGGACATCAGGACCGAGACGTCGACCTCGCCGAAGACCGCCTGGTCGGGCGCGGGGGATTGAATTCGCGGCTGCACCGCGGCTTCAACCACTCCCGTGGAGAGAGCCGCCAAGAGGCCAATGCCCAAAAGAAATCTCATCGGCCGCCCTCCCCGCCCGCGGCCGGCGTGCCCAGGGCCTGGGCCAGCACGGAGAGGCGCGAGCGCGTGTTGTCCTCGAGGATGGTGCGGGCCTCCAGGAAGGTCTCCGGCCGGACGCTGTTGTAGAGGAGCCGTTCCGGGTCTCCGGAGCCGGCGGGCAGGGCCACGACCTTCTGCAGGAGGGTCTTGGCTTCGCCGAAGCTGCCGCGGCGATCGAGGACCGAGGAGAGCTCCAGGTGGAGCCGCACGTGATCCGGGTAGCGGCCCAGGCCGGCCCGCAGGATCTTCTCAGCGTCGGCCCAGTCTTCGCCCTCGGCGTACAGGCGGGCCAGCTCCTGGTAGACCAGCGGGGCCACCCAACTGGAGTCGTTGGCCGCCACCAGGGCGTTGAGGGTCTTCTTGGCGTCGGCCTTGTCCCCCATCCGCTTCAGGTTCATGGCCAGGCGGAAGCGGGCCTCGGAGTGGTCGGGGTCGAGCTTGAGCAGCTCGCGCAGCGACTTGATGGCGCTCTCGGGCTGGGCGCTCTTCTCGTAGATCGTGGCCAGAGCGAGCCGGGCCGGGATGTTGCGGCCGTCGAGCTCCAGCGCCTGGTAGAACAGCTCCGCGGCGGGAAGCTGCTGGGCGTGCTCCATGAGCATGCCGCCCAGGCTGGTCAGCACGCGGCTGGCGACCATGGCCGAGCCTTCGGAGCCGGACTGCTGGTTGTAGAGAATGGCGAGGTCGCGGGTCATCTGGCGGGCATGGGTCACGGCCAGGGGGGCCTGGCGGACGCCGCGCGACAGGAGCCGCGAGTAGGCCTCGTGGTGGAGCATGGCGATCGGCACGAGGACTTCCAGGCTGGTGGCCCCGAGCTCGTGGATCACCGCCTGCTCGGACTGGAGCAGCCGCTTGCGCGCTTTGGGATCGCCGTCGGCGACCACGCCCTTCTCCAGCTCGATGAGATCGTCCGGCGCCCGGTCGACCTCTCCCGCCACCCAGGCGGAGAGGATCTCCCGGTACCGCGTCTGAATGCGGTCGACCTGCTCCTTCTTGCTCTCCCCGCTGCTCTCCCCCCCGCCGGAGCTGCCGATCACCTGGACTCCTGGCGAGCTCCAGGGGTCCTGCGCCTGCAAGGGGGCGAGCGCACAGCACCCAAGCAAGGCCACGGCGGCCATTCGACGTGAATTCCCGCGATCTGTCATCCCGTGGTCCCTCCGAGCGGCCCTTCGCTTTATGGAAGCCATTAGACACTTAGAGTACAGGAG
>DATLNC010000169.1:0-6838 GCA_035536935.1 Thermoanaerobaculia bacterium
CTCGCTCTCGGTTACCACGCCGGGATCGTCCGCCAGGGTGACGTGGATGATGCGCCGGTCGGCGGGGTTCATCGGCTCCAGGACGCTCGGCCGGCCGCGCCGCCGCACCTCCTCGGCCACGCGCTGCGCCAGGCTGCGTAGCCGCTCCTCGCGGATCTCCTGGAAGTTGTCGCAGTCCACCCGCACGGGCACCGCCTCGCCTGAGAGGCTACGGATCATTCGCGGCAGCAGGTGCTCGATCGCGTTCACCAGCTCGCCGTCATCCGCGAAGCACCAGTCGGCGTCCGCTCCCGCGAGGTCCAGCTCCAGGCGCTCCTCGCCCTGGAAGACCTGCGGCACGAGATCGAGGCCGGCGATGCGGACCAGCAGCTCGGCCGCCTTGACCGCCGCCTCGGCGACCGGGCCGTTGGCCGCCGGGTAGCGCTCCGACACCCGCCGCGGCGTCTCCGGCAGGGCTACCAGGCCACCCTGCGCGTCGAAGGTCGGCTGGGGGGGTTCGGACTCCCGCGCCGGGCGGGTGATCCGCGCCTCCTCGCGCCGGCGGCGGGGCCGCTCGCGGCTCTCCCTTCGTCCACCGCCCTCTCCGCCGCGGCCTCCCCGGGGGCCACGATCGTTCCGGCCGCCTCGGTCATTCCGGTCGTTCCCGCCGATCCGGTTGCCCCGGTCGTCTCCCCGCTCGGGACGCGGCTCGGCGGCGGACCGCGGGGGCGGGGCCACCGGAGGCGGCGGAGAAGGCCGTTCAATATTGGCAGAGATCGGCGGAGAGATCGGCGCCGCCGATGCCGCCGGCTCCCGCCGGTACGACGAGGGCGGCGCCGGCGGCAGGACGCGCCCGCCGGAAGTCATGGGCAGGGACACCGGCGTTTCCCGGCGCGGGTTGTCGGGATCGACCTCGATCACCACCTTGCGGCGGCCCTTGAGCAGGCCCTGCCGCTTCTCGATCGGCTGATAGGCGACATAGCTAGGGTCGAGGTTGAAGTAGTTGGCGGCCTGGATGACCGCCTGGTGGAGGTTGTCGCCGGAGAAGAAGCGTCTCTTGGGGTCGTTCATAGAAGTCGTCTCGTTCGGGAAGTCCTGGTCGGTAGCCATCATGCCTCCCTCTCCCGCAGACGGTTGTAAACCTGGAGTTGGATAATGGTCAAGACGTTGTTGGTGAGCCAGTAGAGCACCAGGCCGCTCGGGAAGCCCAGGAAGAGGAACGTCATGAAGATCGGCATGAGCTGGAACATCTTCCGCTGCATCGGGTCGCCGGCCTGCGGGCCCATGCGGACCTGGAGGACCTGGGTGATGCCCATGACGATCGGCAGCACGTAATAGGGATCGTGGACCGAAAGGTCCCTGATCCACAGGAGCCACGGCGCGCCGCGCAGGTCCACCGCCGTCGAGAGCAGGCTGTAGAAGGCGAAGAGGATGGGCATCTGCAGCAGCAGCGGGAAGCAGCCGCCGGCGGGGTTCACCCCCGCCTCCTTGTAGACGGCCATCACGTCCTCGTTCATCTTGCGCTGCATCTCGAGGTTCGGCTTGCCCTGCTTGTCCCGGAGCTTTGTCTTGTAGCGGTCGCGAATCGACTGCACCTTCGGGTTCAGCTCCTGCATCTTGCGCATCGACATCGTGCTGCGATGGGTTATCGGCAGCAGCACCAGCTTGATGAGGATGGTCATCAGGATGATGGCCCAGCCGTAGTTGGGCACGATGTGGTCGTGGATCCAGTGCAGGCCGGCGAGCAGGGGCCGCGCCAGGAAGCCGAAGTAGCCGAGCTCCACCGTCCCCTCGAGGCCATAGCCGAGAGCCTTCAGACTCTCGAAGTCCTTCGGCCCCCAGTGGGAGGACAGGGACAGCGCGTCTCCCGCCGGGCGCAGGACCAGGAAGAGCTCCCGGGAGAGGTCCTTCTGCTCCTTGGTGATCTGGTCCTTGGCTGGCACCGGCAGGAACCGCGCGCCGCCGGGGCCGTTCTGCACGAACACCGGTTCGACCACGACACGGTCGAGCGCCGTCTGGGGGATCTGGGCGGAGAGGAAGTAGGTGTCTTCGAGGCCGATCCAGCGCAGCCCCCGGCCCGCCACCTCCACCCCTTCCGCCGCTCCCTGGGCGTCGACGATCGTCACCTTGTCCGCCAGCTTGTAGACGCCCCGCCGCCGCTCGAAGCGGCTTTTCATCTCTTCCGGCGTGGGATTGCGGATGCCAGGCCCCAGGAGCACGCCCCAGTCCGAGCGGCCGGGCAGGCGGACCTCCACGTCGAGCAGCCCCTTTTCATTGAAGCGGAAGCGCTTCTCCGCCACCCCCAGGGGACCGCTGTAGCGGAAGAGGACGGAGCGGCCATCCACGCCCTTCTCGGCGCGGAACAGCGCCTGGTCGAGCGGGTGCGGCGTGAGGCCGCGGCCGGTCGTCAGCGCGTAGGGGTACGGCCCGGCCGCTCTCTTGCGCACCAGGTCCAGCACGCCGCTCTTCGGGTCGGCCTTTTCAGGGACCTGCAGGGAGAGGAGCTGCGCGCCGCGGTTGGTGAGCACGGCGCGGGTACGGCCGGCCTGGAGCACGACTCGCTCCTCGGCGGCTGCCTGGACGGGCGGTGGCGCGGGAACGGCGCCCGCGGCGGGCGTTCCCGCGGCGGACGGAGAAGAGGGAGAAGCGGGAACGCCTGGGGCTCCGCTCTGGCCGGCCACGGGGGCCGGCGCGTCCGCCGTCTCTGCCGGGGCAGGAACCGGCGCCTTTGGCGCGGGCTTCGGCGGAAAGAGCGTGTACCAGACGAGGATGACGACCATGGAAAGCAGGAAGGCTACGAGCAACCGGCGAGTATCCAAGAGGGCTGAGTCCTTTTCTTCGTTGCGTTCTTGCGGGGGGCCGTCCGGCCGTCGGTCTACGGCAGGTCGATTCCGCCCGGATGAAAGGGTTGGCAGCGCAGCAGCCGGCCGGTCGCGAGAAAGCTGCCGCGCCAGAGGCCATGCTTCAGAAGCGCGAGCCGGGCATACTCCGAGCACGTCGGAGAGAAGCGGCAGGCGCGGGGCAGCAGGGGGGAGATGCGCCGCTTGTAGAGCTCGAGCAGAAAGACCAGGAAGCGTGTCATGCCCGCCGCTCCCGCAGGCCCGCGAAGAGCCGCAGAAGCTCCACCTTCAAAGTCGGAAAGTCGCTCTTGCCGGCGCCCGGCTTGAGGTGGATCACCAGATCCAAGGCAGGAAGCTGGCCGCGGTCCTGCCATCGCCGGTAGATCTCTCTGATTCTGCGCTTGAGCCGCTGACGCGCGACCGCCTTGCCGACCTTTCGGCTGGCGGTGATGCCGATGCGCGGATGGCCGAGCTGATTCGGGAGGAAGTAGACGATGGTCAGCGATCCTTGCCGCCGCCGTCCCGTCCGGTAGCATTTGAGGTAGTCCGCCCGCCGCCGTACCTTCTCGGTGGAAAGCAGGCGCTCGCCCGCCGCGCCGGGATTCGAAACCGGCGAGGGCGCCTGGTCCGGCATCAGACGCTCAGGCGCTTGCGTCCCTTTTGGCGCCGCCGGGCGATCACCGCGCGGCCATTCTTGGTGCGCATCCGTACCAGGAAGCCGTGCGTCCGCTTGCGCCGGCGATTGTTGGGCTGAAAAGTCCGTTTCACGTGTGGCCGCCTTCTTCGAAGTGGAAGTCATGAGTCGCGGGAACGCCGGCCCCCAAGGGACCGCCCGCCGCGTCGAACGAAACCCGTAAATTAGCTCTCCTGGGGCCACGGCGTCAAGGACGACCATTATTCCCAGGTGAGCTCCAGGCAAAAACGAATGGCGGAGAGGGTGGGATTCGAACCCACGGACCGGTTGCCCGGTCAACGGTTTTCGAGACCGTCCCATTCGACCGCTCTGGCACCTCTCCGGTTGGTGTTCCTTCAAGATCGCTGGCGGAGAGAGTGGGATTCGAACCCACGGTAGAGTTTCCCCTACACACGCTTTCCAAGCGTGCTCCTTAAGCCACTCGGACATCTCTCCAGATCTGTCCAAAGAACCTTGCCGCTAGCGTTCTCGACGCAGCGACGCGAAAAAACCGCGCAACAGCGCCGCGCTCTCGCTTTCCAGCACGCCCGCCGTCACCTTCAGCCGGTGGTTCAGCCGCGGGTCCTGGACCAGGTTGCCCAGGGTGCCGCAATAACCGGCCTTCGGATCCGGCGCGCCGTAGACCAGCCGCTCGACGCGACTGTTGACGATGGCCCCGGCGCACATGGCGCAGGGTTCCAGGGTCACGTACAGCGTGCAACCCAGGAGCCGCCATCCGTCTGTCCTTGCCGCCGCCTCCCGGATCGCCAGGAGCTCGGCATGCGCCAGAGGGTCGCCGTCGATCTCGCGGCGGTTGTGGCCCCGGCCCACCACTCCACCCTCCCGGACCACCACCGCCCCGATCGGCACCTCCCCGATCTCGGCGGCGCGCCTCGCCTCGGCGAGAGCTTCCATCATCCAGACCCGGTCTTCCGGTCTCTCCATGGCAGACCCCGCCGCGAGGAACGCGTATCTTAACCGAGATAGGGAATCCCGCAAAGCGCCCGCGGAATGTTCCGCCTGGGCGGGGAAGCTTGGGCGGAACCGTCGCGCCTTCCCGCGATCTATGCCCGGCGGGCATGCCGGGAATACCGTTCCGGCCCCCGCCGGTTATCGGGATCTCGGACCCGGAGCGCCACAGCGCCGCGTTCTTTACTTCCCCGGCCCCAGGTCGTAGCATGAGGGCCTCGCAGTGGCCCACGAAGGGTTCGGGTCCTGTGCATCGGTCGTTACCGAACCTCGTCAGGCCCGGAAGGGAGCAGCGATAAGGTATCCGGTCGAGTGCCGCAGATTAACCGGAGCCCTTCGTTGACCACTGCCGACCATCTCCCATGACGTACCAGGTCCTCGCGCGCAAGTGGCGCCCTCAGAATTTCTCCAGCCTCGTCGGTCAAGAGCCGATCGTCACCGCTCTGCGCAACGCCCTCCAGGAGGGGCGCATCGCCCAGGCGTACCTGTTCTCCGGCATCCGCGGAGTCGGCAAGACGACGGCGGCGCGCGTCCTCGCCAAGGCGCTCAACTGTGAGCGCGGCCCGGCGGCCGATCCTTGCAACGAGTGCCAGGCCTGCCTCGACATCACTCGCGGCTCGGACCTCGACGTCATCGAGGTCGACGCCGCCACCTACTCCAAGGTCGAGCAGGTCCGCGAGCTCACCGAGAGCCTCAAGTACGGCCCGGCCCGCGACCGCTACAAGGTCGTGGTGCTCGACGAGATCCACCGCCTGTCGCGCCAGGCCTTCGACGCCCTGCTGAAGATCGTCGAGGAGCCGCCGCCGCACCTGGTCTTCATCTTCGCCACCACCGAGATCGACGCCGTGCCGGCGACGATCCTCTCCCGCTGCCAGGAGTTCCACTTCCGGCGCGTGCCCTCGCTGGAGCTCGCCGCGCACCTGCGGACGATCTGCGAGGCGGAGGCGATCCAGACGAGCGAGACGGCCCTGCGCCTGATCGCCCGCGCCGGCGAGGGGAGCGTGCGCGACTCGGTGGCGCTGCTCGATCAGCTCGCCACCTTCGGCTCGGGCGCCATCGCCGACGAGGACGCCGTCCGGCTCCTGGGCGGGCTCGACACGGCCCTGTTCCATACGCTCCTGGTGGGAATCCTGGCGGGCGATTCCGCCGCCGTGCGCGCCGCCGTGCGCCGGGTGGAGGACGAGGGGTGGGATCCGCGCCACGTCTACGGCCAGTTCCTCGCCTTCTGCCGCGACGCGCTGCACCTCGCCATGGGCAGCTCGCCCGACCAGATCGACCTTCCCGGCGAGGAGGCCCAGGCCCTGGCCGTCGCCGCGAAGGCGAGCGGCTACGAGAACATGCTCCGCCTTCTGAGCCTGCTGCTGACCAGCGAGCCCATCGTGAGGCGCAGCGACTCGGGCGCCCTGGCGGTGGAGATCGCCTGGCTGCGCGGGGCCGAGCTGCCGAAGCTCACCCGCGTCGAGGAGATCCTCGCCGGCGGCGGTGGCGCCTATGCTGAGGCCGGCTCCGCCCCCGCGCCGAGGCCCCAGGCCGCGGCACCGCGTCCCGCCCCCCCGGCAGCACCGCAGAGGAGCCGCGCTCCAGAGCCCGCACCCACGCCATCGGCGGCACCGCCGCCGTCTCGGCCCCCAGCGCCTCCTCCCCCCAGGCAGGCGCCACCGGTTGCCGCTCCGAGCCGGCCCAGCGACCCGGTTGCCGCCTTTGGAGAGGAAACGGGCAAGCGCAAACAGAACGTCGGCGGTCTGCTGGGAGCGGCCGAAGAGATCCGTTTCGAGGATGGCAAGGTCGTCATCGTCTGCCCCAACGGCGACTCCTATCTGCGGACGCGCCTCGACGCCAACCGGCCGATCCTGGAAGAAGCCGCGATCGCGGTGTGGGGTCCGGGCACTCGTCTTGATATCCTGGAGAGCCGCACCGCGCCAAAGGTCGCCGCCCCAGAGGCGAAGCCGGCGCAAGTCCAGGAGATCGAGCAGATCCCGGCCGTGCAGGCCGTCCTCGAAATCTTCAAGGGCCGGATCGAAACGGTGGAAGAGCAAGGCAGCTATACGGAGGATTGACAGAGATGAGCAGCATGCGGCAACTGATGAAACAAGCCCAGGAGATGCAGGAGCGCCTCCAGCGCGAGCTCAACGAGCTGGTCGTCGAGTCGAGCGTCGGCGGAGGCATGGTCACGGTGAGGATGAGCGGCCACAAGCAGCTCGTCGGGTGCAAGATCGATCCCGAGGCGATGGATCCCAAGGATCCGTCGATGCTGGAGGATCTGATCGTCGCCGCCGTCAACGAAGCCGGCCGCAAGATCGAGGAGACGATGCAGGGGAAGATGGGCTCGATGGCGTCCAGCATGCCGGGCTTGTTCTAGCTCTCTCCCGCGCGGAGT
>DATLNC010000170.1:0-5994 GCA_035536935.1 Thermoanaerobaculia bacterium
GGCTCCCTCTCCCGCGCAGCGGGGGAGGGCAGGGGAGGGGGCTCCGGGCCACCGCAGAAGACCCCCTCCTCTATCCTCCCCCGCTGCGCGGGAGAGGACGCCGCCTCCCGTCCCTTATCCGTTCTCTTGTAAGTCTCCCCCTCTCTCGGGGAGGGCGTGCTCGGGGGACCGGGAGAGGGGGCCGGGGGGTGAGGGCCCCCTACCCCAGATCTTCCGGCCGGTTCAAGTTCAGGAACACCTCCCCCGGCTCCTCCAGGTAGAGAATCCGCAACCCCGGCGTCTCCGCCAGCGTGCGCAGATCCAGCCGCCCCCGCCCGACCCGTTCTGCAAGCGCATCGAGGGCCGCCGGTCCATAGAGCGCGCAGAGCGGCTCCAAGCCTCCCTCCCACCGGGGGATTGCCAGGTCGGCGTCCGACCGGGCCAGCTCCGCAAGGAGAGAGACCGGAACCCGCGGCAGATCCACGGCCAAAACGAGCAGGGGATGCCCAGGCCGGGCGCGGGCCGCTCCCAGGATTCCCGCGGCCGGACCCTTGCCCGGACCGTCCGGGACCGAGCCGGGCAGGAGGCCCCGGCCCGCATCCGCGATCAGTACCTCCTCGCAGACCTCCCCCAGCCGCCGTGCCGCGCCGGCGGCCAGGGTCTCGCCGTCGAGCTCGATCAGGGCCTTGTCCCGGCCCATCCGGCTCGAGGCTCCACCGGCCAGGACCACTCCTACGGTCCGTGGTAGCATCCCCCGCGCATCGGAAGGAGAACTTGCCATGAAGCTGAGCTTAGCTGCTGTTGCCGCCGTCCTCATCCTCGGATCTGTATCCCTTGCTGCCCAGCCCCCGGCTCCGGCCGCCAAGCCGAACCCCCGGGTGACGCTGGACACGAGCAAGGGAAAGATCGTCGTCGAGCTGTTTCCGGCCAAGGCCCCCCTGACCGTGGCCAACTTCCTCCAGTACGTCAAGTCCGGGTTCTACAACGGTGTCATCTTCCACCGCGTGATCAAGGACTTCATGGTCCAGACGGGCGGCTTCACCCCCGACATGACGCAGAAGCCGACCAAGGGGCAGATCAAGAACGAGTCCGACAACGGGCTGCACAACGAGCGCGGCACTCTCGCCATGGCCCGCCTGAGCGAGCCCCATACGGCCTCGTCCCAGTTCTTCATCAACCTGAAGGACAACAATTCTTCCCTCGACCACAGCCCGCGCGGCTGGGGCTACACGGTTTTCGGCCGGGTCGTGGAAGGTATGGAGGTGGTCGACGCGATCGCCACCGTCCGGACCACCACCAAGGGACAGCACGGCAACGTGCCGGTCGAGCCGGTGATCATCAAGAAGGCCAGCGTGGCGTCAGCCACGGCCAAATAAGGAGATACCCGTATGCCACGAGTGACCCTGGATACGACCAAGGGCAAGGTCGTGCTGGATCTCGACGCCGCCAAGGCGCCGAAGACGGTCGAGAACTTCCTGGAGTACGTCCGGTCGGGCCATTACGATGGGACGATCTTCCACCGCGTCATCCCCGGCTTCATGGCGCAGGGGGGCGGTTTCGCTCCCGACATGTCGCAGAAGCCGACGCGGGCGAACATCCCCAACGAGGCGGACAACGGCCTCGGCAACGCCCGCGGCACCATCGCCATGGCGCGGACCAGCGATCCGCACAGCGCCTCGGCGCAGTTCTTCATCAACGTGTCGGACAACGCGGGGCTGAACCACACCGGCAAGAACGCGCAGGGCTGGGGCTACGCCGTGTTCGGCAAGGTGGTGGAGGGCATGGACGTGGTGGACCAGATCGTGAAGTCGCCGCGCGGCCGCAAGGGCTTCCACGACGACGTGCCGAACGAGCCGATCGTGATCACCAAGGCGACGGCGGAGGCTTGAAGGACATCAAGGACACCAGGGACATCAAGAACAGCAAGGACAGACCGGGTTTCACCTGTCCTTGAGGTCCTTGGAGTCCTTGGTGTCCTTTCCTACTTCTTCGTATTCTTCCGGACCACCACCAGGCAGGCCCAGAGCACCTCGAGCTGGTCCTGCCCGAAGGGCAGGTCCGACCCGCGCCAGACGTCCCGCACCGCGCTGAGGAACTCGGTCCAGTTGATCGGGTGCTTCTTCTCGTAGATCCGCCGCATGGCCGCGAACAGGTCGGGGACGGTCCAGATCGCCGGCCGGCGGCCGCCCATCTCCATCCAGCCGAAGCGCAGGTGTTGCAGCCTGCGGCGCGAGAGCTCCTGATTCTTGTAGCGCACGCGAAGCTGCCCGACCTCCGGCAGCCGGTTGAACACGAGGTCGTCCGGCACGGCATGGCTGCTCAGCACCTGCCAGTGCTGCGGCACCAGCTCCTCCTTTTTCACCTGCATCATCAGGGCGTCGAAACGCTTCACGTCGATTTCCTCGAACAGGGCGCCGAGGGTCGGCACGTCGTCCGAGCCGTGAATCCAGGCGGCGATGTCCTCGTCCGAGGGCAGGGCCCGGGGAGGCCCGGCGGGAACGGCGGCTTTGGCGGCGGCAGGTTTGGCCACGGCCGGCTTGGAGGGCGCCTCGGCCGGAGGGGAGACCTCCGTCCTCACACTTTCCGCCTCGACAGGGGTGGCCGGCGCCTCCGGCTTGAAGGTCACATCGGTCGATTCGCTCATGGTCGGGATAGTTTACCCGAGACGGCGGCGCCCTGCGGCGGCAGGGCGCATCCAATCGCCGCTCAGGTCGCCCGCGCTACGTTGCGGGCTTGCAGCCCCTTCGGCCCGTGCACCATATCGAAGTTGACCTTCTCGCCCTGATTCAGGGTCCGATAGCCTTCCGCCACGATGGCGGTGTGATGGACGAAGACGTCCTCACCGCCCTCCTCGGCCTGGATGAATCCAAAGCCCTTGGCGTTATTGAACCATTTGACCGTTCCTTGTGGCATGCGCAGCGACTCCTTTCTGGTGAATCATCTGCCCCCGCTCTGCGGGGACCCGACGGATACACGAACTCCAGGACGGCTCACACCTGCTCATGCCGAAGCACTGCCGGGTCGTCTTACCGCTGCAAACAGGTTTTACGCATCCTGGCACCGGATGCGCCCAAAAGCAAGGCAGGAGTGCTCTTTTACTGAGCACTTCCAAGCCTTGTGAGCAGTTTTTCAGGAAGGAGAAGGATCTGGCCTGGCTGGAGGGATGGTGCCGAAGACCGGACTCGAACCGGTACGGGTTGCCCCACACGCCCCTCAAACGTGCGCGTCTACCAATTCCGCCACTTCGGCCGGCGCACAGGCTAGATTGTCAAACGCCCGGACTCCCGAGGGAATTCCGGGGAACTGCTTACCGCTTTGGCTGCTGCGGAACCGGCGTCTTGGCCGGAGCCGGAGCAGGAGTCACAGCGGGCTGCGAACCGGCTGCCGGCGTCGGAACGTCGCTCATCACTGTACCGCGCCGGGCCTGAGGGACGCCGATCAGCAGGGTGGTCAGGATGAAGATCGCGAACGAGATCACGGTCAGCTTGTGCAGCAGGGTTGTCGCTCCGCGCGCGCCGAAGGCCGCCTGCGTGGTCCCCCCGCCGAACACCGAAAGATCGGCGCCCTTGCCCTGCTGGAGCAGGACAACGAGGATCAGGAAGATGCAGACGATGACATGGATCGCATACAGCACATAGATCACGGTCGAAAACCTCCAGACAGAGCGCGCGGACGGGTACTCGCCCGTCAACCGGAAGCACGGATGATACTCAGAAATTTTCCTGGGTCAAGACTCGCCCCTCCCACGAGGAAGCCGTCGACGTCCGGCTGGGCGATCAGGCCGGCGGCATTGTCGGGCGTCGCGGACCCTCCGTAGAGGATCGGAACGTCCTCTCCCAGCAGGTCGCGGATGAACCGGTGAGCCTCCTGCGCCATCTCCGGCGTAGCGGTCTCCCCGGTGCCGATAGCCCAGACCGGCTCGTAGGCAAGGGCGAACTCTCCTTGAAGAGAGTCCAGGGCCGACCGCACCTGCCGTTCGAGGACCCTGAACGTCTCACCGGCCTTGCGCTCGTCTTTGGTCTCCCCGACGCAGACCATGGGGATGAGCCCGTGGCGCTGGGCCGCCGCGATCTTGCGGGCGACCAGGTCGTCCCCCTCCCCGTGCCCCTGCCGCCGCTCGCTGTGGCCGCAGAGCACCCAGGAGCAGCCGGCGTCCTTGAGCTGCGCGCCGGAGACGTCGCCGGTGAACGCACCCTTGTCCTCGGGATGGAGATCCTGGCCTCCGACCTCGATCCGGCCGGCGAGATCAGCCACCGCCGGGATCAGGGGGAAGGAAGGGAAGATCACGACGCGGGCAGACCCCTCTTTCCGGATCCCCCGGACGAGCTCGATTGCCTCGGCCCGGAGAAGATTCATCTTCCAGTTGGCGGCGACGATCCGGGACCTCATTTCTGGAGCACCGCCACGCCGGGAAGCGTCTTGCCGGCGAGGAACTCCAGCGAGGCGCCGCCGCCGGTGGAGACGTGTCCGATGCGCTCGGTCACACCGGCCTGGTGCGCCGCCGCGACCGTCTCGCCTCCTCCGATCACCGAGAAGCCGGGGCAGCTCGCCAGGGCCTGGGCCACCTCGCGGGTTCCAGCGTCGTAGGGGGGCTTCTCGAAGACGCCCAGGGGTCCGTTCCAGAACAGGGTCTTCGCCCGGCCGATCGCCTCGGCGAACGCCTTGCGGGTCGCGGGGCCGACGTCCAGCGCCTTGCGCGCCGAGGGGATGTGATCCGCGGCCACGGTGCGGGGGTCCGGATCGTCCGGGCTGTCGCCGACCACCACGTCGGTCGGGAGGAGCACCTCGATCCCCTTGGAGCGGGCGCGCTCCAGGATGTCGCGGGCCATGTCCAGCCGGTCGGGCTCGTGGAGGGAGCCCCCCACGTCCAGGCCCTGCGCGGCGAGGAAGGTGTTGGCCATGCCGCCGCCGAGGAGGAGCATGTCGAGCCGCGGGAGGAGGTTCTCCAGCGTGTCGATCTTGCCCTCGATCTTGGCTCCGCCGAGCAGAGCCGCGAACGGGCGGTCGGGCTCGCCGAGGAGGCGGCCGAGGGCCTCGACCTCCCGGGTCAGGAGGCGTCCGGCGGCCTTGCGCTGGAGACGCTCGGGGACTCCGACCACCGAGGCATGGGCACGATGGGCACTGCCGAAGGCGTCGTCCACGAACGCCTCGGCCAGGGCGGCGAGCTGGTCCGCGAAGGCGGGGTCGTTCTTCTCCTCCCCCTCGTGGAAGCGCAGGTTCTCCAGCAGCAGCACGTCCCCCTCGCTCATCTCGCGGGCGATCACCTCGACCGGCTCGCCCACGCAGTCCTCGGCGAAGCGGGCTCCGCAGTGCAGGATCTCGGACAGCTTCGCCGCGACGGGCCGCAGGCTGTAGCGCGGATCGCGTTTGCCCTTGGGCCGGCCCGCGTGGGAGGCGAGCAGCAGGATGCAGCCGGCCTTTCGCAGCTCGTTCAGGGTGGGGACCGCCTCCTCGATGCGGGTGGCGTCCACCACCTCCCCGGCTTCGGACATGGGCACGTTGAAGTCCACCCGCACGAAAACACGCTTGCCCCGGAGGCTGCCCAGGTCCAGGTCGTCCAGGGTCAAAAGATCAGCCATTCGCTCCCTCCTCTTCATTCAATCGCGCCAACAGCTCGGCGAGACGGTTCGAGTAACCCCATTCGTTGTCATACCAGGCAATCACCCTCGACAGGCTGCCTGCCGTCTGGATCAGAGGCAGGTCGACCACGGCCGAGCGCGGATCGTTCACGAAGTCGGACGAGACCGGCTCGTCCCCGGTCACCCCGAGGGTCCCTGCCAGGGGTCCGGCCGCGGCATATATATAGGCTCTCCGGATCTCCTCGGCCGTGGCTTCCCGCGCCAGATCGGCCACCAGGTCGAGCATGGCCACGGCCGGGGTGGGCACGCGGACGGAGAAGCCTTCGATCCTCCCCGCCAGCTCCGGGAGCAGCACGCCGGCCCCGTGGGCCGCGGTGGTCGAGGTCGGGATGATGTTGAGCGCCGCCGCCCGCGACCGTCTCGGGTCCGGGTGCGG
>DATLNC010000171.1:0-2066 GCA_035536935.1 Thermoanaerobaculia bacterium
CGCCAGCACCGGCCCCAGCGGGAGGTAGCGGACGTACGACTTCTTCGCGTCCGTCTCCACGACTTCGTCGGCCAGGTACTCCGCGGCGTGGTCGGCGTAGAAGCGGCAGACCCAGGCGCACTTCTCGGCCTCGGCGATGGCCGCCTTGAAGGTCTTCCCCATCTCCATCGTCATCAGCCGCGCGAACGTCTCCTTCTCGTCCGCGAGGATGTCGCCCGCGCGGCGCATCTTGGCGGCGCGCTCGTCCATGGAGGTGCGGCGGTGCGCGTGGAAGGCCTCCTCCGCCTTCGCCAGCTTCCGCTCGACCTCGTCCGCCGTGAGCTTCTCGAGCTCCGTCGGCTGCTCCTCGCCCGTGGCGGGGTTGATGGTGGTGATGGGCATTCCCGCGCGTCCTCTGTTTCGGAGGTTTCGTAATCGTCCAAACTTAAGGATCTCGCACGGAGTCAGAAAGCGAATACGCGAGCGTGCGGCAAGTTGTCGTGCATACGCGATGTTTCGGAAGAGCCTGATGGGCTTCCCTGGCGAAAACTCCACTCGCTCCCGCTAGATCCACGGGACCAACGAGTACGCGCGCACGGACGACGCCGACCGCGCCTCGGCTCTGATCCCGCGGCGGATGGGAGCGGCTTTTCTACCGCCGATCACCGGCGACATGAGTCATCCCGAATTTTCTCGTAGCCCGAGAAATGGAGGGCCAGTACAGAGCCAGAGGTAGTCGAGGGCGATCCGGATACGATAAAGCGGAGTCGGGGAATCCCGGCTCCGCTTGCCCGTTCTGGGGCAGAAGCGCTGAAGGAGAGTGTCTCGGAACTGCTTGAGGAGGGGATCGAGGAGGCTGAGGAGGAAGGCGTAGGCAAGGGAGACGATGAGGAGGAGCTTGAGTCGGTTGTCCCAGGACCAGAGGCGGGGACTCTGCATGGCGAGCTCGGTCTTGCCGAACCGCCAGGCCATTTCGATCTGCCACCTCCTGGCGTAGGCGAAGACGACCTTCCACATGGCCGCAGGTGTGTCGGCGAGCTCGTTGGTCAGCAGGTACCAGGGCTCATGGCCTTTGCCTCGGCGTGAGACCACCAGCCAGAGGGGACCGGGGTAGGCCCAGTGCCGGACGGGAATGGCGAGCACGCCCCGCAGGCTCCACTGCCGGTTGCGGGCATCGAAGACGGTGCGGCTCTGGCGAGTCTTCTTGCCCTTGACCAGCATCCACGCGGGACGCGCTCTGCCGAGGAGATCCTGCAGCACGTAGCGCTTGGGCCAGCGCATCACGAAGCGCACGTCGCTGCGGGCGAGCACCTCCAGCCAGGGCGCACCGGCGAAGCCGCGGTCGAAGATGTGGAGCACCGCCCTGCCCCAGGCGGTCGCGCACTTCTCCAGGAGCGAGAACTCGACGTCGCGCTTCTCCTCGGCCCTCTCTCCTCGATTGGTCCACCAGCGCATCGCCGCTAGGACCGGTGGGCCGCCGACGCCGACCAGGAGCAACCCCAGCCAGTTCAGCCCGGGAACGATGACGGGCGGTCCACCGGGCGGGTTGTAGTAGCCCTGGCGGATCCGCTTCAGGCGCTTCGCCTTGGCCGAGACCACCGAGCCAAGCCCTTCCAGCGCGATCGATTCCGGCTTCTCCCACACGCTTTCGTCCCAGATCGCAAGCGGATCGCGCTGGCGGCAGATCCAGTCGCTGAGCTGCTGCTGCGCATGCTGCCACAGGTACTCGCTCAGCAGGTCCGCGCTCCAGCGCTTGGAGCGCAGCAAATTGCTCAGCCGTTTCGTACCTGCGGGGGCGTGTTCAGGAGAGGTGAGGAAGGCGCCGAGTTCCGAGAGCAGCAATCCGGTACTACGGTAGCGGTTCTGCAACAGCACCTCGACTGTTGCACCCAGCGTCCTGACGAGCCTGCTATCCAACTGCTCGTCGAGCCGGGCCAGCAACGGGGCAAGGAACCCCTCCAGCCGCTCACGGAACGTGTGGGCGAGTGCAGAGGTCGACGGCGCGCTCGTCTGCATACGATAGCCCTCCGATGGACGTGACCCATCGGAGGGCTATCGTAATTCAATCTCCCGAATTGTACAAACAG
>DATLNC010000172.1:0-3446 GCA_035536935.1 Thermoanaerobaculia bacterium
GACGTCGAGCATCCCTTTGACCAGACCCTCGGTTTCGCCCGGCTCGGTTACATCCTGAGTGACTCGCACACTCTGTCGGGAAACCTGGCCTACGAGAAGTACGAGGAGGAGAACTTCCGCGTCGGCGGTTTGGTCTCTTTGGCCGCGGGCCAGCAGCTCAACCGGGACAACTGGAACCTCACCCTGGAGGACCTGGGCGTCCTCAGCAGCCGCGGCCTCAACGAGCTGCGCCTGCAGGCCGGTACGCGCAAGTACGACGAGCCGACCAACTCGAACGCCGTATCCGAGTGGTTCTCCTCGGGCAACACGCTCCAGACGGGCTCGAACATCCTCGGCGACCTGCTCGGCGAGGGCGACATGTACGAGCTGCGCGATACCTTCCACTGGAACGCGGGAAGCCACGGCGTGAAGCTCGGCGCCTCCGTCCTCCACTCGGAGGAGCGCCTGCGGATCGACACGTTCCAGGAGGGGCTCTTCATCTACGTGACCGATACGCGCGCCCTGCCGCTGGCCTACACCTACGGCGAGGGCTCGGCCGACGTCTCCCTCGACACGACCCGCTATGCCGTGTTCCTCCAGGACGAATGGCGGCCGCGGGCCAACCTGTCGTTCAACGCCGGCCTGCGCTATGACCTCGACGACGGCGGCAACAATCCCGGCTTCACCCACCCGCTGGTGCCCAAGCCGCGCGAGAAGGACACCGACGACTACCAGCCGCGTCTCTCGTTCTCGTGGGACCCGTCCAACCGGGGAAGCGACGTCGTGCGCGGCGGCGTGGGGATGTTCAACGGCCGCTTCCTGCTGGTTCCGGCCCTCACCGAGCTGCAGCAGAACGGCATCACCGGGGGCCGGATCTCGCGCACCCGGGTCAACGGCGCCCTGCTCGGGCTGAACAGGCCGCCGTTCATCCTCGATCCGAACAATCCCCGCAACACCGGCGTCCTGCTCAACCCCGACATCTCCCTCCTGGCTCCGGACCTGGAGACGCCCGAGTCGGTGCAGGCCAGCCTGGGCTGGACCCACCGCTTCGGCGCCAGCCGCTTCTTCCTCGATACCGAGGGGGTCTGGTCCGAGGGGGACAACGAGATCGTCATCCGCGACGTGAACTGGCGCGGCAATGCCACTCCGGGCCGGGTGAACACGAGGTTCAACCAGGTCAACATGTACACCAACGACGGGCGTTCGGAGTACCAGGCGCTGATCCTGCGCCTGAACGGCACGATGCGCCAGGCCGATCTCGTCACTGCCTCGGTGACCTTCGCGGACAAGAAGAACATCTCGGACGACTTCAGCCCCGTGTTCCCCTTCGGCTACCCCAACGACCCGTCCAACATCGATGCCGAGTTCGGCCGCAGCCAGGCGGACGAGCGCTACCGCGTGGTGCTCACCGGCATCTTCCACATGCCATGGGATGTGACCGTGGCGCCGATCTACGAGTACGGGTCGGGCCAGCCCTGGAACCACCGGCTGGGCTACGACTTCAACGGCGACGGCAAGAACTCGGACCGCCCCGTCGGCGTGAAGCGCAACGACGAGGAGGGACCCGTGTTCCGCCAGCTCAGCCTGCGGCTGGCCAAGGGCTTCACCCTGCTCGGGGACAACCGCTTTGACCTGATCGTGGAGGGCTTCAACGTCCTCGACAACACCAACTACGACGTCAACTCGATCGACACGGCCGAGTTCCTCTCCGGGCCGACGCTGGCGAACCCGGCGCTGCCGTTCCGGGCGAATCCCAACTTCGGCCGTTTCCGGGCCACGCTCTCCGGGCGGGAGATCCAGCTCGGGGTGAAGTGGGTGTTCTAGTGTCGGAGCGGGTGGTCATCGTCACGGGCGCGGCCGCCGGAATCGGCCGCGCCACTGCCCGCCGCTTCGCCCGGAATGGCGACCGCGTCGCCGTCTGGGACGTCAGCGAGGTGGATGAGGCTGGTTTCCAGAAAGTGGATGTTACCGATGCCGCATCCGTCGAGGGCGCGGTGTCCGAGGTGATGGAGCGCTGGGGGCGGATCGACGTGCTGGTCAACAACGCCGGCATCGTCAAGGACAGCCAGCTCGTAAAGTGGAAGGACGGCCAGAAGACTTCGGAGATGAGCGAGGCCGACTTCGACGCGGTGGTCTCGGTCAACTTGAAGGGCGTCTTCCTCTGCACCCGGGCCGTGGCGCCTCACATGATCGCAGGCGGGCGAGGAGGAGCGATCCTCAACGCCTCTTCCGTGGTCGGTTTGTACGGCAACTTCGGGCAGACCAACTACGCAGCGACCAAGGCGGCGGTGGTCAACATGACCCGCACCTGGTCGCGGGAGCTGGGCCGCTACGGCATCCGGGTCAACGCGGTGGCTCCGGGTTTCATTGCCACCGAGATGGTCAAGGCCATGCCGGAGAAGGTGCTTGCTTCTATGGTCGAGCACACGCCCATCGGTCGCATGGGACAGCCCGAGGACATCGCCGAGGCGTACTTCTGGCTTGCGTCGGAGGGTGCCTCCTTCATCAGCGGCACAGTGCTCTCCGTGGATGGCGGCCTGGTGATCGGGACCTGATGATCCCGCACGGTGATCTCCTGGGTGAGCGCGCTCGCCTGACGCCGGACAAGACCGGCCTGGTCTTCGTCCCGACAGGCGAGCGCTTCACCTACGCCGAGATGGATGCCCGCGCCGTCCGCATGGCGCGTTTCTGGCGGGAGAGCCTCGGGCTTGGCAAGGGGGACCGGGTCGCGCTGCTCGCCGACAATCGGCCCGAGATCCTCGACGCCTTCTTCGCCGCGCCCAAGTCTGGAGTGATCTTCGTCCCGCTCGGAACGCGGCTGACCGTCCGCGAGATGGCCGGCATCCTGGCCGACGCAGCGCCTTCGGCTTTCTTCTATGGCGCGGAGCACGCGGACAAGGTCCGCGAGCTGCGGGAGCTCGTCGAGATTCCCCATTGGAACTCTCTCGAAGAACCCTTGGAAGTAGCCGACTCCGAGTGGCAGCCGGAACCGGGCGGTCCTGAAGATCTCTGGTGCCTGCTTTACACCTCCGGCACCACGGGCAAGCCCAAGGGGGTGATGCTCCCGTACCGGATGATCGTCTGGAACGGCTACAACACCGTGCTCGGCTGGCAGCTCCGTGAGGATGACGTCAGCTCGATCTTCACGCCGCTCTACCACGCGGGGGGGCTCGGGGCCTTCCTGGTGCCCATCGTCACGATCGGCGGGACGGTGATCCTCCATCGCGGCTTCGACGCCTCCGAGGTCTGGCGGACGATCGAGGCCGAGGGGGCCACGGTCGTGCTCGGCGTTCCGACCATCTGGCAGATGCTGGCCGAGGCGCCCGAGTTCGAGACGGTCGATCTCTCCCGGGTGCGCTGGCTGATCAGCGGCGGCGCGCCTCTTCCCACCTGGATCATTGAGCACTATCAGCGGCGCGGGGTGGTCTTCAAGCAGGGCTACGGCATGACCGAGGTCGGCGTGAACT
>DATLNC010000173.1:0-25302 GCA_035536935.1 Thermoanaerobaculia bacterium
GGAGGCCGATCCCGAGGACGTGCGCGCCTTCTTCAAGCTGTTCGACCGCTGCCAGGCCGTGTTCCGCTCCGTGCCGGCAGGGACGGGCCAGGAGCTGCGCGTGGCGCGCGGCTTCATCGAGCAGATCGCGCGGGCGCGGGCGTTCTTCGCCCCATACCTGGACGCCGAGAAGCCGGAGCTCTACCCGTCCTTCGACATCGAGGCCAACTTCCGCATCCTGCGCGAGCGCGAGGTCGCGGCCAACCAGATCATCGGCTGGACCCTGGAGGTGGGCGGCGACCGCATCACCGACCGCGAGACCGAGAGCCGCAAGCTGCGCTGGACCCTCGGCGAGCGCGTCCGGCTGTCGGTGCGCTGGGCTAGCGACGGCCCGCTGATGCCGGTGATCCGTGTGCCGAAGGCCGGAGTTTCGGTGCAGGAGCGCACGGTCGTCTACGAGTACACGAACCGCTGGTCGCTCCTCGCCGCCCTGGCCGACAACCGCGCGCCGCTGTCTTCCTACGGCGACGAGCAGCCGGTGACGCTGGCGCTCGCCGTCTACACCCAGCCCGTCGACGGCAGCCCGGGAAGCGAGACCCCCACCGAGGTCTTCCTGCGCCTGACCGTGCTCGCCCCCGGAACCACCCAGACCCTTGACCCGCCCTCGTTCCCCGAGCGTGCTCCGCTCTCGGACGAGGTGATGGTGGAGAACGTGCTGTGATCGCTTCTGATCTCAAAATCGATCCGTTGCTCGCCCCGATCTCGGAGGAGGCGCCGGCTGGAGTCTGGCTGCGCTTCGAGCCGGTCTACGACGAGATCAAGCGCCTCCGCGCTGCCGACGACGCCGGCCTCCCGCAGGGCGTCTGGCAGCGCGAGCTCAAGCGCGCCGACTGGCCGGCCGCGGCCGACCTCTGCATGCAGGTCCTGGCCGGCACCAGCAAGGACCTGCAGATCGCGGCCTGGCTGACCGAGGCCTGGATCCACCTGCACGGCTTCCCCGGGCTGGAGCGCGGCACCCGTCTGATCGCCGGGCTCTGCCGCGGTTTTTGGCCGGATCTCTATCCGGCGATGGACGGAGAAGACAGAGAGGCGCGCCTCGCTCCCATCGCCTGGGCCGCGGACCGGCTCCTGCTGCCGCTCAAGCGGGTGCCCGTCACCGCGCCCACCGGCGAGAACTCGGTGCCCTACGGCTGGCAGGACTGGGAGGACGGGCTCCACCTGGGGAACCTCGCCCGCATGGATACCGCGGCTGCCGCGAAAGCCGAGGAGCGGGGCATGGTGCCGCAGACCCGCTTCCTGGTCAGCGTCTCTCTCACCCCGGCATACAGCCTGGTGGAGACGGCGCGCCAGGTCTCCGGTGCTCTGGCTGCCCTGATCGATCTGGAGACCGCGCTCGACGGGCTCTGCCATGCCGACGCACCCAGCCTCACTCCTCTGCGCAGCGTGCTGACCGCCATCCAGGCGTTCGTCTCGCGCGTGCTCGAAGAGCGCGGGGAGGGAAGCTTCGTGCCGGCCGAATCCGAGGAAGGAGCTGCCGATCCCGCTCCAGCGCGCTCGGCTTCGGGGGCCATCCTGAGCCGCGCCGAAGCCTTCCAGAGGCTGAACGAGGCTGCCGACTACCTGTTGCGCACGGAGCCCCACAGCCCGGTGCCGTACCTCGTCCGGCGCGCGGTCTCGTGGGGCAACCTGAGCCTCGCCGAGCTGTTGGGCGAGCTGCTGCAGAAGAACGCCGATCTACCGACCTTGTACACCCTGCTTGGGATCAAGAAAACGAGTTAGACGACCACCGACCTTGAAAGGAGGATCGAGTGAGCGAAAGCACGCAGAAAAAACTGAGCCGGATCCGGCCGCCCCGCGTCCAGATCACGTACGACGTCGAGCTTGGGGGTGCCCTCGAGAAGAAGGAGCTGCCCCTGGTCGTCGGCATCATGGCCGACCTGGCGGGCAAGCCGGAGGTGCCCCTGCCGCCGGTCAAGGCGCGCAAGTTCATCGACATCGACCGTGACAACTTCAACAACGTCATGGCTTCGCTGTCGCCGCGCCTGCTCTTCCGGGTGGACAACCGGCTGGGCGAGGACGACGGCAGCAAGCTCAACGTCGAGCTGCGCTTCCGCGGCCTGGAGGACCTGCGGCCCGAGAGCGTGATCCAGCAGATCGAGCCGCTGCGCAAGCTGTTCGAGGCGCGCCAGCGCCTGAACGACCTGCTCGCCAAGCTCGACGGCAACGACGACCTCGACGTCCTGCTCCAGGACATCGCCTCCAACACCGACACCCAGCAGAAGATCAAGGAAGCCACCAAGGGAGAAGACGCAAATGGCTAAGGACAAGGCCCCCGAAGGCGCCCCCGAGGCGCAGCCCGCCACCGCTCCAGCAGCGGCGGTTGTTGAAACGACTCAAGGCGAGGCGTCGCTGCTCGACGAGATCATTGCCAAGGGCAAGCTCGCCCGCGATGACAGTCAAAAGGCGCGTGCCCGCGACCTGGTCGGCGAGTTCGTCCACCAGATCGTCGACGAGGGCATGACGATCAGCCGCGACACCATGACCATGATCCAGGCTCAGATCGCCCGCATCGACGAGCTGCTGAGCAATCAGGTCGACGAGATCCTGCACCACCCCGACTTCCAGCGCCTGGAGTCCTCCTGGCGCGGGCTCCACTTCCTGGTCATGAACACCGAGACCAGCACCCGCCTCAAGCTGCGCCTGCTCTGCATCACCAAGCAGGAGCTGTGCAAGGATCTGGACCAGGCGGTCGAGTTCGACCAGAGCAACCTGTTCAAAAAGGTTTACGAAGAGGAGTACGGCACCTTCGGCGGGCATCCGTTCAGCCTGCTGGTCGCCGACTTCGAGTTCGGCCGGCATCCGCAGGACATCTCGATGCTCGAGAAAATCGCCGGCGTCGCCGCCGGGGCCCACTCTCCGTTCCTCGCCGCGGCCTCGCCGCGCCTGTTCGACATGGACAGCTTCACCGAGCTGGGCAATCCCCGCGACCTGGGCAAGGTTTTCGAGAGCTCCGAGCTGATCAAGTGGCGCTCGTTCCAGGAGAGCGAGGACTCGCGCTACGTCACCCTGGTGCTGCCGCACATGCTGCTCCGTCTGCCCTACGGTCCGTATACGGTGCCGGTCGAAGACTTCAAGATGGAAGAGAACGTCGACGGCCGCGATCACTCCAAGTACCTCTGGGGCAACCCGGCGTACGCGCTCGCCCAGCGGATCACCAACGCCTTCGCGCTCTACGGCTGGTGCGGCGCGATCCGCGGCGTCGAGGGAGGCGGCGTGGTGCAGGGCCTACCGACCCACACCTTCAGGACCGACGAGGGCGACATCGCCCTCAAGTGCCCGACCGAGATCGCCATCACCGACCGTCGTGAAAAAGAGCTCGACACGCTCGGCTTCATCTCTCTCTGCCACTGCAAGGGCACCGACTACGCGGCGTTCTTCGGCGGCCAGACCGCGCAGAAGCCCAAGGTCTATGACACCGACGCGGCCAACGCCAACGCCCGCATCTCGGCGCGGCTGCCCTACATCCTGGCGGCCTCGCGCTTCGCGCACTACCTCAAGGTGATCTGCCGCGACAAGATCGGCAGCTACCAGACCAAGGACGGGCTCGCCCTCTACCTGAACCGCTGGATCAACGGCTACGTGCTCGGCACGGACGAGGCCGGCCAGGACCTCAAGGCGCAGTTCCCCCTGCGCGAGGCCCGGGTCGATCTCTTCGACATCGCGGGCAAGCCCGGCGCGTATCGGGCCGTCGCCTTCTTGCGTCCCCATTTCCAGCTCGAGGAGCTGACCGCGTCGATCCGGCTCGTAGCCGAGCTGCCGCCGCCGGTAGCGGCTTGATCCATTTGAACTTCTAAACCAGGAGATATACCGCAATGGCGAGCAATATGTACCTCAAGTTCGAGGAACCCGCGATCGAAGCCGGCAGCACGGCCTCGGAGCACAAGAACGAGATCGAAGTCCTCTCGTGGAACCATGGCTTCACCCAGCCGACCAGCCCGACCCGCAGCACGGCCGGCGCCGGCACGGTGGAGCAGGCCAGCCACCACAACATGAGCTTCACCAAGTACCTGGACGCGGCGACGCACAGCCTCCTCAAGTACTGCTGGAGCGGCAAGCAGATCGGCAAGGCCACGCTGACCTGCTATCGCTCGAGCGGCGCCGAGGACAACAAGCCCGTCGAGTACCTCAAGGTGCTGATGGAGCACGTGGTCATCGCCAACTACAGCGTTTCCGGCGGCCCCGGCGACATCCCGGTGGAGAACGTCTCCCTGGACTACGGCATCGTGCAGTACACCTATGCCGACCAGAAGGAGACCGACGGCACGGGCGAGGGCGCCAAGCCGGCCAAGCACGACCTCGAGAAGAGGGTCATCTCGTAGGCCTTATGGATGAGCGCAAGGTAGAGGTCCGCAAGCCGCTGTTCGACCGTCTGGTCGACCGCGACCCTCGGCCGGCCGGGCAGCGGGAGGTGGGGCGCCCCCAGCGCACCCTCGACCGCCGGGGCCTCCGGGAGTCGGTGCGCCTGGAGCTGGAGCGGTTGTTCAACACCCGCTGCCCGCTCCCGGCGCATCGGCTGGCGGACCGGCCGCGCTCGGTCATCGACTACGGCGTGCCCGAGCTGACCGGCTTCTCGGCGCGCAACGTCGAGGACCGCGAGCGGCTGGCGGAGGTGTTCCGCCGCGCCGTCGAAGCCTTCGAGCCCCGCCTGGAGGGCGTCCGGATCCAGCTCGAGCCGGTCCCGGGCGACGACCTCTCCCTGGCGGGGTACGTCGAGGGTCTTCTGCGGACCGACAACGTACCCGAGCCGGTCTCCTTTGGGGTGGCCGTCGAGACCCGGACTGGAAAGGTGGGGATCAATGGCGGCGCTTGACGACGGGCTCCTGCGCTATTACCTGGACGAGCTGTCCTACCTGCGGCACGCCGGCCAGGACTTCGCCTCCACGTATCCCAAGGTGGCAGCGCGCCTGGAGCTGCAGCCGGGCGAGTGCCCGGACCCTCACGTCGAACGGTTGATCGAATCGTTCGCCTTTCTGACGGCGCGCATTCAGAGCGATCTCGACGCCGACTTCCCCGAGGTCGCCAAGGAGTTGCTCGACGTCCTCTATCCCCACTACCTGCGCCCCGTGCCTTCGCTAGCGGTGGCGCGCTTCGACGTCGATCCCGAACGGGGCAAGCTCACCAGTGGCTATAAAATTCCCCGCGATACCCCCTTGTTCGTCCACGCCGAGCGCGGCGCCGTCTGCCGCCTGCGTACCTGCTATCCGGTCACGCTGTGGCCCGTCGAGGTCACGGAGGCGGAGCTCGAGACGCCCGACCTCTACGACTTCACCAGCGGCCTGCCCGATGTCGTCGCGATCCTGCGGCTGCGCCTCCGCTCCCAGGCCGACACGTTCGAAAACCTCGGGGTGGACCGTCTGCGTTTCCACCTGACCGGCGATCCGGTCCTGGTGGGAAGGCTCTACGAGCTGCTCCTGATCAATCTCAAGAGCGTCGTGATCGTTCGAGATGGAGTTGCCCCATTTCATCTGCCGCCCTCGGCCGTCCGACCGGTGGGCTTCGGGGAGGACGAGGCGCTGCTGCCGTACCCGAGCACCTCCCATCCGGGCTACCGGCTGCTCCAGGAGTACTTCGCCTTTCCGGAGAAGTTCCACTTCGTCGACCTCTCCGGGCTGAAAGGCCGCGCCCACGGCAAGACCACCGACGTCCTCTTTCTCCTCAAGCGCCTGCCCGGCCGGCTCCCCGTGAGGCCCGATACGTTCTCGCTCGGATGCACTCCGGTGGTCAACCTGTTCGAGAAGACCAGCGAGCCGATCCGCATCGACCACCGGCAGGTCGAGTACCGCCTGGTGGCCGACATGCGGCGCGAGGCGACCACGGAGATCCACTCGGTGATCTCGGTCTCCGGTTCTTCGGACACGAGCGATCCCACGCGGCAGTACGCGCCCTACTACTCCTTTACCCATGCCATGGAGCGCCAGGGCCAGAAAGCCTTCTGGCACTCCCGAAGGGTGCCGGCCCAGGGCGGAAAGACCGGGACCGAGATCTTGCTATCCTTCTGCGATCTCGATTTCAAGCCGGCCCTGCCGCCGGAGGAAACGGTGTTCGCCCGCGTGCTCTGCACCAACCGCGGCATGGCCGCCGAGCTGCCGGCCGATGAAACACTGCTGCAGACCGACGAGGCCCTGCCGGTACGGCGCATCGTCTGCGTGCGCAAGCCGACCCGGCCGCTGATGCCGCCCTTGGCGGGCCAGGCCCTCTGGCGCCTCGTCTCGCACCTCTCCCTCAACTACCTGTCGCTGGAAGGCGGAGAGGCGGGACTGCGCGCCCTGCGCGAGATCCTGGGCCTCTACTGCTTCTCCGACGCGCCGTCGCTGCAGAGCCAGATCCAGGGGATCCGCGCGATCACGCCGCGCAAGGTCGTGCGCCGCATGGGTGACGAGGCTTGGAAAGGTTTCTGTCGCGGCACGGAGATCACCCTTACCTTCGACGAGGCGCAGTACGTGGGCAGCAGCGCCTTCCTGCTCGCCTCGGTGCTCAACCGCTTCTTCGCCCTGTATGCTTCGACCAATTCGTTCACCCAGCTCGTGATCCAGCGTACGGGACGCGAAGGAGAGTGGAAGCGATGGCTGCCTATGGCTGGCGCCGGCGTCGTGCTGTAGACGAGGGCCTCTTCGCCGAGGGGCACCAGTTCAGCTTCCTGCAGGCCGTGCGCCTGTTGGAGACGATGCATCCCGAGCGCACGCCGCCGGGCGAGGGCATGGATCCGGCCGCCGAGGTCGTCCGCTTCCGTTCCGCCGTGCGGCTCGACTTCCCGCCCGGCGACGTCGACGAGGTCAAGCCGTCGAAAAATGGCGGCCCGGCGGAGATGTCGGTCCACGTCCTCGGCCTGGCAGGTTTGCACGGACCGCTGCCGCCCTCGATCACCGAGCTCGTCATGGAGCGCACCTCCCAGGGCGACAAGGCGCTGCGCGACTTCCTCGACCTGTTCAATCACCGGCTGGTCTCGCTGCTCTACCGGGCGCGCAAGAAATACCGGCCGGCGCTCGACCCCGACGCGCCGGGCGAGGGACGGATCGCCAGGACCCTGCTCGCTCTGATCGGCCTCGGCACGCCCGGCCTCGCGAACCGGATGGGCATCCAGGACCGCTCCCTGCTGCCCTACGCCGGTTTCCTGTTGGCCAAGCCGCGGCCGACGGTGGGCCTCGTCCGGCTGCTGGAAGACTGCTTCGGCATGCGGGTCGAAATCTCCGAGCGCAAAGGCTCCTGGCATGCGCTCGAATCAGGCGACGTGACCCTCCTGGGAAGCCAGAACCATACCCTGGGAGTCAGCACCGTCCTGGGCTCCCGCGTCTGGGACCAGGCCGCGGGCTTCGAGGTGCGTCTCGGTCCGCTCACCTACGACCAGTTCCTCTCCTTCCTGCCGGACGGGCACGCTTATCGTCCGCTGGCCTCGGTCGTCCGCTTCTATGTCCGCCAGGAGCTGGACTTCAACCTGCGTCTCTCCCTGAAAGCCCAGGAAGTGCCGGAGCTGCGTCTTGGTCCTGGGCGTGGTTCAAGGCTCGGACGGACCACGTGGCTGAAAACAAAGCCATTCACCTGCAATGACTCGCAGGTAAGGATCACTGGACAAGCATGAGCAGCGAGCTCAAGACTCTCATCGGGAAGCTGAACCCGGTCTGCCGGCGTGGCCTGGAGACCGCGGCGGCGCTCTGCGTGGGCCAGACCCACTACAACGTCGAGGTCGAGCACCTGCTCCTGAAGCTTCTCGACCTGCCGGCCACCGATCTCGGCCCGGTGCTGCGCTATTACTCGGTTGATCCCAGCGAGCTGACGCGGCAGCTCACCCAGGCCATGGAGCGCTTCGACCGCGGCAATGGCCGCACGCCGGCCATGTCGCCCCAGATCCTGCGCCTGCTGCGCGAAGCCTGGTCGCTCTCTTCGCTCCACCTGGAGGCGCCGGCCATCCGCTCCGGGGCCCTGCTCCTGGCCCTGTACGAGGACGACACGCTGCGGACCACGATCCACGAATCCTGCCCGATCCTGGCCCGCATCCCGCGCGAATCCCTGCGCGAGACCTTGCGCGACCTGGTCCGCGAGTCGGCCGAGGAGACCGCGGCTCCGACCGGCTCTGCCAAGTCCGAGGCGGCCGAAGCTCCAAAGGGAACCACGGCGCTCGACAAGTACACGCTCGACCTCACCGCCGACGCCCGGGCCGGCCGCATCGATCCCATCCGCGGCCGGGATCTCGAGATCCGGCAGGTGATCGATATCCTCACCCGCCGCCGGCAGAACAACCCGATCCTGGTCGGCGAAGCGGGCGTGGGCAAGACCGCCATCGCCGAAGGGTTTGCCCTGAAGGTCGCGGCGGGGGAAGTCCCCCGGCCCCTGCGCGAGATCGTGCTGCGCATCCTTGACCTGGGCCTGCTCCAAGCCGGCGCCGGAGTAAAAGGCGAGTTCGAAGAGCGGCTCAAGTCGGTCATCTCCGAGGTGAAGTCCTCGGCGAAGCCGGTGATCCTCTTCATCGACGAGGCCCACTCCCTGATCGGCGCGGGCGGCCAGGCTGGCCAGGGGGACGCGGCCAACCTGCTCAAGCCCGCCCTCGCGCGCGGCGAGCTGCGCACCATCGCGGCCACCACCTGGTCCGAATATAAAAAATATTTCGAAAAGGATCCGGCGCTCACCCGCCGCTTCCAGCTCGTCAAGGTCGAAGAGCCCGACGAGGAAGGCGCGCTCGACATGTTGCGCGGTATTGCCCCGCACCTGGAAAAGCACCACGGCGTGCAGATCCTCGACGAGGCCGTGCGCAGCTCCGTGGCTCTCTCGCACCGCTACCTCTCCGAAAGGCGCCTGCCCGACAAGGCCATCGGCGTGCTCGACACCGCCGCCGCCCGCGTGGCGCTCGCCCAGGAGGGGACGCCCGCCGCCGTCGAAGACCTCGACCGCCGCATCCGTATCGCCGAAGCCGAGCTCGACGTGCGCAAGCGCGCCGACGGCAAGCCTCCGCAGGGACCGACCGCATCCGAGCTGGAAGAAGAGATCGCCGGCCTGCAAAAAGAGAGAGAAAGCGTCCGGGAGCGTTGGGGCAAGGAGCGCGATTTGGTCAACGAGATCCGGAAGCTCAACGGGCAGGACTCGACTGATCTCCGCAGCCAGCTCGACGCGCTGCAGGAGCCGGAGCCCATGGTGCCGCTCGCCGTGGACTCCCGCTCCGTGGCAGGCGTCGTCTCGGGCTGGACCGGCATTCCGGTCGGCCGCATGCTCGCCGACGAGATCCGCAGCGTCATGACCTTGAAGGACCGGATGGCCGAGCGCATCGTGGGCCAGCCGCAGGCGCTCGACGCCATCGCCCGCCGGATCGCGACTTCTCGGGCGGGTCTGGAAGATCCCTCCAAGCCCAAGGGCGTGTTCCTCCTCGTGGGCCCCACGGGCGTGGGCAAGACCGAGACCGCGTTGACGCTCTCCGACCTGCTCTACGGCGGCGAGCGCAACCTGATCTCCTTCAACATGTCCGAGTTCCAGGAAGCCCACTCCGTCGCAACTCTCAAGGGCGCGCCGCCGGGCTATGTGGGCTACGGCAAGGGAGGAGTGCTCACCGAGGCCGTGCGCCGCCGGCCGTGGAGCGCCGTGCTCTTCGATGAGATCGAGAAGGCCCATCCGGACGTGATCGATCTCTTCTATCAGGTTTTCGACAAGGGCATCCTGGAAGACGGCGAAGGCGTGACGGTCGACTTCAAGCACACGGTGATCATGCTGACCTCGAACGCCGCCGCCGAAGTGATCGAAGACGCCTGCCGCGAGGGAGCACGTCCCGATCCGGCTGCACTGCTGGAAGAGCTGCGCCCGGCCTTGCTGCGCTGGTTCCGTCCGGCCCTGCTTGCGCGCTTGGTGATCGTGCCCTACTACACGCTGGGAGCCGACGAGATCGTGCGCATCGTGGAGCTCAAGCTGCGCTCGATCAAGCAGCGCATCCGCGAGAACCACGCCGCCGAGCTGACTTTCGACGAAGGCCTGATCGAATCGCTGGCCGGCCGCTGCAACCCCGAGAGCGGAGCGCGCGAGATCGATCAGATCCTGACGCAGACGCTCCTGCCCGAGCTGTCGACGAGGATCCTCGAGCGCATGGCAAAGGGAGTGAGCTTCACCAAGATCCACGTTTCCGTGGATGAGATGGGGAGGTTCATCTGAGCCGCGCCCGCCTGGTGCTCGACCGGCCCACGGTCGTAGGTCTCGCGGCGGGGCTTGTGATGCTGCAGGTCCTGATCTTCTCCGCGGGGTTCCTGCTGGGAGCCGCCAGGGGCGTGCAGGCCCTCACCCCCCCGGGCGCACCCGCTCCTGCGGAGGAGGAAGTCCGTCTGGCGAGCTTCGCGGTCTCTGCTATGGAATCGTGTAGGGGCGGCTCTTGTGGCCGCCCTCCGGAGGGGCACCCACAAGGGGCGCCCCTACACGGAGGCTCCCTCCCGAAACCGGCAGTAGTGGTGGCTCGCGTTTCAAGAGAGGCATCGAGACCCTCGCCGCTCGCCAAGGCCTCCTTTATCGTCCCGACGCCGCCCGTGAAGCATAGGGGGTTACCCGTCCGGAAACCCACGCGGCTCCCGCGCACCGCCGAGGCCTACGCCGCGATGATCCGCGAGGCTGCCGAAAGGCACTCCCTCTCTCCCGCGCTCGTGGAAGCCGTGGCCCGCGTCGAGTCGGGGTTCAACCCCCGCGCGCTGTCGCACAAGGGGGCGCGCGGCCTGATGCAGGTGATCCCGGCCACGGGCCGGCGGTTCGGCGTCCGCGCCGACAAGCTGTTCGAGCCGGAGCACAACATCGCCGCCGGCACCGCCTATCTCGCTTGGCTGTCGAAGCGCTACCGCGGCAATCTCGAGTTCGTCATCGCCGCCTACAACGCGGGAGAAGGTGCAGTGGACAACCACGGAGGCATCCCACCCTACCGCGAGACCCGCGACTACGTGAAGCGAGTGAAGGCCGCGCTGCAAACCATCGAGGATAAAGCCCTCCCGGCTGGCCAGGACGAAAGCTCTCGCTGATTCATGTGAGGATTCTGTGCCTAAGTACTATCAATGCAAGCGTACGCCTTCGCACTACCTATCTTGTCCGGATGAGATGATCCTGCGCGACGGCCCGCACACCTGCAGCTTTCCGTTCGGCGGCGGCCACAAGCAATGTGGACAGGCTCTGGTGCGGACTCACTTGAGCGCGCTTCCGCTCGGCCTGGACAAGAACAGGATCCGGCCCCTGGAATCAAGGCAGATCAAGCCTGATCCTACAGCCCTGCCATCCAGCCAACCCGTTCCCTCTTCAAGCCCGCTGTCGCTGGGTCCATCCGCGACACCGTCACCGTCTCCTTTGAGCGGTAGCTTTTCCGGTTCGCCGCCATCCGTTTCGACACTGAGTTACCACTACGAGTGTGGGAATAAGCACCAGAAGCACTACTGGCAAACGACCTCACGGCTCGACAGGCCGGAAAATGTGCAATGCCCTGGAAAGAGCGTGTTTGGAGCTACTTGCAACGCGATCCTGACCTACCTTCCCGGCGGTTCTATCTTAGGCTATACCTACACTCCCCTGGATCCGGTGACCGTCCGGCGCCTCGCCACGGTCTCGACGCACGTGTTTGCGTCTCCTTCGAGCAGCGCCTTTGCTTTCACTTCGCCTGCACCTGTTCGGCCCGAGGCACGATCGCAGGCGGAGCTGACGAAGATCCTGGTGGACTCGCGGCAGGTCTCTTTTCTTTGCCGGGATGGCACCTTTCGAGAGACACCGGTTCCGCCGACCTCGAAACGGGCAGCAAACGAGTATGTCGAGGAGCCCGGCCTGTGCAAAGCTGGACCTCTCCTATTTCTGTCAGAAGGCTCGGTGGCCTTCGTCGTCGGCAGAACTGAGGTCGGGGATCTCGGGAGGTCAGCGGGCCGCTTTCAAACGAATCCGTTTATTGCCGGAACTGTCACCTACCCTGATTTTGTCGTTTGCCAGGGCTCTTATCCTTATGCTGTCGAGCTCAAGACCCCCAGGACCTCGACCATGGAGGCGTACCTGGGCGCGGGTTTCTATGACCCGGATACGGGCTCACTCTTCAAATCGCGCACCGTGAGAGAAGAGATCGAGGCGCGGGCCAGGATCCTGCCCGATGAGTACTACCAGATGTTGGCATTCGACCTCTTCAACATCACTGAAGCCTTCGACGCCTCCGTGCGGTCGATTCAGGCCGAGATCACCGAGGGCCGGCACCGCGACTTCTGGGGCAGGATCAAGGGCTTTCTCTTCATCGAACAGAGTGGCGCCGTGCGCACATTCTCCAAGGACACTCTCCTGGCCCATGGCCGGGCCCAGCCAACGCTTGGATTTGTCCTGGTCAAGGGAGTTCAACTCCAGACCACTACCACGACCGCCAGCGCGAGCGACGACGATGAACTGGCCACCAGCATCCTTCACAAGATCGAGCATGGCATTCCCCGGAGCTCGGAAGAGCGGAGGTTCCTGCGGGACAAGCTGCAGGCCATGCGGATCTACGGTAACACCGACTACATTCCAACGGTCCTCGAGAGCCTGTCTGCACTCACGAGATTGAGCCTGGAGCGCAAGGTCTAACCAGGCTCAACCCACCAGCAGCGCGTACTCCGCCATCTTCCATAGGTGGTGATCGAGAAGGTCCAGCCGTCCCTCCGCGAAGGAATCGGGTAAACTCCTGCCGTGCGCATCTACCTCGACCTCTGCTGCCTCAAGAGGCCGTTTGACGTTCAAGATCAACCCCTTGTCCGGCTTCAGACGGAAGCCGTGATCAGCATTCTCGCTCTCCCGGAGAAGCACGCCGAGTTCATTCGCGCTCCCGCCCAGGCACTTGAGAACAGCTTCAACCTCGTGCAGGCGCGGCGAGACGCAGTAGATCTCTGGCTAGCACAGGTGACGGCTCCGCCATTTTCCGACGAGATCATGTCTGCGCGCCTCGGCGCAGCTCCGCGTTCGAGTGGTTGATCCTGTAAGATTCCTTGAGGAGGTCGCCCAATGGACACACTGATTACGAATCAGAGCGAATTGAGGCACCGCGGCTTTCAGGCACTCACCGAGGCTCTCGGATGGGTCAATGCGGTCCGGTTCCTCCGCCAATACGATCCCGGCTCAGGCAACTACACGGAAGAGCGAAGGACCCTTCTCCCCGACTGGGATGCCTCTACCCTCGTCCGGGAGGCCAGAAAGCTCCAAGAGCCCCGCAAGCCGGGCACCTAGCCCACCAGCAGCGCGTACTCCGCCATCTTCCGCAGGTGGTGATCGAGTAGAGATTCCAGCACCACGGCCATCCGCTCCGGCTCGACCGCCTTCCCATCGACGACCAGGTCCAGACTTCCCTCCGCGACCTCCCATTCCAGAAGCCGCACCAGGGAGGCGCGGTCCCGGCTTCCGTCCAGATGGCGGAGGAGGAAGAGGGCCACGGGATCGTCGAGCTTGAGGACCCGGCGGCGCTGGCTGGTGACCAGGACGCCCGCCCGCGCCTGCCGGCGTGCGAGAGAAGAGGTTCGCGGGAGGACGCTGACCGTCTCCGTGCAGAGGGGCGGGAGCGCGTGGAGATCCACGACGCCGCTCCAGAAGAGCGACCCCAGCAGATCCGCCAGCGCCTCCTCGTCCGCTCCGTCTCCCAGCGAGGTCAGAAGACCTTCGAACGGCACGGCCCTCGGCCAGGCCGCTGCCAGAGAGACCAGCGCCGCCTTGGCCAGCGGATGGCTGGAGGAAAACGTCTTCCCTTTCGCATTGCGGAAGCTCTCGCTGACACCCGGACGCAGATCGGGCGCGGAAGAGACCGGCTTCGTGGCCGAGGCCGCGTACAGCCGCCGCAGCCGGTCCGCGGTGGTTGTCCGTTCCACCGGCATTGCCGCGTGGCAGAAGAGCGTCCGCCGGAAGGTGCGGTTGAGAACGAAGTCCAGGTGCTGCTCCAGGGCGATGCGGTCGGTGGCGAGTTGAGAAAGACCCTCGGCTACGCCCGCTGGAAGGTTGCCGATCTCGGTCAGATGGGGATCGGCCTCCGTCAGGTATTGGAGCCCGTGGCTCCCGGCGCGCTCCACCATCTCGTGAAAGTAAAGAGGATCGTTGGTCTCCTCCAGGTACTCATGGATCAGGTAGCTCGGCTGATCCTTGTGCTCCTCGAAGTGATCGCGGGCCGTGCGCAGGAAGACGGCGTGAGCATCTTGTTCCTCCCCCGCCGATTCGGCGAGGAACCGCACCAGCTCGAACGCGCGGGCGGCGCGCTCCTCGGGGTCGTCCATCCCGCGGGTGTGGAAGAGCACCATGTCCCGCACCATGCCGCGCAGGCGCCAGCCCGGGTAGGTGTTGTAGCTCACGTAGGCGACACCGTTCGGGGCGAGGTTCTCGCGGCAGATGGCGAGGATCCTCTCCTGGATCGGACGAGCCACCCAGGAGAAGACACCGTGGCAGATGATGTAGTCGAACTCGCCCAGCCCGGCGTCCACTTCGAGAATGCTCAGCGTTTGGAGGTCCAGGTTCTTCAGGCCGAGCTCGGCCACGAAGGCGCGGCCGGTTTCGATCTGACGCGGCGAGAGGTCGATCCCCACGAAGCGGCTCTCCGGCATCTCGACCGCCATGGGCACGAGATTGCCGCCATCGGCGCACCCCAGCTCCAGCACGCGGCAGCGGTCGGGAGGCGCGGGCTCCAGGCCGTGGAGGATCGCCAGGGCGGCGAGGTGGTCCGGGTGCGTGCGGTGCTGCGAGGCGCTGGGATAGGGGACGCGGTCGTACGCCTCGCGGACGGAGCGTTCTTCCTCCCGCGCCTGGGCGATGGTTTCGGAATCGAGCAGCATGGGATTGCCTCCACAGTAGAAGTGGAGGAGAGCCCTCGGCTCTTTCACGCGGGGCATGGTTCGACCTACGCCGGCCGCTCGCGTACGTAGAGCGCCTCCTTGTAAGGACGTCCGGGGCGCACCTGATGGATGATGCCCCTGCGCTCCAGGCGGCGGAGAACGACGGACATCTGGGTGGGGTCCACGGCGCGCTTCAAGTGGTCCCGGAAACGCTGGTTGACCTCGCGGTACAACTGCTGGGCCCCGAAACGCTCGTCCGGCCCCTTTTCCTTCAGGAGCAGGGTGACCATGCGTCCCACCTTGGGGCGGGAGGCGCTCCCCAGGTCCTCATCCTTGTAGTCCCGGACCTGGTGCTTCGGCGGGACGGCGTTGCGCTCCGCCAGGTCGAGAGCCTCGGCCGCCGCGGTCCGGAACGCTTCCAGCTTGCGCCGGGCCTCCTCCAGCGCAGCGGTGTGAACGCTCCGCTTCTCACGGTAGTGCTCCTCCTGTGCCGCGAAGAGATTCTCCTGCTCCGCGTGGAAATCCACCTGCTCCTGCAATTTCGCCAGGATCTCGTCGACGGAGTGCGGGGTCGCCACGATCGTGTATCTCCTCTCTTCCCCAAGGAAATCTTGCCGCAATTTAACTCTGGAATGCCGCGATGAAGAGCAAACCGTGACGCCCAGCTCTATCCGCTCTGTCTGAGGAGCAGAACCGCCGCTAACTCTACACGAATCGCAGCGATGTGACAATAAATAGCGGCGGTTAAACCTTGAAATCAAGGTGCAAAGAGCGCGAATCGAGGCATAGTGGAGTTAAATCGCGTCGATTCGGTGATGAAGCCGCCTCGGAATAGGGCCGGGCGGGCGGCGATAGGTTGAGTCGCGGCGCCTCAGGGTTACTTTGCGGCGGATTTCAGGCCGCGGACGCTTCCAGCTCGGTGGCCGGCTGCTCGCTCTGCGCCTGACCCTACGCGACCCCGACCTGGATCCTCACCCAATCCCGGTCCTTCTCAATGTCCAAGAGAGATTCGATCGTGGCGAGCGCGCACTTCCCGCACTCTGCTTCGTAGGAAATAGCGTGTGGCGCGCAGAGGTACACGACGTGGCCGCATGTGAACTCAGCCCGCTGTCGGGCAGGCTCCCCACAATCGACGCACTGCGGTGGCTTTGGCGGCTGCTCCTCCAGAAGCAGGCCGAGCTCATCATCGTCGTCGGAGGACGCGGCCGGCTTGCTCGCGGGGAAGCCCTCGTACCAGTCGACGAGGTCTTCGACGTATACGAGTGGCACGAGGAGGAGCCTGGTCCGCCCGGTCGGCACCCCCTTTGAGAAGGGGAGGCACTTCGTGAGGTCTTCGGGGTGGAGCGGCTCCGCTGGAAGGATGTGGTGGCCCGTGAGCCAGCAATCCACGTCGAGTGTCTCGAGACCGAGAGTAGGAGCCGGCTTCTTCTGATCGAAGTAGTGTCCGCCCTTGAGCGTCTTCGGAGTGCACCGCCGGCCGATCGACATGATCGGGAACATGAGGAGCTGCCGTACATACTCATGGAAGCCCGCGTCGTCGCGCTTCTCGATGTCCCAGCAGAACGTCCGGACGCCCATGAACGCCGCGATGTCGAGAGAGCCGCTGCGGCCGCCCATGACGCCGAGCACGTCAGGGAGCTTCGCGACCGAGGCCCAGAAGTACGAGGTGTGACGGCGATCTGCGCGTTCTCCCGACGGGAAGATCTCGATGAGTATGCCGTCTCCGTTATCCTCCTTGAGATCCTGCATCCATTGCGCTTTAGGGGTCCACGTGGAGTTCTGGTAGGTGCCGATGCGCACGATCTTGAACCCGGCACTCGTGATCTGCTTCTTGAGCTGCGAGTAGATCGTCTTCGTCATGTTGTGCTGCGGGTGGTTGCCGGGTCGGCCTACGCGCATATTGAGGAGCACGCAGGGCCCCTGGCTCGCAATGCGCCCGACGAGCGCGTCGTAGGCCTCGCTCTTCGCCGTGAATGCGCCCACCAGCGTGCTCCTCAGGGCAGCGACTCCCATCCTCTCGGCGGCGCGCATGATCACCGACGTGGACGAGAACGTCCAGCCAATCAGGGGATCTGCATCCGCCTTCTTGTGGTCCGTGATGGCTTGGGTCGCCTGTGAGGCGACGGCGCTATCGCTCCCGTGCTGTCCCATACCGCCGACGGTGACATGTAGGCGGTCGTTCACATTCGTGACCCCCTCGGTCTGCTTCGCGAACTCGAGGAACTGGGCGGCGATCTTGTCGTAATCGGTGCTCTCTGCGAGATCCTCCAGGCTGTCCTTGGCGGTCAGGATGACGTGAATCGTCGGATCGAGCAGCATCGCCGCGACGCACGCCCACGAGTCACCGGAGTAGTTCCCTGGAAGCACGAGATACTTCACAGGTGTTGGCGTGTCCTGCGACGAGGCTCGCGACGACACGTCATCGTCCTGCATGAGCGGGACGACAATTTCGTCCTGCTCCTCCTCCTCGACCGTCTGGAAGTCGAACGCGAGCGTCGTGCCGGGGGACTCATTGATGATCTCGGTCGTGAGACTGACCTCGTGCCTCTGCCAACGGCCGCAGCGGCAGTTGGAGGAGTACCTCACGGCGCCGCGATCGCGGGGGAAGAGTGGGGTGAGCGGACCCGAGGTCGGCCCTGTGCTCGACCCTGTGTGGATCGTGAACGGCGACTCGGCCGGGGCGTCCGAGACCAGGAACGGGACCTCAGGCACCAACCCTTCTGTCAGATCGAACTGCTTGCCGCGCCAGCACAGCCAGACGTGCGCACCGTCCATGCAGCCATCTGTCCTCGTAGCGCCAACGATGTGAACGAGCACGGCCTATGGTTCTCGCAGCTTCGCCCGGGCGTCGTGCACTTCGACGATCCGCGCGCGAGTCGCATCGTCGAGGGTCCCGGTTGGCCGGAGCTGGAAGCGCTGTTGGAAGCTGCGCAGGGCCGACGTGAGCAGCCTGGACGGCGCGCCGTCAATCGACCCTCGGTAGTAGCCCAGCTGCTGGAGCCGCTGCTGGATCCCGGTCAGCTCCGTCTCGGGGCGGAGCCGGCCGAATGCGAGCCGCATCTCTTGACGCTCGTCGCCTACGACGAGGAGCCCGCGCTGCGCGGATGGCGGAACCCGCTCTTTGATCACTCCATCCTCATCCGTGCGCCCTTGAGCGAGGAGCACGCCGTCCACCCAGAGCTCGAATGGCTCCTGCGAGCGCGGCGCCTGGTCCCGGTAGAGCTGTATCTCCATGAGCGCTGGCACGCCCACGCGTCGAAAACGGTGCACCTGATTGACCGCACAGCTGACCTGCTTCGGGCGGCGTTCGGGAATGTGGACGACGTCCCCGGGGACCAGGAGATCGCCATCGCTGCGGAGCTCGCGGAGCGCGTCGTTCTCGTTTGCTTTCCAGATCGTGGCGGGCGCGAAGCCGTATTGGAGCGCGAGCCACGAAATCCCTTGACCGTCGCGAATGACGTGCCGCGGCATGAGGGTCCTCCCAGTGTGTAGGTGGGGCAGCAGAGGGGCTTCTTTCAAGGCTGCCCGCTCTGCGACTCGGTCGGCGTCCACGCGGACTTGTCCAGACCGGGGAAGGAGACGCGGCACCGGCCCGGAGGGATGCCTTCGAGCCGGACCTTGCCCTGACCATTCAACTTCCCCTTCACGAGCTTGCCGCCTGGGAGCTCGATCTCGTAGGGCTCGTTCGGGATCGGGGAATCGTCCATGCCCACGAGCTCGACCTCCACCCAGGATCGGATGCGGAGCTTGTCGCCCCCCTCCCCCTTCGCCTCGCAGAGCTGGACATGCGCGACCAGCGGAGCCATCAGTCGGTCTCATCTTCCCCGGCCGGCGGCTTGACCTGCTGCGATTTCTCGTCCTGGGCGGGATCGTAGAAAGAGAGGAGCTTCTCGCGGCAGGCGTCGTCGATCTCGCCCGTGGGTTCGAGCCCGGTGAGGCCCTGGAAGGCGCGGACGGCGCTCTTCGTGTTGTCGTCGAAGACGCCGTCGGGATCGCCGCAGTCGAAGCCCAGGTTGTTGAGCCGCGCCTGGATGCCGCTCACCTCGCCGGCGGGGTCCAGGTGGCCGATCTTGAGGTCCCAGACCTGGGTGGCCGTCTCATCCATCCAGACGGTGAGCTTTCCCTCGGTCGTGTCCACGGGCACGGCCTGCTCGATCACGCCGTCGGCGGGGAGCTTTCCGGACGCGGTCGTGCCGGCCACGGCGAGCTCGTACTTCTTGCCCGCGAGGGCCTCCCCCGCGGCGTCCTTGACCGCGAGCCGGAGCCAGGCCTTGGGGCGGCTGACCTTGAAGCTGTGCTTGGCGTCGACCGCGGACGCCTCCTGGCGCATCTCGCGGTTGGGGATGAAGACGCGGTCCCCGGCCTTGAGGATGCCCGGGTCCGGCCGCTTCTTCTTGAGCTCCGCATTCTCGGGCCGGTCAAGGATGTCCTTCCAGCTCCCGAGGCCGTTCTTGACCGCGAGGCCCAGGAGCGTCTCCCCCTGTATGACGTCGTGAAACGGCATGGGGCTACCCGGGCTCGTACATCTTCTTGTCAAGATCGGGGAAGGAGACCTTGGCGGTGCCGGGGTCCACGCCCTCGGCCCGGGCCCGGCCCTGGCTATCGGTGCGGCCGGAGAGTTTGGAGCCGTCCGGCAGCTCAACGAAGTAGCGCTCGTTCGCGATGGGCTTGCCTTCGTCGTCCAACAGCTCGATCTCGATCCAGTGCTCCTCTTCCACCGCGGCAGGCGGCTTTGCAGCCTTGGCGGCCTCCTCGTCCTGGAGGGGCGTGTTCGGCGGAGGTTGTTGCTGCGGCTGGGCGCCACCGGCCGCGGCCTGGAACGTGCCCTGGATCGAGGAGAGCCAGGAGTCGGCGCAGGAAACCACGAGAAGCCCGTCCTGGACCATCCGCCGGGCGAGCTGCTCGATCAACTCCTGGTCGCTCCAGGCGGTGCCTGCGCCGAGGGCGGCGCGCGCCGCCGCGCGATTGCCCGGATGGGAGAGCAGCGGACGCACGAGCTCCCGGGCCGCGCCCAGGTCCCTAAGCTCGCGCACGTGGCCCCGAGAAAGGATCTGGAGACGAGCGGGGCCGTCCTGGAGGAAGAGGCGCATATGGGAGAAGTGGTGCGAACCGGAGCAGACTTTCAAGCTTCCGGCTGCAATTCCGTCCCTCCCGCCCTCACCTTCCAGGCAGGGAGGGGTGTCCATGGCCTTCACCCAAGGCGACCAACACGTTTCGATCACGACCCCGCTGGGCAAGGACAAGCTGCTCCTGCGCAGCTTCCACGGCGAGGAGCGGATCTCCGGGCTCTTTCACTTCTCGCTGGAGATGCAGTCGGAGGAGAAGAGCCTCGATTTCGCGCAGGTGGTGGGCAAGGGCGCCACCGTGAAAGTCGAGCTCGCGGACGGCACGTTCCGCTACATCCACGGCATCGTCGGCCGCTTCGTGCAGGCCGGAGCCGACGCGCGGTTCACCACGTACTATGCCGAGCTCCACCCCTGGCTCTGGCTGCTCACCATGAGCGTGGATTGCCGCATCTATCAGAACATGACCGTGCCCGACATCGTCACCGGCCTGTTCACCGAGCTGGGCTTCACGGATTTCAAGAACAGCCTCAGCGGCACGTACAAGCCGCTCGAATATTGCGTGCAGTACAACGAGAGCGCCTTCGCGTTCATCTCGCGGCTCCTCGAGGACCAGGGGATCTTCTACTTCTTCCTGCACGAGGACGGCAAGCACACGCTCGTGCTCGGCGACGACGCCGCCGCTTTTGCAGACTGCGCGGGCGCCTCGACCGTGGAGTACGGCACCTACGGCGACTGGAAGCAGCAGAACGTGGTCTCTTCCTGCACCATGGAAGAGATGGTCATCCCGGGCAAGTACGCGGTGGACGACTTCGGCTTCGAGACTCCTTCGACCGACCTGCTGGGCAGCTCTGACGGCCAGGCGGCGGACGGCGCGAAGCGGCGGATCTACGAATACCCCGGCGGCTTCGTCAAGAAGGACGCGGCCGAGGGGCGCGCCAAGCTGCGCATGGAGGAGCACGAAGCGCCGCGGAAGGTCCTCAGGGGGCAGAGCTTCTGCCCGGCCTTCACGGCCGGCGGCAAGACGACGCTTCAGAAACATTATCGCGACGACGTCAACGCCGCCTATGTCCTCTCCCGGATCTCCCACTCGGCGAGCCCCGAGACCTACACCAATGGATTCGAGGCCGTACCCGCGGACGTCCCCGTCCGGCCGTCGCGCACGACCCGCAAGCCGGTCATCCCCGGCACCCAGACCGCGATCGTCGTGGGCAAGAGCGGCGAGGAGATCTGGACCGACAAGTACGGCCGCATCAAGGTGCAGTTCCACTGGGACCAGTTGGGGAAGAGCGACGAGAACAGCTCGTGCTGGATCCGCGTCGCTCACGGCTGGGCGGGCAAGGGCTGGGGGCAGATGTTCCTGCCGCGCATCGGCCAGGAGGTTGTGGTGAGCTTCCTCGAAGGCGATCCCGACCGGCCGTTGGTAACCGGCTCGGTCTACAACGCCGAGCAGACCGTTCCCTACGCGCTGCCCGGCGAGCAGACCAAGAGCACGATCAAGAGCAACGTGTCAAAGGGGGGCGGCGGCTGGAACGAGATCCGCTTCGAGGACAAGAAGGATTCGGAGGAGGTCTACGTCCAGGCCGAGAAGGATTACAACCGGGTCGTGAAGAACAACGAGACGGTCAAAGTCGGCTTCGAGAAGAAGAAGGCCGGCAACCAGACGATCGACGTGTACAAGAACCGGACGATCACGGTGGAGGAGGGCAACCAGTCCCTCCAGGTCAAGAAAGGAAACCGCGACATCAAGGTGGACACGGGTAACGAGACGCATACGGTCGCCGGCACCCGCGACGTCACGGTGACCAAGGCCGAGACCCACACCAGCAAGGACAACTTCGATCACAAGGTGACGAAGAATTACACCCTCAAGGTGGACGGCAACCTTTCGATCGAGGTGACGGGCACGGTGACGATCAAATCGATGCAGGACATGCTGCTCGATTCAAAGGCCAAGCTGACCGCCAAGGCCGTGGCCGATCTCGCTACGCAGGGGATGAACATCTCGAACAAGGCCACGGTGGACCTCAAGAACGAAGCGCTCAACGTGACGAACAAGGCCAGCGTGAATCTCAACAACGAGGGGACGATGGTCACCAGCAAGGCCTCCGCGATGCACAACGTGGAAGCCGGCGGGATTCTCACCGCCAAGGGGGCTCTGGTCAAGATAAATTGAGATCTCTACTTGCCGTGCGCGAAGGACCTGCGGACCAGGCCGGGAGGTTCCGTGCAGTAATAAAGGCGGTTGCAGCGCTTGGTGACGTCGGCGAGCTCCAGCCAGAAGATCGGCGACTCGGTTTCGTAGGCGGTATTCCCCTGCAAGACGTGGTTGACTCCCTGGAGGCTCGGCTGCAGGTGCAGGTCCTGCTGCGCGAACTGGTAGCCGCGCCCGCATCGGCCCCAGGGATTGAAGCATTGGACGTAGCGGCGGCCGTTGCCGTCGACGATCGTGTCGAGCACGGCATAGGCGTGGCCTCCGGCGAGGCCCTTCGCGACCGGCTCGCCGCTGGAGCCGACGACGGGCTCCGGCGTGCCGACCACCTTGCGCGTTCCCAGGCAGGTAGGGGAGCGGGTGAGGACCTGGCGCTCGATCCGGGCAAACAGGTCGAGCTGGGCCTGGTTGTACAGGCCGGTGCCGCGTTTCTCGGCGAAGACCTGGCGCGCCCGCACCCATGCGAGGACCGCGGCAACCGCGTCCGCGAGCTGCACTTCGTTCGACGAGATCGTCAGCCAGCGCTGCTGCTGCACGACCTCGTTGGCAAGCTTCTGCAGCGCGCGCTCGAAATCGTTGTAACGGTAGACGCCGCCGAGCCCGTTCTTGGCGCCGAACTCGTTCATGAAGGCGTTATAGAACGGGGTGCCGCCGATCCAGCGGCTCCAGATGTTGTGGTAGAGCACGTAGGCTCCGGGCGCGTTCGGCACACGCGCGAAGATCTGCTGGATGGTGTTGAAGTCGAGGCCGTCGTTCCCCTGGACGATCTTGCGGAAGCGTTGGAAGTCGGGGCTCGTGGAGTCGTAGTGATATTCGTCGGCGTTGATCATCTCGTGGGTGGCGTCGACGCCGAGGAGGATCTTGAATGCCTCGGAGCTCTTGCCGCCGCCGAGGATCGCGTAGGAGGCCTGTTGCGGATCGAAGACGATCCTCGAGTCCTCGTCGCCCGTCTTGCGGAACGAGCTCATCGCCTTTTCCATCATCTGCGGCCAGAGGCCGCCGGTCGAGTGGAACTTTGCCTTGCCGCGCACCGTGACCAGAGATTTGTGGACGCGCACGAAGATCGGCAACAGCGACTGGTCGTGGAGCTTGATCACGACGTGGTCGCCCTCGTCGAACATCAGGAGCTTGATGATCAGCGGGCCGCCCATGTGCCGGATGGCGGCAAGGGCGGCCAGGAACCAGCAGTCGCCCATCTGGTTCTGGTGGATGTCGCCCAGCTCGGGATCGCGCTCGAAGAGCTTCTGCTCGGTCACGTCGGTATGGGTGGGCCAGAGGATGAGCGGCAGATCGACGCCCATGCTCTGAGCCCGTTCGGCGGCCGGCGTGATCGAGGAAGGATCGACGTCCACGTCGATGATCTTGGCCTCGCGGGGGACCATGAGAAGTCCGCGGCTCATAATCTCGTGTCTCCCTCAGGCTCAGCAGTTTCCGAGGAAGGTGCAGCCCTGGTAGTAGGCCGGGTCGGTGTCCGACACCGGAGTGCCGCAGGTCGACCTGGCGGTGACGCTCCCGTGGTTGTGGGCCTGTCCTGAATCTGCCGTGAAGACTCCGGTGCAAGTGAAGGACTGGCCGGGGTCGAGCGTGGCCGCAACAGGGCAGGAGCTGGTCGTGCCTTTCTCGTCCGTCAGCGCGATGCTACTGATCCGGATGTTCCCGTTGTTGGTCACCACGTGCGTCACACCCCAAGCGAGCCCTGCGATCAGCTTCGGACCCGGAGAGGTGTTTGCGTCGTCGCCGTTGACCTTCGATACGATCGTGACGCTCGGCGTCTCCGCGCCCGTGTAGTTGTTCAGATCGCTGTCGGTCGCAGACTGCCCCGTGGACGTGGAGGCGGTGACGGTCGAGGTCCCGGCGTGGTTGCCGCAGGTCGAGGTGCCCGTGGCGGTGCAGGTCATCGAGGCGCCGGCGGCGAGCGCCGTCTGTCCCAGGCAATCCACCGTCAGGCCGCTGGTGTCCGTGACCACCAAGCCGCTCAGGTTGAATGGTCCCGTATTGGTGATCGTATATTGCCGTTTGACCGTCTGCGTGACCACGACCGAGGCGCCCGCCAGGGAGTCGTCCTCCTGATCATTGGTGGTCGTCTCGATGTCGATGCTCGCGCTCACTCCCTGGTAGTAGCTGGTGTCGGAGTCGTTGACCGTGCCGCCGTACGGCGTCTGCGCGACGACGCTGCCAATGTTTGAGTAGTCCCCCGAGACCGCCGTGCCGCTGCCGGTGCAGGTCATGGACTCGGCGGGCTGGAGCTCGGCCTTCGGGCAGGTCACGGTCACGCCCTTGTCGTCGCTGACCACGACTCCGGTGAGCGGCGCCTGGCCGGTGTTCTTGACCGTGTAGGTCCATTGCACGGCGCTGCCCGTGGGGATGACGAGCGCGGACGGCTGGGCCACGTCCTGGCCATTGGTGAGCTTCTGGATGTCGATGCTCACCGGCAGCGTGCCGAAGTAGTGGCTCGCGTCCTGGGCCGAAGCTTGCGTGCCGCAGGTTGTGTCGCCGGCCGCCGTGCCGATGTTGCGGAACTGGCCGGAGACCGCGATGCCGGACGCCTTGCAGACCATCGACGCGCCCGCGTTGAGTGTGTCGAACGGACAGGTGACCAGCGCTCCCAGATCGTCCGCGACCCGCACGTTCGTGAGCTGGATGTTGCCAATGTTGGTGACCGTGTAGGTCCAGTTCACGGCCGAGCCGAGCTCGATGTAGGGACCCTTTGGCGCGTCGGCGTTGTTGCCGTTCACCGCTGTCTCGATGTCGAGCTTCGCGGTGAACGTGCCCGTGTAGAAGCTCGCATCGATCGCGGAGACTTCCTGGTTCGAGGGATTGCGCGCGGTGGCGCTGCCCACGTGCGTGTTCTGGCACGCCGCCGCCGTGCTCGTCGCGGTGCAGGTCACCGACTCGCCGGGTTGCAGTGTGCTCTTCGGGCAGGCCGCCAGCGGACCGTTCAAGTCGCCGACGGCGAGCTGCGAGAGCGAGAGCTGCCCCATGTTCTTCACGACGTAGCTCCAGGTGATCGTGCTGCCCATCGGGACCGAGGGGCCGGGCGGCTGCCCGATGTCCTGGAAGTTGACCAGCGTGCGGAGCTGCAGCTCGGAGCCGCCGCCGCCGAAGTAGTTGCTGGGGTTGGTCGCCGAGATGGGCGAGCCGCACGTAGGCGTCGCGGTCACCGTGCCGAGATTCGAGAACGGTCCCTCGATCGCGGTGCCGAACGCGTAGCACGACATGATCTCGGCTGGCTGCAACG
>DATLNC010000174.1:0-2400 GCA_035536935.1 Thermoanaerobaculia bacterium
TACCCCCAAATCCCCCTCACGCCCCCTGAAAAACAAAAACAGGAGACCTTCGGTCTCCGGCCCCTTACGGGGCCGCAGGGCGGGGTTTTTCGAATGAACCTGCTTCTCGAAGAGGCGGGCGTTCCCTTGCCGACCCCGTCGCAGATCGGCCTTTGGTCGAAGACGCTCGGCGGCATCGAGGCCCTTCTCGATCTCCTCAGGCGGCTCGTCCAGGCCGGTTTGGCCAACAAGCGGGAGCCGATCGCTTACGTGCATCGGGTCGTGATGGAGCAGGGCGCGAAACCAGCGAGACCCGAACCAGGGAAGCCGCTCGACGCCCGCGCCGGTCGCGAGCTGCTTCGCGCTGCCGGCGCCGATGAGATCCGCTGGCAGCAAGCCCTCGAAATCATCGCCAATACGGAGGAATCATGAATCACTGGACCTGTAGCAGGTGCGGCGAAGACCAGGTCGGCCGCATCCCCGAAAACGGCCTCTGCCACTCGTGCCATGAGGCCCAGCACTCCGCGAGCACCTTCACCGAAGCCGACGCCGGCATCCCCAAGCTCTTCCGCGGTGTCAACCGCGAGAGCTGGTCCGCGTACTTCCAGCGCCCGTGGCCCGAGGCGCTGGAGAGCTGGACCGGAGATCCTCGCTGGGTTGCGCTCTGGGGACCCACAGGCACCGGCAAGACCGGAATCGCCACCGTGCTCCTCGCCGAGCACCTGCGCACCGGCCGGCGCGGACGGTGGATTTCCGGACCTGAGCTCGCGCGGCGCATCCAGTGTGACTTCACATCTGCCGAGGATGTCATGGCCCCTCTTCTCGTGACCCCGCTCCTTGTCCTTGACGAGCCGCTGAGCGTCACCAGCGCCGATTGGTACATGGACCGCCTGGTGCTCCTCACGCGCACCCGCGACGAGAGCTGCCTGCCGACGATCGTCACCAGCCAGCTCCTTCCCGAGCTGCTGCGCAACCCCACGGGTGCCACGCCGCCGCCCCTCCTGTCGCGCTGGCTCTCGGGCCTCCACGTCCGCACCCGCGGCACCGACGCCCGGCTGAGGAACGCTGCCCGATGAAGCGCCAGAGAGCACTTCCGCACAGCGAGGAGGCCGAGCGCGCCGTGCTCGGCGCCTTGCTCCTGGAGCCCCGGGGCATCGCCCAGGTCCGCACTCGGCTGGAAGTGCGCGACTGGTACCTCGAGCGCCACCGTCTGCTCTTTCAGGCCTTCCTGGACGTGGCGGACGCGGGCTCCACGCCGGACCTCCTCACGCTTCAGGCCCACCTGCGACAGGCCGGGTTGTACGAGGCGATCGGCGGGATGGGCTATCTCGCGACGCTCGACCTGGATCTGCCGGACCTGGGCCGGCTGGACGAGTACGTGGCCATCATCAAGGAGAGGAGCGTCCGGCGCGACCTGATCACGGAGGCGCAGCACACGCTTCTGGCGGCAGCTTCCACAGCGCAGCCGGTGCACGAGCTCCTGGCGGATCTTCGCGGCTCCGCCGACAAGCTCCTCGGCCGTGCCGCCCGAACGCAGTGGAAGGGCGCCGGCGCGGTCATGGAACGCCTGCTCGAAGTCCTCGACGAGGATCGCGCCGAGGCCCTACGCGGGCTCACTTCTGGCTTCCCCGCCTGGGATCAGCTCGGCCCTGGCTTTCTGCCGGGCGGCCTGTACGTGATCGCGGGACGGCCCGGCATGGGCAAGACCTCGCTGGCGCTCGATCTCACCCGGCACGTCGCGGTGGAGCTGAAGCGGCCTGTCGGGGTGTTCTCCCTGGAAATGCGCGCCGACGAGATCGGCATCAAGCTCGGCTCCGCCGAGGCCGACATCGCCTCTTGGCAGATCCGCAACTGCCACCTCTCCAATCACCAGTGGCAGGACCTCTTCGCGGCCACGCGCCGGATGATGGCGGCGCCGCTCTTCCTGGACTACAGCCCGGGCTTGGCGTTGCGCGACCTCGAAGCCCGGGCCTGGTGGCTCAAGGCCCAACATCCCGACCTGGCGCTCCTGGTCGTGGACTACCTCCAGCTCGTCACCGCTGGCGTACGGGTCGAGAACCGGCGGCTGGAGATCGCGCTCATCACCCGGCGCCTCAAGGAGCTGGCCGGCGAGCTGGGCCTTCCGCTGATCGCGCTCTCTCAGCTCAACCGCGAGCTGACTCGGCGGAGCGATCCGCGCCCGCAGCTCGCCGACCTCGCCGAATCCGATGCGATCGGGCAGCACGCCGACCAGGTCGCCTTCGTGCACAGGCCCGAGGTGTTCGAGCCCGACGCCGAAGGCCTTCGCGGGCTCGCGGAGATCATCGTCGCCAAGCACCGGCATGGTGAGACCGGCAAGGTGGATCTGATCTGGAGCGGCGCGACCACCTCCTTCCGGAGCCGCTCCACGCAGGAGCCGGAGGGGACGGAGCCCTGATGCTG
>DATLNC010000175.1:0-60872 GCA_035536935.1 Thermoanaerobaculia bacterium
TGCGGGAGAAGGCGGGAGCCCTGCCGGGGGTGCGGGTGGCGGACCGGGCGGAGCGCTTATGCGCGATAGCTACCGTGGAGGTGGGGGGCAAGGACGCCCATGAGCTCGTCCGCCGGCTGCGGCAGGCCGGAGTCAACGTCAACGTGTCTCTGATGGGCGAGGGGCCGAACAATGCGCCGGAGGCAAGAGCCACCCCCGTCCTTCGGATCTCCCCTCACTACTACAACACCAGCGAGGAGATCGACAGGGCCGTGGCCGCCCTCGGCGGTCTGCTCGGCGCATGAACGGGCGCGACGGATTGGGCGTGCGCGTACGGCGGGTGGAAGGTGCGCCGGTGGTGGCGGTCCGCCTCGGCGTGCGGGCCGGGGCGCGGGTGGAGCCGGTCCCCGGGCAGTCCCTGCTCACCGGGCGGATGCTCAGCGAGGGGACGCGGCAGCGCGACTGGCTGCGCATCGCCGACGAGGCCGAGGGCAAGGGGATGGTCCTCTCGAGCTACGGCACCTTCGAGTGCCACGGCGTGGCGGTCGACGCCCTGGCCCGGGACTGGGAGCTGGCCCTGGAGTGGGCCGCGGAGCTGCTGCTCACCCCGTCGTTCCCCGAGGACCGCTGCACCTGGCTGGCGAAGCAGGCCGCGGCGGAGCTGGAGAGCCTCGCGGACCAGCCCGAGGTCAAGACCCTCTGGGCGTTTCTCGATCAGCTCTACACGCCGCACCCCCGCAGCCGGCCCCTGCACGGCAACATGGAGAGCCTGCTGCGGCTGACGCCCGACGACTGCGCCGGCTTCCATGCCCGCGCCCTGGGCAACGGCGTCACGGCCTGCGTGGCCGGGGTGGTGGACGAGGAGGCGGTCCACCGCAAGCTGGCGTCGCTCTTCTCCGACCTGCCCGACGGGCAGGCGCCGCTGCCCGACCCGCAGGCGCCGGTGGGCACGTCCGAGCTCCGCAGAGTCGAAACCGAGGCCGAGGACCAGGCCCACCTCTACATCGGGCACCTGACCGTGCCGCGATGCCATCCGGACTACACGGCGCTCGAGGTGCTGGCGGTGATCCTGGGCTCGGGCGCCGGCCTGACCGGGCGCATCCCCAACCGCATCCGGGAGAGCGAAGGGCTCGCCTACAGCGCACACGCCCAGGTCGTCTCGGGCGCCGGGCTCGATCCCGGCCGGCTCGTGGCCTACGTGGGCACCTCGCCGGCCACGGTGGAGCAGGCCCGGCTCGGGGTGATCGAAGAGATCACGCGCCTGGTGGAGGGGGGGATCGAAGAGTCGGAGCTGGAGGAGGCGCGCGCCTACCTGCTCGGCCGCGAGCCCTTCCGGCGCGAGACCGCCCGCCAGTGGGCCGACATTCTTGTGGAAGCCGAGCACTACGGCCTGCCGCTGGACGATCCCGGGCAGCGCAAGGCCGAGCTGGCCGCGCTCGACAGGGCGGCGGTCGAGGCCGCGGCCCGGCGCCACGTGCGCCCGGGCGACCTCCGGGTCACGGTCGGGCTTCCCGAGGAAGAGGAAAATACCGCGGTGACTTGAGCGCCGGTCAGCGGACGGAAACGTCTTCCACCGCCATCAGCTCGGCGGTGACCAGCGGGCAGACGGCACACGCCGCGTCGCCGGCCTGCTGGTGCCAGCGGCACTGCGGCCGGATCGAGCAGCTCGACGACGAAGTCTGGGCAAAGGGAGCGAGGTGGGCCCGGACCTCGTCGAGGGCCGCGCAGCGCTGGCCCTGCCAATGGGCGCAGGCCGACTCCGCGCAGCGGGAGCCGTAGCGGAAGCGGACGGTGGACGTGGGGCGGGCGGCGAGTTGGAAGAACTCCTCGTCGACCCGCGCACCCGGCGGCAGGAAGGCCACCCTTCCGCTGGGCTGCACGACGCCGACAAGATGGGCCCCCGGCTCACAGTGAGCCGCGGGGCAAAGACTCGACTCTCGCTTTTCCAGCGCAATTGCAATCAAAAGAAGAACAACCTCCCTCCGGTCTCTACCTATATAAGTTGCCGCTGGAGGCTTTTTTTTGACAACGGTCCTCAACTTCGTCTCGCCGCGAGGAGGACGTTGGCGTACGGGGTGCCCTCCGCCATGGGCTCGACGCCGACCTGGAAGCCCGCGGACTCCAGAAGCCGCCGCCATTCTGCGGCGCTGCGGTAGTGGAACCGCTGCTTCCAGTGGCGGCGGGCGAGGGCGCAGGCGCGCTCCTGGATGCGGGTGGCCGTGAACCGCCAGCCGCCCGCGGCGTCGGCGTCGCGGATGAGGAGGAGCCCCCCGGGCTCCAGCGCCGCGGCCACGCGGGCGAGCAGCTCCTCCTGGGCCGGGGCCGGCAGGTAGTGCAGGACGTCGAGGAGAAGCGCGGCGCGGGCGGGGGGGAGCGGGGCGTCCATGAGGTCGCCGACGTGGATCTCCGCTTCGGCTCCCAGGGCGTTCCGGGCCGCGGTGGCAGCCTGGAGACTGCTTTCGATCCCGGTCAGCTCCAGGCGGGACTCGCCCGCCGTGACCAGCAGCGACAGCAGGATGCCCCGGCCGCAGCCCAGGTCCAGGAGCCGGCCCTCGTCGGGGAGCAGCCCGCGCTGCAGGAGATGCAGGTAGACCGGGTCGTGGCGCAGCTTGCCGCGGACGAACTCCCAGTGGAACATGCCGCTCTCCAGGTAGCGGTGCGCGGTCTCCTCGATCAGGTCGTGGACCGCGGGCGCCTTGCGCCGGGCCAGGGCCGACCGCCAGGTGAGCAGGGCCAGCGGGATCGCCAGCGCGACCCCGACGATCGCGCTGCCCACCAGGAGGTCCACCCCGAACTGCCACGGATCGAGCTGGCGCAGCTCCGACGGGCGGAACGGCAGCCGTCCGCCGCCGCGCAGCCAGCGGCCGACCTGGATCTCGCCGAAGACCAGGAGAGGCCAGAGACCGGGCAGGCTGACATGCGCGGCCAGGTAGGTGAGGGCGCGGTTCAGGCGCAGCAGGCGGGCGAAGATCACGCAGAGCGCCAAGTGGAGACCGTAGAACGGCGAGCAGCCGATGAGCACGCCCAGCGCGACCGCCCCGGCCTGGCGTCCCGGCGTATCCCCCTCGGTGCGCAGCCGATAGAGCAGCTCCCGCAGGCGGCGGCTGACGGTCATGGGCGTTCGGCTGGGTTCCAGAACAAAAGCTCGTACGCGCGGGGCGGGAGGGGGCTCCCTCTCCCGCGCAGCGGGGGAGGGTCGGGGAGGGGGGCCTCCGCGCCGCTGCCGCCCAGCTCCGTTGTGTTACTACCCAGCTCCTTTGTATTACTAACCGAGCCCGTAGTGCTACCGCGCGAGCCCGTACTGCTACCGCCCGAGGCCGTTGTGCTACCGCTCGACCTCGCTCCGCTGCCGCCCGAGCCCGTTGCGCTGCCGCCCGACCCCGGGATTCTGCCGCCCGGCTCCGCGCCGCTGCCGTCCGGGCTCCTTGTGCTACCGCGCGAGCCCGTACTGCTACCGCCCGACCCCGTTGTGCTACCGCTCGACCCTGGGGCGCTGCCGCCCGAGCCCGTTGTGTTGCCGCCGGACGGGCCCCCTCCCCGGCCCTCCCCCGCTGCGCGGGAGAGGGAGTCCCCGCCCGCGCTGCCGTCGTCCATGGGCACCGCGGCCAAGCCCCGGGCTTGCAATTCCTCCAGCAGGCGGGGGAGCACCTCCAGCACTACCGGGTTCCCCCCTCCGGTCACCGCCGAGCCGTCGTGGAGGAGCAGGACGTCTCCCGCCGACAGCCCCTTGAGAAGACGGCGGAGGATCTCCCGCGGCTCGCGCACGACCGTGTCGTAGCCGCGCCCGGTCCATGAGGCGAGCGTCAGGCCCGCGTGGAAGAGCTCCCGTTCGGTGAATGGGTTGCGGAAGCCGGCCGGGGGGCGGAACAGGCTCGGGGCGCGGCCGGCCGCCTGCTCGATCGCCTCCTGGGCGCGGAGGACCTCCCGCCTCTGGGCTGGAGGCATGTACCAGGCGAAGGTGTTGGGGTGGGACCAGGTGTGGTTCTCGATCCGGTGTCCCCGGCGGACGATCTCGGCCGCGAGGTCCGGGCGGGCCTCGACCCTCCGGCCGATGCAGAAGAAGGTGGCCTTCGCACTGGCGCCGTCCAGGAGGTCCAGCACCCGGGGGGTGACCTCGGGGTCGGGGCCGTCGTCAAAGGTCAGGCCTACCTCCCCGCGGCGGGCCGCATCCTCGGGCAGCCGGCTCCAGTTCGGGCCGAAGAGGCGGCTCTGCGGCCAGAGGCTGACCCCGGCGAGCACGACGTGGCTGGCGAAGAGGGTCCCCGCGACCTCCGGCCAGTGGCGGGGAGCCACGGCGAGCGCGACCGCCCCGGCGGCATGGAGGGCGGCCGCGCCGGCCAGGAACGGGGTCGGACGGTAGAATCTCAACCTTCAGCTCCCCGGATCGCCATCAGCGAGCCCCGGTCCAGCTTGCCGCGCGCGGTGCGGGGGAGCTCCGGCACCAGCACCACGCTGCGCGGCACCTTGTGGGGCGACAGCCGCGGCCGGCACCAGGCCACCACCTCCGCCGCCGTCAGGTTGTCGGCGGCGACCACGGCCCGCAGGACTTCGCCGGACCTGTCGGGCAGACTCACGCCGAGCACCGCCACCTCTCGAACGCCGGGGATCTGCGCGAGCACCGCCTCCACCTCCCGCGGGTTGACCTTCTTCCCCTTGATGTTGACCAGGTCGTCCACCCGGCCGCGCAGGACCAGCTCGCCGTCCCGCCACTCCGCGAAGTCCCCGCCAACGAAACGCCCGTTGCCGAGGCGTGCATCCTCCTCCGGAATGTACCCGGCGGCCACCGCGGGCGATTGGACGGTGATGACACCGCCCTCTTCCAGGATGACGCGCACCCCCTCGACCGGGGTGCCGACCGTGCCCCGCTCACCGGCCGTGCCCTCGCGGTCGTAGCAGATCCCGCCGCACTCGCTGGCGCCGTAGAACACGTGGACCGGCAGGCCGAAGGTCTCCCGGAAGCGGCTGGCGGTGACCGGCGATAGCGGAGCGCCCGCGGTCAGCACCAGCCGGAGCGCCGCGGGCCAGGATGGGGGATCGGAGAGCCGCAGCAGCGCATCCAGCACGGCCGGCACGGTGGGGAAGACGGTGGCGCCGGTCTGCTCCGCGGCCACCAGGGGGTCGAAGACGCGCCCCTCGTCCGGCAGGATCAGCAGGGTGCCGCGCATCAGGGCCGGCATCGCCAGGCTCGACAGGCCGTAGGAGTGGGACATGGGGATCGTGGCGAGGAGGCGGTCGTCCTCCCTGATCCCCATGCTCGCGGTCAGGGCGGCGTCGTCCGCCACCAAAGCCTCGGCCGGGGTGGCGATCCCCCGCGGGGCGCCGGTCGAGCCCGAGGTCAGCTTGACGACCGCGATCCCAGGTAGCTGGCAGCCCTCGATCCCCGTGGGGATCAGGCTCCAGTCCTCGGGACCCCGGGGCCAGCCGGCGCGGCAGCGGAGCAGGGCCGAGGCGCCCAGGGCCTTCACGGTCCGCAGCGCCTCGGCCTCCGGCGTCTGGGCATCCAGGAGCAGGGCGGCGAGACCGGCGCGGCGCAGGGCGAGGAGGGAGGCGAGCATCCCCGGTCCGTTCGGCGCCGCCAGGCCCACGATCGCATCGGGACGGAGGCCGTCGAGCACCGAGCCCGCGGCCCGGGCGAGGGCGTCGACGTCCCCGGCCCTGGCGCGGCGCTCGGGCGAGACCACCAGCGGCGCGAGAGGATCGCGCCGGACGAGGCTTTCGAACGAGCTGAGGATGGGGTCGCGCGTCATGCTTGGTCTGGAATCGGCCCGAGCCGCCGTATGTTGAGGCGGAGGGGGATGATACGCTAGCATTGCCGACCCGGCAGTCAGAGGGCCGAAAGAGAAGATAAAATATATGTCGGAAGCACCCGCGGTCCCGAACAGAATCAAGCGCCTGATCGTCGAGAGCCTTCACCTCGAGGGGATGAAGCCCGAGATGATCGAGGACGAGGCGCCTCTCTTTGGAGAGGGTCTCGGGCTCGATTCCGTGGACGCCCTCGAGCTGGTCGTGGCTCTCGAAAAGGAGTTCGGGATCAAGATCAAGAGCCAGGAGCTCGGGCGCGAGGTCTTCTCCTCGGTCTCGAGCCTTTCGGAGTTCATCGAGGCGCGGACCTAGCCGCGGCCAACCTACAGAATGAGTCACAAGGCTGTGAGCCGGCGCGTCGCCGTGAGCGGCGTCGGCGCCGTCAGCGGTCTGGGTTGGGGGATCGGCTCCCTCTGGGAAGGGCTGCGCGCCGGCCGCACCGCCATCCGTCCCTTCCAGCGCTTCGATAACACGGCCCACCGCACCCATCTGGCCGCGGAGGCCGCAGATGGTGATTTCAACGCTCTTGCAGACGATCCACGCTGGCAGCGCCTCCTCAGCCTCGCCGACCGCTTCGCCGTGTTCGCCGCGGCCGAGGCCTTGGCGATGGCAGGCCTCGCTTCTCCGCTGGAGGAACTGCAGGCCGGCGTCTTCTTCGGCAGCAGCACGGGCGGCATGTTCGAGAGCGAGCGCTTCTTCAACGAGTTCCTGCGCCGCCGGTGGCGGTCCGCCAAGCTGCGCGACCTCGCCGCGCAGCAGGTCAACGCGCCGGGCGACGCCGTAGCCCGCTGGTTCGGCGTAAGCGGCCCGGTGCGGACGATCTCATCCGCCTGCTCGTCGGGCGCCCTCGCCCTGGGCGCGGCCCTGGACGCGGTCCGCTCGGGCGAGGTGGACGTAGCGGTCGCCGGCGGCTCGGACTCCCTCTGCCAGCTCACCTATGCCGGCTTCAACGCGCTGCGCTCCGTGGACGAGGGACCCTGCCGCCCGTTCCGTGCCGGCCGCGAGGGCATGTCCTTCGGCGAGGGCTCGGCCGTGCTGATCCTGGAGCCGCTGGAGCGGGTGCTCGCCCGGGGAGCGGAGCCGCTCGCGGAGCTCGCGGGCGCGGGCTCGGCCTGCGACGCCCACCACATGACCGCGCCCGACCCGAGCGGCGCCGGCGCTGCCGCGGCCATGGAAGCTGCCCTGCACGACGCCGGGATGCCGGCCGGGGAGGTGGGGTTCGTCAACGCCCACGGCACCGGCACTCCCCTGAACGACGCGGCGGAGTGGCAGGCTTTACGGCGGGTCTTCGGCGAGCGCGCGGGCGAGATCCCGCTGACCGCCACGAAGGCATTGGTGGGGCACCTGCTGGGCTCCTCGGGCTCGATCGAAGCGGTGGCGACCGTCCTCTGCCTGCGCCACGGCGAGCTGCACCCGGTTCCCGCCTGCGCCGACGGGGCCGCCGTCGATCCCGACCTGCCGGTCTCGCTGGTGCTGGACCGGCCGCTGCCGCTGCCCGGCGTGCGGGCCGCGGTCTCCACCAGCCTCGCGTTCGGAGGCTCCAACGCCGCCCTCGTCTTCTCGCGCTGGGCCGAAAGTTGATCCCATCCCCCCTCTCCCCGACCCTCTCCCCCGTGCCGGGGGAGAGGGAGATCCCCGGGATCTGGATCACCGGCCTGGGCACCATCGGCGCCTACGGCTCCGGGGCGGAGAGCCTCCGCCGGGCGCTCGCCTCGTCCGAGCCGCCCGCGCTTTCCGAGATCGACCGCTCGGCCGGTTACCACCTCGCCCAGGCGCCGCGCAGGGCCTACCTCGCCGATCCCGCGCTGCTGCGCGAGTGGGTGCCGCCGGGGGAGGCGCGGCGGATGAGCCCGCCCTCGCGGTTCGCGGTCGCGACGGCCCGCATGGCGCTGTGTTGCGCCGGCTGGAGCGACGGGCTGCCCGACGAGCAGACCGGCGTCGTGGTCTCCACCGCCTTCGGCCCGGCCTCCTACTCCGAGGGGCTGCTCAAGCAGATCCTCCTGGAAGGGCCGGAGTCGGCCTCCCCGATGCTCTTCATGGAGAGCGTGGCCAACGCGCCCGCCGCCCAGATCGCCATCGCCTGCCGCGCCCGCGGCCCGAGCGTCACGATCTGCCAGCGCGAGGCCGGAGCGCTCCTGGCCGTCGGGCAGGCGGCGGCCGACGTGGCCGCCGGCCGGGTGCCGCGCGCCCTCGCCGGAGGCGTGGACGAGATGACGCCGCTCCTGCACTCCCTCCTCGACCGCTTCGGCGCCCTGGCGCGCAACAGCGGTCCGGATGGGACGGAGATCGCCCGGCCGCTGGACCGCCGCCGCGCCGGCTATCTCGCCTCCGACGGGGCTACCATGCTGCTGCTGGAAACCCGGTTGAGCGCGGTCGAGCGCGGTGCCTCCCCGCTCGCCCGGGTCGCAGCCTGGGGGAGCGCCTTCGATCCCACCGCTCCGGTCGTGGGCTGGGGGACGGGGCATGCCGGCCTGGCCCGCTCCCTGCGCCGGACTCTGGAGCGCGCCGGAATCCCCCTGGAGAGGATCGACCGGATCGTGACCGGCGCCTCGGGCTCGCGCTCGGGCGACAGGGTGGAGGCTCTCCTCCTCAGGGAGGCCTGGGGGGACAGGCCTCTGCCGCCGGTCCTCGCGCCCAAGTCGGTGACGGGCGAGTACGGCGGCGGGTTCCTGGCCGCCGCGGTGCTCGCTGCCGGGGGAGCGCCGTTCGGCCCTGCCGCCGGGTTCGAGGAGGCCGACCCCGAGCTGGGCATCGTGCCGCACGACGGCTCGCTCCTGCCGCCGCCCTCCACCGTCCTTGTCACCAGCGTCGCGGCTGGAGGCGCGGCCTCCTGGCTGGTTTTGGAGGCGGCTGCATGAACTTGGCTGCCGTGATCCCTTCCTACCAGGCGGCCCCATCCGTCGGCGCCGTGGTGCGGGGCACGCTGGAGCACGTGGCGGAGATCCTGGTCGTGGACGACGGCTCGACCGACGGCACGGCCGAGGAGGCCCGCCGGGCCGGCGCCCGGGTGGTCTCCCACTCCTGCAATCTGGGCAAAGGCGCCGCCCTCTCGACCGCCTTCCGCGACCTCTTCGGCCGCGGCTTCGATGCCGTGCTCACCCTGGACGCGGACGGCCAGCACCTGCCCGAGGAGATCCCCAAGCTCCTCGCCTTGAGCATGGAGGGCGACCTCGTGCTGGGCATCCGCGACCATCTCTTCGGCGAGATGAGCACGGTGCGCCGGCTTAGCAACAGCCTCTCCTCCAAGGCGATCTCGCTCGCGGCAGGGCAGCGCCTGACCGACATCCAGACCGGCTTCCGCCTCTACTCGCGGCAACTGATCGACACGGTCGGCTTCCCCGAGGCGCGCTTCGAGGCCGAGAGCGCGGTCGTGGTGCGGGCGGCCCGCCGCGGCTTCAAGGTGGTCACGGTGCCGGTCCGGCTCGGCTTCGCCGACGGCCGCACCACCAGCCACTACCGGCCCCTGATGGACAGCTTCCGGATCGCCGGCGCCGTCACCCGCGCCCGGCTGGAGATGCTCAAATGGGCACGGTCCTCGTAACCGGCGGCAGCCGCGGCATTGGCCGCGCCGTGGTCGAGGCCCTGGTGGTTCAGGCGTCCAACCCCGTGGCCTTCACCTGGAGCTCCTCCGAGGAGGAGGCCCGCGCGATCGAGGAGGCCTCCGGCGGCCGTGCCCGCGCCTTCCAGCTCGACCTGCGCGACCGCTCGCGGCCGGACGACCTGCTCGCCGAGGTGGAGGAGGCCCTGGGGCCGGTCGAGGGGCTGGTCAACAACGCGGGCATCCGCCGCGAGTCGCTGCTGGCCCTGACTGCGGACGGGGACTGGGATGCGGTGCTCGACGTCAACCTCGGGGGCCTGTTCCGCTGCTGCCGCGCGGTGCTGCGGGGGATGATGGTGCGCCGCCGCGGCGCGATCGTGAACGTCTCGTCGCTCTCCGCTCTCCATGGCGTGGCGGGGCAGGCGGCCTACGCCGCGTCCAAGGCGGGCATCCTGGGCCTCACCCGGTCGCTGGCGCGGGAGGCGGGGAAGCGGGGGGTGAGGGTCAACGCGGTGGTGCCGGGGTTCGTGCCCACCGACCTCACCGCCGGGCTCCCCGAGGCGGCCGTCCAGATGCTGCGGGCCGGCGAGTGCCTGCCCGGGGGCGTCAGCCCGGCGGGTGTCGCTGGCGCCGTCCTCTTCCTGCTCTCCGACGGCGCTTCCGCCATCACCGGCCAGACCCTGGTGGTCGACGCCGGCGCTTCGGCATGAAGGCCTCGCGGCTGGCCGAGCCCGTGATCCGCCGTCCCGGGCTCGTGCTCCTGGCGGTCCTGGCCGTCACCCTGCTCGCGGTCATCCCCGCTCTCCGTTTCCGGGTGGACACCGACCTCTCCGCCCTGCTGCCCGACGGCGCGCCGGCCGCGGACGACTACCGCCTCTTCCTGCGCACCTTCGGCGGCTTCGAGAAAGTCTTCGTCCTCGTCCGGTCCAAGCAGCCGCTCGAGGACCCATCCATCCTGATCGACGCCGCGGAGGTGCTGGCCGGGGAGATGGGCCGCAGCCCCGAGGTGGCGGAGGCGCGCGCCGGGATCACCGAGGAGGACGAGCGGTTCTTCCTCGGCTCGATCGCGCCGCGCATGGCCCTGCTTGCCGAGGAAGACGTCTATCGGGAGCTTGGGCCGCGCCTGCACCCCGACGCCATCCACGAGCGCGTGGCCTTCATGCGGCAGACGCTGCGCAGCCCGGCCGGCTCGGCGCTCGCGCCGCTCTTCGCCGCCGATCCTCTCGGGTTGTCGGAAGGGCTGATCGGGGCGGCGTCGGCCGCGCTGCCGGTCGATCCGCTGACCGGCGCGTTCGTCTCGCGCAAGGGAGATGCGGCGCTCGTCATCCTCACCCCGTCGCGGGCGGAGATCGATCCCGAGGGCGGCCGGGCGCTGCTCGCCGACCTGGAGAAGGCCTATGCCAAGGCGCGGGAGGCGGTGGACGTTCCCATCGACACCTCCCTCGAGATGGTGGCGGTCGGCGGGCCCATCTACGCGTCCCAGGACGAGACGATCCTGCGGGCCGATCTCTCCCGCACCGCGGCCGGCTCGGCGGCGGGCGTCGCGATCCTGCTCCTGATCGGCTTCGGCGGCGGGTTCATTCCCCTGGTCATCCTGGCCTGCGTGCTGGCCGGCCTGGTCTGGACGGCCGCGATCGCCGCGCTCTGGCTGGGCAACATCACGGTGATCGGCGTGGGCTTCGCCGCCGCCCTGATCGGCATGGGGGTCGAGTACGGCATCCATGGCGGAGCGCGCTTCCGCCAGCTCCGTTACGACGGGCTCGATGTCGCGGACGCGCTCCGCGAGACCTTCCGCGATCCGGGTCCGGGGATCGTCTCCTCGGCCCTGACCACCGCCGCCGGCCTCGGCGCCCTGGTACTCGCCCACTTCCGCCCGCTGCGCGAGCTGGGCCAGGTGCTGACGGTCGGCGTTCTGGTCACCCTGATCACCACCGCCACCCTGGGTGCCGCGATGTTCGTGCTCTTCCCGAAGGGGGTGCGGCTGCAGCGCCAGGCGCTGTTCTGGCGCCAGTGGGGCCACCCGGTCCTCGGGTGGACGGTCGGCGTCGCGGCACGGCGGCCGATCGCCATCCTGGTGGGATCGGCGGTGCTGACAGCCGCCTCTATCTGGGGCCTGACCCGGCTGGAGCTGAGCACCGACCTGCGCTCGCTGCGGCCCTCGGACCATCCTTCGGCGCGGGCGGAGCAGCTCCTGGTCGAAACGTTTTCCCTGGGGCTCGACACCTTCAGCGTGGTCGCCCAGGGAAAGGATCTCGGAGAGGCGCTGGACCGGGCGGCCGAGGCCCGCCGGGTCCTGAAAGCGCGCCTCGGACCGTCCGCGGAGATCACCTCGCCGTCCGACTGGCTCGTCGAAGGGGAGCGCCTGCGCCGCCGGCTGGGCGAGCTGAAAACCCTCCCCCTGGAGCGCGCCGCGGACGACTTCGAGCGCGAGCTGGCCGCGGCCGGCTTCCGGCTGGAGCCCTTCGCCCCCTCCCTGGCAGCGATGCGCGCCTTTGGCCGGGGGGAGGACCCGGGCGCGCCGCCGCCGGCCTCCTGGCCGCGCTGGGTGCGCGAGCTGGTCCGCTCCGGTCCCGAGGGAACCGCGGTGGCGGTCCACGTGCGGGTGCCGCTCGGGGGCGCGGATTCCGCATCTGCCGAGGCGCTGGCCCGGCACCTCGAAGAGGCGTCCCCCGGCCTCGCCTTGGCCTCGATCCCGCGGGTCGGCGCCGAGCTGCGGGGGCTGGCGATGGGCGACCTGAAGCGGTCGAGCGCGGTGGCGCTCGCGCTGGTGGCGCTGGTAGTCATCGTCTCGGTCGGCGGCCGGATCGGCGACTCGCTCCTCTCGGGGCTGCCGCTCGCCCTCGGCTGCGTCTGGAGCTTCGGGCTCTGGGGGGCGTTCGGCGGGCACGTGGACGTGCTGGCGATCTCGACGCTGCCGGTGCTGTTCGGCACGGGAATCGACCTCGGGGTACACGCGGTTCACGGGGGAAGGCTGCGGCCCGACGAGGGCATCCGCGGCACCGTCGAGCGCTCCGGCCGCGCCATGATCCTGATCGCCCTGACGACCGGGATCGGCTTCGGCAGCCTGGGCTCCTCGCGGGTGCCGGGGCTCCGGAACGCGGGCTCGCTGGTGGCGGTGGGTGTCACGGCCTGCCTGATCGCGACCTTCCTGGTGCTGCCGGCGTTGGAAGCCTTGCTTCGGAGGCGCCGGATAGGAGAAAATCACGGCACCGGTTCAGACGGAACAGAAGCATGAGCGAAGTATGAGCATAGCTGCGACTCGCGAGACGCCCCACGTACCCCCCCACGCCCCGGAGGTGGGCTGGGTGCGCAGATTCCTCGGCCCCCTGTATTTCACGGGGGTGTTCTGGTTCCGCTTCCACCGCTGGGGGGCGAAGTTCCTGCCCAACTGGTTGCTGCTCACTCTGATGGTGCCGTTCGTGGCCTTCTTCTCGACCGTGCTGCGCAACATCCGCGCGGCGGTCGCCTCCAACCTGGAGGCGGTGCTCGGTCCCTGCGGCTGGTGGGAGCGCCAGGTGCGGATCTACAAGACGATCTGGAACTTTGCGTGGTGCCTGACCGAGCGCTACCAGCGGCTGGCCACGGACCAGCGCTTCCTGGTCGGGGTGGAGGGGTTGGAGCACTGGCGCGAGCTGAACGCCTCGGCCGAGGGGTTCATCCTGGTGACAGCCCATATCGGCGCCTGGGAGGTAGGGGGCTCGATGTTGCCGTCCTTCCAGGCGACGCGGCGGGTGCATGTGGTGCGGGAGGCCGAGACCGATCCCCGGGCGCAGCAGTTCCTCGCCGGGCTGATCCGCAGCAAGTCGGACGGCCTCTACACGACCCACTTCGCCGAGGACCCGCAGCTCGGGGTGGACCTGCTCGACGCCCTGCGCCACGGCGAGATCGTCGCCTTGCAGGGGGACCGGCCGCGCACCGGCGGCCGCACCGCGGACATCTCGCTGTTCGGACGTCCCTATCCGGTGCCGGTCGGCCCGTGGGCGCTGGCCCGCGCGGCCGGGGTGCCGATCCTGCCGGTCTTCGTGTTCCGCGAGGGCCGCAAGCGCTACCGTTGCTCGCTGCGCGCGCCGATCCGCGTCGGCGGTGTCGGGGGCAATGGCAGCCGCCAGGCGGAGATCGACCAGGCACTCCAGCGCCTCGCCACCGAGCTCCAGTGGGCCATCTCCCACCGCCCACACCAGTGGTTCTGCCTCAGGAAGCTGTGGGGGTGAGACAATGAGGGGGAGGAGGGTGCCATGGCGACGTTGACAATCGAGCTTCCCGAAGACGTCTACACGGCTTTGCGCCGTTCCCCTGCCGAGGTGCAGAAGGATGCCCGCGTGACGCTGGCGATCCACTGGTATGCACGGGGGCTCGTTTCTCAGGAGCGGGCCGCCATGATCGCCGGCCTCGACAGGACCGACTTCCTGATGGCCCTGGCGCGCGAGAAAGTGGACGCCTTTGCGGTGGACACCGAAGCGTTGGCCAGGGAGATCTCGCGTGAGTGAGGCGGCGGTCGTCGACGCCTCACCTCTCATTTATCTCGCGCACGCCAATTTGATCGATCTGCTGCGGGTCGCCAGCCTGCAGATCCTGGTCCCCATGACAGTCTCGCGGGAGATTCGCCGCCGCAGCGCGACCGATCCGACGGTCCAGGCCTTGGACAACACTCCCTGGTTGCGGGAGGTGGAGCCAGGCCCCGACTCCCCCCGTGTAGTCCTCTGGGCGCTCGGCCCTGGAGAGACATCCGTCCTATCTTGGTCTCTAGCTCACCCGGGATCCCTGGCGATCCTCGACGACCTGGCCGGCCGCCGTTGCGCCGAAGCTCTCGAAATCCCTCTCATCGGAACGCTGGGGCTCGTCCTCAGGGCCAAGAGTAGGGGAGATCTCCCTGCTGCGAGACCCGTGGTGGAGAGGCTGCGCGAGGCGGGAATGTACCTTTCAGACTCAGTGCTTTCCCGGGCGCTCGCGCTCGTGGGGGAGTGAGTCTATGTACGTGCTCACCAGCCCGGCCACCACCTCCCCGACACTCACCTCGTAGATCGACAGCGGCGGCGCGCTGCCGGCTGGCTTCACCGTGACCGGCAGCGGCCGGCCCGCGGTCAGCCATGGTGTGCGGAAGCGGGCGTTGCGGATGGCCACCACGTAGCCGATCCGGGGCTCTCCCGAGGAGCGCGCCAGGGCCTCCAGGAGCGCGGCCGCCTGCGCGCCGGCCTCCAGACCCACGAAGGCGGGGGCGCGGCCGGCTTCCACGAAGGGGTTGTCCTCGGGGATCACGGCGACCGAATCCGTCCGGACCAGGAGAGCCGGCAGGGCGTGAGGGATCAGCCCCGCGGGCAGAGCAGCGGAGAGCGGGGCTTCCACCACCACTGCCTCTTCGTCCCCGATCCGGACCGTACCGTTGCTCACCGCCTCCTCGCCCCTGCGGATCTCGAACCTCACCAGGCCGTCCGTCTCCTCCAGAGAGAGGTCCAGGACGTCGCCCGGCAGGACCGGCTTGCGCAGCTTCAGCACCCGGACCTCCGCCAGGGGAGGATTGCCGAGCGCCCTGGCGACCAGGGCCAGATGAGCAATACCCGGGAGGATGGGATGGCCGGGGAAGTGGCCCGCGAAAAAGGGGCTCCCCTCCGGGATCGTGATCCTCATTTCAGCAGGGAGAAGCGCTCGCGCCGCTGCGCTATGGGCACGAAACGGTTGACGAAGGCGAAGAAATCCAGGAGCTTCACGCGCCAGCGCACCGCGAACGGAGGCCGCGGGAACACGTACCCGGCCAGGAGCGCCATCGTCGCCTCGTACACCTTCAGCGGGCCCGCACCGCTCAGGAAGAGCTCGCGGAAGGAGTGCCGGTAGTAGCGGTCGATCAGCCCGAACAGGGCCGACGAGCTTCCACCCACGAAGCGGATGTAGCGCCGCCGGACCTTTGCCGGGGAGGAAGTACCCCGCAACAAGGCGGAGATGCCCCGGGCTGCCTCGGTGGCGCTCATCATCCCCATGCAGACGCCGGTCGAAAAGATCGGGTCGATGAAGACCGCCGCGTCCCCCACGAGGAAGTAGCCCAGGCCGGCGTAGGGTGAGCACCGGTAGCTGAAGTCCGCGAGCACGTGGTACCCGGTAGAGCTTTCCGGGTAGACCGCGTTGGCCATCCTCTCCTTGACCGCCGGGCAGCGCTCGATGGCCCAGGGGAGCATCTGCTCGGGCGGGAGCCCCACCTTCTTCGCCTGGTCGGCGTGCATGACGACCCCGATGCTCATCCGCGTCTCGTCCAGAGGGATCAACCAGAACCAGCCCTCTTCCGTCATGACGATGACGATGAAGCCGCCTTCGACGCCCGGCCTCCGGGCCACGTTCTCGAAGTGGCCGAAGTAGGCGACCTTCCGGCGGTGGGGCAGCACCTTCCGGATGTTCAGGTGCTTGCCGACCAGCGTCGACTGGCCGCTGGCATCCACCAGGTAGCGGGCGGAGATCTCCTCGCCGGCATCCGTCACGGCTTCGACGCGCCCGTCCTCCAACCGGACGATCTTCTTCACGGCGGACTGCTCGCGGACCTCCACGCCCGCCTTGCGGGCGGAATCGAGGAGCATGGCGTCGAAAGGGGCGCGCTCGATGTTGAAGGAGACGGTTTCTCCGCCGGTCAGGATGTCGGTGAACCAGTAGAGCGTCCCCTCGTCCTTGCCGTGCCCCATGAGGAACTCCGCGCCGCGCTTTTCGACCTGGGGGATCTTCCGCAGCTCCGGTTCGAGCCCCAGCTCGCGGATCAGGGCCATGTTCCGCGGCAGGAACGATTCGCCGATGTGGAACCGTGGGAAGGCGGACCGCTCCAGGAGCAGGACACGCCATCCTTCCCGGGCCAGGACGAGCCCCGCGGTGGCTCCGGCGGGGCCGCCGCCGATGATGAGGGCGTCATATTGTGGATCGGTACTCATGGGGAGTGCCTTATATCAATACGGCCGGGCCTAGAATAGTCCCATGCGAGCCCTCCCATTCCTGTTCCTCCTGGCCGTACCTGCTTTCGCCACCGAGTATGTGGGCCAGCTCAAGAGCGAGCCGGTCCCCGGCCCCGCGTACATGGTGTTCGACCTCGCTCCGGTTCCGCGGGCCGAGCTGCCCATGCTGCCCGCTGCGCCGGCCGCGGAGGACCGCGTCTTCGCGGGGAGCTTCCGCATCACGCCCGACCATCCCGAGCTGCGGGTGGTGCTGGTGGAGCCGCCGCAGGGCGAGCCCTGGCTTTACGCCGACGGCGACCTCGACGGCAAGCTGAGCGCCGCGGAGCGGTTCCCGCTGGGAGACGTGCTCCTGAAGCTCCCGCCAGTCAAACCGCCGGGGCGGCCCTTTCCGGTGGTGCTGCACCCCATCCCTCCCCGTGATGAGGCCCGCCGGATGAATTATTCGCGGAACGCCACCATGGAGGGGCCGGTCCAGCTCGGAATGATGGAGATGCTGGTCCGCTATCCCGTCGATCCCAGGACCGGCCTGATGAGCCTGAAAGGCCAGATCGGGATGGACGTGGACGACGACGGCATCATCGAGCCGGCGCTCTCCGCGGGCGAAGTCAAGAGCGATGCCGGCGACGGCCCCCCGATCTTCCGGATGCGGGACAGCTATTTCTCCACCGCCAGCATCGATCCCGCCACGGGGCGCGTGGTCGTGAAGACCCATCCGGCCTCGGACTACAAACAGTTCGACCTGCGCCCCGGCGCTGAGCTCCCGGACTTCGAGTTCACCGACCTGGAGGGCCGGCAGCGCCGGTTCTCCGAGCTGCGGGGCAAGGTCGTGCTGCTCGACTTCTGGAGCACCTGGTGCGCGCCGTGCGTCATGGAGATGCCCGTGCTCCGCAAGGTGCAGCAGGACCTCGGCGGGCGCGGCTTCGTGATCCTGGGCATGGACGTCGAGGACGAGCTGGAGACGCAGAAGAAGCTCGTGGCCGAGCAGGGCCTGTCCTGGATTCATGCCACCTCGGCCAGCGTCCAGGACATCATCCTCAAGCGGTTCGGAGTCGACAGGTTCCCGACCCACATCCTCGTCGACCGCGAGGGGCTGATCGTCTCGGTGGGCGATCCGGGCCAGCGGCCGCTCAAGAAGGAGAGCCTGCCGGCGACCGTGGAGGAAGTCGTCTCCCGCAAGCCGCCGGTCGAGTACGTGGGCCGGCTCGGCGAGCCCGTTCCCCAGAGCGGTCCCGGCCTCCCGCAGAAGCTGGATCCCGCGCCGCCGGAGCTTCTGGAGGCGCTCCCCGTCCGTCCCGCGCCGGAGGACAGGGTCTATAGCGGCAATATGCGGGTGCTCCGCCGCAGCAAGCTCGACGCGCAGGTGGTTCTGGTCGAGCCGCCGCAGGGGAAGCCCTTCCTCTACGCCGACGTGGACCTCGACGGCAAGCTGTCCGCGGCGGAGCGCTTCGATTTCGGGAATTGGCCCGGCCTGAAAGAAGGGTGGGGGGCCGCGCTCCTCCATTTTCGCATGAGCACTGGCCGCATCCCGTACTATCCGGTCCTCCTGAGCTGGAACCCCGAGGTGAGCGCGCAGCCGAAGGACCAGCCCCGGTCCCTCATCCGCGCCGCGAGCGCGTACTTCGAAGGCACTGTCCCGGTCGAGGGCCGGGAGGTGAAGGTGCGGTATCCCTTGAACGCGGAGGCCGCCGACGTGGAATTCCGGCAGGGGATCCTGGCGATGGACCTGGATGGAGACGGAACGTTCTCCAAGGGGCTCGTTGCGGGGGAGACGCGGGGAGCCTTCGGAGATCGCGAACCTGTCATCTTCCGCCTGGGGGATCTCTACCTGTCCACCCGGAGCGTCGATGCCGCGGCCGGGCGGATCGTGCTGCGGACCCATGCCGCGTCGGAGTACCGGCGCTTCGAGCTGCGCTCCGGGAGCCAGGTGCCGGACTTCGAGTACACGGACCTCCAGGGCCGGAACGGCCGGCTGTCGGAGCTGCGCGGCAAGGTGGTCCTGCTGGACTTCTGGGGCGCCTGGTGTTCCAGTTGCGTGGCGGAGATGCCCGGCCTCCGGAAAGCCTACGAGACCTATCGCGAGCGGGGTTTCGAGATCCTGGGCATGGACTCGGGGGACAAGCCGCAGGAGCAGAGGAGATTGGTGGCGGAGAAGGGCCTCCCCTGGCTGCACGCCACGGCGGCCAGCGTCGAGGACGTGGTGACGAGGGGCTTCGAGGTCTGGAGCTTCCCCACGAAGATCCTCCTCGACCGGGAGGGCCGGGTCCTCGCGGTGGTGGACGAGGACCGGACGGAAGAGGGGTTGATGAAGATGCTCGAGGCGGCCCTTGGGGGGAAGGCGGAGGAGACGGCCGCCGGGCCGGTCCGCTAGGGCGCTAGTCCTCGCCCACGTCGAGCCGGTAGCTCCAGCGGTCGGGCCGTTTGCGCTCCCGGCGCAGCCGGACCGGCCCGATCAGGGGAGACCGCAGCCAGCCGTCCGCATCCGGCGCAAGCAGCCGATAGCCCTCCGGCTCCAGGACGTGGAGCTCGAACCGGAGCCCCCGGCGCACGTCGACCAGCCAGAGCTCCGGCACACCCGCCGCGGCATACTTGGGAGGGAGGCGGGTCCGGTCTTTGCCTACCGAGCCGTCGCTGATCACCTCGACGACGAGGTCCGCGGCGCCTTCCAGCTCGATATAGCTCTCCGGCTTGTTGTTCTTCCGGGGGACCTCCCGGACGCGGCCCTTGTCTAGGGTGTCGTAAAGGACGACCACGACATCGGGCTCTGTCGAAAGTGCGGCAGCCGGGAAGCTGATTCGGGCACTGTCGATGTAGACATCGCCCAGGTTCCTCCGCGCGATCCGGATCTGGAGCTCGGTCCCGATCTCGACCTTCACAACACCGTGCTTGAGAAGATCCTCGGGGCTCATGTCCACCTCGAGGTCGCCGCCGATGTAGTCGATCCGGCCACGCTGGGGGAATTGCTTGGATCTTGCCCACCGACGGAAACCTTCGAAGTCCCGAGCCTCCGCCGGGATGCGGAACGGCTTTTCCGCGTCGTATTCCATGACGGGACCAAGGTACCACACGCTTTTGCTCTCATCCCCGGAACACCTCTTCCAGGGAGCGGGCGCCGACCAGGCGCTCTCCCCAGCAGAGGAGCCGCTCCGCATCGGCCAGCTCGATTCTCGCCCGGTCACGGCCGGGGAGCGGGCCGAACTTCCTCTCCGCCTGCCGGAGAAGGAGTTCCACCTTCCCCTCCCTCCGCCCTTGCTCCTGCCACTGACGCGACCATTCGAACAGGGTGTCTCCACTCATATCGTTCTCCTTGTGAAGATTTACCCTGGCTAGAGACGGAAAACGGGTCCGAAATGTCATTCGATGAAAGGCTGGGAGGTCTCCCCGGATAGGGATGGCACCCTCCCCGAAAGGGGAGGAGCCCGGTACAGACAGGGATGTCACTCTCCCCGCGCGGGAGGACGCCTCCCCCGGGCGTACGAGTGGTTCTCCCGCGTGGACGAGCGACTCCCCCGCCTGTACGAGCGCTTCCCCCGCGTGTACCGCCGACTGTTCCGGCCGTACCAGCGACTCCCCCGTCTGTACGAACGACTCCCCCGTGTGTACCAGCGACTCGTACGTCCGTACGAGCGTCAGCCCAGTGTGTACCGCCGACTCGTACGGCCGTACCAGCGACTCGTACGTGCGTACGAGCCTCTCCCCCGGCCGTACCAGACACTCGTACATGCGTACCAGACACTCTCCCCGACGTACGAGCGTCCCGTCCCTGTGTACCGACCTCCGGTACGGAGGGACGAGAGACTGGTACGGAGGGACGGATCGCCGGTGCGGGGAGACGGGATCAGTTAGCATGCGCCCCATGAGGCAAGCCAAGATCCCCCTGTTGCTCCTCGTCACCCTGCTCGGCGCAGCCGTTCACGCCCAGTCTCCCGCTCGCCCTCTGCTCGTGACCATCGACGACCTTCCGATCTCGGCCACCCGGCTTCACTCCGACCCGGCGGAGCGCGAGCGGATCACCCGCGGGATGCTCGACGTCCTGCGCAAGCACAAGGTGCCGGCCATCGCCTTCGTTACCTGGGACCATGTGCTGAGCCCGGCGGACCGCGGCCTCCTCCGCCTATGGATGGATGCGGGCCACGAGCTGGGGAACCACACGCTGCATCACCTGAACTACACGCGGACAGCCCCCAAGGAGTACATCGCCGACGCCGAGACGGCCCGCCAGGAGATCGCCAGGCTCGCGGGCAACAAGGTCCGCTTCTTCCGCTTCCCCTTCCTCCGCGAGGGGGACACCGAGGCCAAGCTCGACGCCATGCGCGCCTGGCTGGCCGAATCGGGGCAGAAGACCGTGCCGGTGACCTTGGACAACCAGGACTGGTCCTTCGAGGAGCCCTGGGTCGTGGCGCGGCGGAAAGGGGACGAGGCGGCGATGGCGCGTGTCGCGGAGGAGTACCACGAGTCGCTCCACCTGGACATCCGCCACCACGAGGAGACGGGGGACAAGCTCTTCGGCCGCCCGGTGGCGCAGGTGCTCCTGCTCCACGGCACGGACGTGGGCGCGGCGCAGTGGGACCGGCTCTTCACCTGGCTGGAGCAGCGCGGCTATCGCTTTGCTACCGCGGACGAGGTGCTGGCGGATCCGGCGTTCTCCGAGCCCCACCGGTACGTGGGCACCTACGGTCCGGGCCTGTGGGACCGGCTCGGCGAGCAGAAGGGGACGGCGAAGGCCCTGGAGGAGGTCCGCAAGCTCATCGAGACCCAGGTGGAGGCCTGGAACCGCGGCGACCTGGACGCGTTCACCGCCTCCTACGCGGAGGACGCGGCATTCCTCTCACCCACCGGGCTGACGCGGGGGCGCAACGAGGTGCTGGAGCGCTACCGCAAGCGGTATCCGGACAGCAAGGCGATGGGGAAGCTCCGCCTGGAGCCGATCGAGATGCGCCCGGCCATCGGGACGGAGTTCACGCTGGTGGGGGGAGCCAGACCGAGCCGGGTTCACGGCGTCTCCGTGGCGGCCCGGTGGGAGCTTTCCTATCCTGACAAGGAGCCGGCGAGCGGCTTGACCCTGATCGTCTTCCGGAGGAGCCGCGACGGTTGGGAGATCGTTCAGGACGCCTCGATGTAAGAGAAGAAGCCCCCTCCCTGACCCTCCCCTGCTTCGCAGGAGAGGGGACCGGACTCCCTCTCCCGCGGAGCGGGGGAGGGTTGGGGAGGGGGTTCAGCCCCGCGCTGCCGACCGTGCCACGACCGCCAGCACTTCCATGGGCGGCAGGGCCGGGTTCCTCTTCAGCGAGCGCTCGATCTCGCGGATGCCGGCCCGCAGGTCGCCGCGCTGGGCCTCGTAGACCTTGTCGAGCTCGTCCAGGCCGGTGAGATAGATCCGCTTCGCGATCACCCGGGCGTTGTTGATCGGGGTGCGGGCGAGACGGGCGCCGTCGTAGACCTCCAGCCCGAGGGAGCGCAGCGTGCCCCGGGCGCGGGCGAAGACCGCGGCCCGCCGCCGCTCGACCTCGGGGCCGGCGAGCCCGGACCCGTACAGGCTCAGCAGGTCGTCCTCCAGATCCGTGTAGAACTCGCCCAGCCGCTTCTCGTCCCGCCACATGGCCCTGCACCGCCGCACCGCCTCGTCATCCCCCCGGCTGGCGAAGAACAGCTCCGCCCCGCGGAAGCCCACGAAGTTCGCGTAGCTCTCGTTGAACCGCACGTCCCCGGGCACCCAGAGCGTGTTGTGCGCGATCTCGTGGATCACGGTCACGACCAGCTCTACCGGGTCCTCGTCCAGCGCCGTGGAGAGCAGCGGATCGTTGAACCAGCCCAGGGTCGAGAAGGCCCCCGCCGGCCGCAGATAGGTATCGAACCCCATCCTCTCCAGCCGCAGTTTCTCGGCTTTGGCCGCCTCCTCGTCGAAAAAGCCCTTGTAGGGGACCGCGCCCACCACCGGGTACGACCACTGATACCCGGCCAGCTTGTCCTTGGGGCTGGCGGAGAGCACGTGCACCAGCGTCGTGGCCTCGCCGAGGTCCGAGAAGGTGGTATAGGTGTCGCCGGCCTTGAGGCCCAGGCGCCCGGCGGCAAAGGCACGGGCGTCCAGCACCAGCTCGAACTGGGACCGGCGGTCCGCGGCCGTGGCCGAATCCGCGATCAGCTCCTTGAGCGGACGGCGGCCGAGCAGGATGCGCGCCTCTTCGTAGGCGGAGCGCAGGAGGAACCGGGCCTCGCCGCTGACCAGCGGCAGGACCACCAGGGTGCTGACGAGCAGGAGAAGGGTGTACCGGAGGACGCGGCGGAGAAGGCTAGTAGAGCGCAACGGTGCTTCCATCCTTGAAACGGCAGACGGGTTGCGGGTTGCGGAGCGGCACCCCGAAGAGCCGCAGCTCCGCGGAGCCGAAGAGGGGAAGCCGGCCACCGCCCGCGAGCTGGCCCCCCCGGGGCAGCAGCGGGTGGTCGAGCATCTGGTTCCAGGCCTGGCTTCTCATACTCCGGCGCACGTGAATCGGGTCGATCCCGTACCAGGACGGCGAAGGCTCCACCAGCCGGGCCCCATGTTCCAGGCCCAGTCTGCGCAGCCTCTCGTTCAGCTCCCTTGCGCTTTCCAACACCGCGCTCCAGGGTGCTGCCCTCCGTCCAGGAAAAAGGATTTGCCTCGCAAGATGATAGCGGACCGGCGATACATTCTCAAGAGTGGTGAGCGGAAGCAGGGCGACGATGATCTCAGCCTCCTGCCGCGCCAGGCGCTCCAGGCAGGTCCCGACCCAGCCGGCGATGGTCGGGACCGGCACGCCGTAGAGGAGGTCGTTGCCCACGTCGGTGACCAGCGCCACCGTTTGCAGGGGAGGCCGCCGCTCGAGCTCTTCCCAGAGGCCGCACTGGACGATGCCGGGGAGCAGGCGCACCCAGGCCAGGCGGCTCCAGGTGCCGTAGGACCGGCCATGCCCCAGAGCCGCCAGGACCTCGACGGGCTCAGGAGCCGAGCCCCGCAGGCGCGCCAGGACACGGGGGAAGCCGATTTTCAGGTTGCTCGCGCCGAGGAGGACGACCCGCAGCACTACCCGCGCGCTTCGGGTGGATCGAGGACGGTGAAGGCGAAGGTGGTGCCGACGCCGGTCTGGCTCTCCAGCCAGATGCGGCCGCCCATCTGCTCGACGGCCTCGCGGGCGATGGCCAGGCCGAGGCCGCTGCCTTCGGCTACTGCCGGGTGGGCGCGCACGAACTGCTCGAAGACCCGCTGCTGCATCCCATCCGGGATACCGACCCCGTTGTCCTCGACCGAGATGCGCCAGTAGCGGTCGTCGTCGCGCTGGACCGAGACGCGCACCCAGCGGTCCTCCTTGGCCGAGTCGGAGTACTTGATGGCGTTGCCGATGAGGTTGATGAGCGCCAGCTCGACGCGGGTGGCGTCGACCTGGACGTCGGGCACCGTCTGCTGGGCCTCGATGCGGACGCCCCTCTCCTCGGCCATGCCGCGCAGCTCGGACACGGTCTCCTCGAAGAGCGCGCGCAGGGCGAGGCGCCTCCCCTGGGCCGTCTCCTCGCTCCCCTGGGCGATCGCCAGGGCGTGCACGTCGTCGGCCACCCCTTCGATCCGCTTCACGGTCCTGCGCAGCGCCAGCAGGACCCGCTCGCGGGTTGGGCCGTCGAGATCCTCCTGGTCGAGCAGGTGGAGGGCCGTCTCCGCCGTGCTCAGGCGGTTGCGCAGCTCATGGGCCAGGTCGCGCCCGAAGCTGCCCAGCAGGCGGGCGCGCTCCCGCCGGTCCTGGAAACCCTCCTCGCGGAAGGTGGTCGCGGTGATCGTGGTGATCACCATCAGCGCCCGGTACAGGCGCTCGCCGACCTCGACCGCGTAGTCGGGGCTCACCTTGCGGCCGTACTTCCTCGCCTCCTCGCGCAGCGCGTCGTAGAGGATGTTCCCCAGGATCTCGAACTCGGCGAGGATCTCGTCGATGTCGTAGCCCTGCTCGCGGCGGAGCCGGGCGAGCTTGGTCATCTCGTCGCGCACGATCTGCTCGGCGCCGAGGTCGCCGCCGGAGCAGAGGTAGTCCGAGACGGCCCTCAGCACCTCCGGCATGTCGTTCAGGAGGGTGTCGGAAGGGAAGATGCGGCGCGGATGGACGTCCAGCCGGGCCGTGAGCCGGTCCAGCCAGAGGCGTGTGAGCTCCGCCGAGCGGCGGTGCAGCTCTCCACCCAGGTGGGCTTCCAGAGCCCAGACTTCACTGTGATTCATGATCGCTCCCCGAAACGGGAGAATTATAGCCCAGCGGCGTTGTATCGGGACCGTCGAACCTGCTGGCGCAGGCCGTCGAAGATCCAGACCAGGGACTTGCCCGTCGCCCGGTCCATGGCCCAGGCCGGGGCCGAGCCGCCGGGATCGGTGAAGATCCGCAGGGTGGCGCGCGTCTTTTCTCCATCGGCCGCTTCGAGGGTCCAGGAGCCCCGCTGCGCCTTGACGTTGCCCGAGCCGGGCACGTAGCTCCACTCCACCTTCCGCCCCGCCTGGCCGGTCACCCGGATGCGGAGGCGGCGCTCGCCGATCATGGGCGGGAGCACGAGGCGCTGGGAGCTGAGGACCGAGCCGTCGGGCTGCGGCCTGGCGTCCGACTCCTCGACGTAGGGCATGAACTCGTCCCAGTGGTCGAGGTCCATCAGCGCCCGGAAGACCCGCTCGGGAGGGGCGTCGATGATGCCGCTGCCGATTCCCTCCTTGGGACCGTTGCCCACCGGCTGCAGCTTCACCTCGACCTCGCCGAAACGGCCGCTGGCAAAGAGGAGGAGTAGCACGAGGAGGTGCATCAGCGGCAGCATAGCAGGGCACGGAACGCCCGTTGCATGATCGCCATGCCGCTTTTGATCGGAACCTCGGGATGGCAGTACCGGCACTGGGACGGCTCGTTCTACCCTGCCGAAGTTGCGAAGAGCGCGCAGCTCCGCTACTACGCCGACCTTTTCAAGGTGGTGGAGGTCAACTTCACCTTCTACCGCCTGCCGGAGGCGTCCGCCTTCCGGAGCTGGGCCGAGCAATCGCCGGACGACTTCATCTTCGTGGTCAAGGCGAGCCGCTTCCTCACCCACATGAAGAAGCTCAAGGACCCCGAGGAGCCGGTGGAGCGGCTGATGAGCCGGGCGCGGGAGCTGGGCCCCAAGCTCGGCGCGGTGCTGCTCCAGCTCCCGCCCAATATGCAGCGTAATGAAGAGAGGCTCGACGCCGTGCTGGCCCTCCTTGGCGGCACGAAGGTCGCGGTCGAGTTCCGCCACGACTCCTGGTACACCGACAGCGTGCGGGAGGTGCTGGAGCGGCATGCCGCCGCGCTCTGCCTGGCGGACCGCGGCAGCCGCCGGCTCACCCCGGAGTGGCGGACGGCCCCCTGGGGCTATCTCCGCTTCCACGGCGGGCTCTCGTCTCCGCCCGGGTGCTACGACCGCGGCACCCTCGAGGGCTGGGCCGAGCTGGCCGCCTCCCTCTGGGGGCCGGAGGGCGAGGTCTACGCCTTCTTCAACAACGACTTTCACCGCTGCGCCCTGCGCGATGCCGGCTGGTTCGCCGAGGCCGCGGCGAGCCTCGGGCTCGTTCCTACCCGGGTGCCGGCACCCGAGAGCATCCAGGTAGGATGACCGAACGGTCAAACGGGTGGGTAGAGGGGTCTACTCATTGGGTAGGGAGGTCCAAACGCGCGTACGAACCCTGCTCCGCTGGCTGATCTTCCTCGCCATCCTGGCAGCGCTCGCCTGGCGGTTCCATCCCTACCTGGAGAACGCGGTGCGTTTCGTCCACCTGCTGCGCGAGCCACTGCCCGCGGTGCTCCCCGTGCCGGTGGAAGGCGTGCAACCCGAGGACCTGCGGGATACCTGGGGTGCCGCCCGTAGCGAGGGACGGACCCACCAGGGGATCGACATCTTCGCGCCCCGGAATACGCAGGTGCTCTCTGCCACCCACGGCTTCGTGGCGCGCCGCGGCTGGAACCGCCTGGGAGGCCGGGTCATCAACGTTACCGGACCCGGCGGCTACCAACATTACTATGCCCACCTGGAAGCGTGGGACCTGCCCGACGTGGGGGATTGGGTCGAGGCGGGGCAGGTGCTGGGCTACGTGGGCAACACCGGCAACGCCGCCGGCACGCCGCCGCACCTGCATTACGGGATCTACCCGATGGCCGGGGAGGCGATCAATCCCTACCCGCTGCTGACAGGAGAGTAGAGATCGCCTCCACCTCTTCCTTGGCCGCCGGCCGCCACATCCCGTTCTGCCTGCGCTTCTCGATAACCGCGGGGTTGTAGCGGATCGAGGTCACCAGCTTGCCCTCGCGGCTGAAGACATGGGCGCGGCCCCGGTCTCCCACCACGACCAGGGTGTCGCGCCGGGTATCGAAGAGCAGGTCCTCGGGCGTGGCCCGGGCGAAGTCGGCGAGGGCCATGCGGGTCGGCCGGTCCCCCTCGCGGTGGCGGACCTTGGCGTGCTGGGTGCGCCGCTCCTCGCCGCGCCAGCCCTTCTCCAGCCGGCGGGCCAGGGCGTTGACCAGCCCCTCGATGCGCTGGTCCACCGCCTTGGGCGGCGTGCGGGGGGCGCGGTCGAGCTGGTGCTCGATGCTGCCCAGCACGGTCTGCGCCCAGCGCACCGAGCCTCCCCAGGGGGGTATCTCCCCGACCCGGCCCATCCGGTCGTAAAGATGCTCCAGCGGCTCGCCGCCCGGGCCGATCCCGATCACGTTCAGGCCGAACCGGCGCCGGCCGCCGCGCGCCCGGGACGAGATCACCTGGAAGGACACGGCCAGCGGCTGGCGCCCCGGGAGCTTGGGATCGGGCGCCGGATACCAGCCGACCGCCACCTGGCCATGCAGCCGGTAGCCGGACTCCTGCTGGAGAAAGGCGGGCAGCAGCTCGCTCGTCATCTCGTCGCCGGAAGTCACGGTCGCCACGAGCTGCGGCGGCTCGCGGTAGAGAAGGTCGATCCGGGGGTCGCGGCGCTGCAGGAGCCACTGGGCCATGTCGGCGAAGCGAGGCACGCCGGTGCCGCCGTAGCCGGTGAACACCTGCCGGTTTCCCGTGGGGGCGGAATGCTCGCACGAGGCGCTCTGGCAACGGAGGCAGAAGACGCGGCCGGGCTGGAAGCGGGCGCTGTGCGCGACCAGGGACTGGATGGCGCTCTGCACCGACTCCTCGGCGCCCACCGCCGCGCGATCGAGCGTTCCCTCGCGGAGAGCCGTGGGCACGGCGAGGCGCACGTCCAGCCGGTCGCCCCGGCCGGCCACGAGATGGCCGAGAGGATGGCGCTCCAGCCGCTCTCGCACCTCGTCGGCGAGGAGCTTCATGATCTGCTGCAGGCGATCGTTGGAGTCCAGCATGCCAGCATAGAAAGCGCTGCCGGGAGGGCGGGTATTCCTCATACACTAGGCCCATGAGCCTGCGCATCGGAGTCTCGGCCTGCCTCCTGGGCGAAGAGGTGCGCTACAACGGCGGCCACAAGAGGGACCCCTTCCTGACCGACATGCTCGGCCAGTACGTGGAATGGGTGCCCGTCTGCCCCGAGGTCGAAATCGGTCTCGGCACCCCCAGGCCGGCCATGCGCCTGGTCCGCATCGGTGCAGATACTCGGATGGTGACCCCCGAGACCGGTGCCGACCACACGGAAGCCATGCGGGTCTACTCGGAGCGCCGCGTCGGGGAGCTGTTCGGGGAGCGGCTCGCCGGCTACATCCTCAAGAAGGACTCCCCGAGCTGCGGCATGGAGCGGGTGAAGCTCTACCCGCCCGAGGGGGGAGCCCCTGTCAAGGAGGCCCGCGGCCTGTTCGCCGACATCCTGCTGCGCCGCTGGCCCGACCTGCCGGTGGAGGAGGAAGGCAGGCTCCACGATCCGCTCCTGAGGGAGAACTTCGTCACCCGGATCTTCGTCCGCGACCGCTGGATGCAGTCTGAAGAGGAAGGGTGGACCCGGGCTTCCCTGATGCGCTTCCACGAGCGCCACAAGTTCCTCCTCATGGCCCGCAACCAGGCCGGCATGCGCCGCCTGGGCCGCCTGCTGGGGGAATCGGGCAAGAAGGACGACACCCACGAGCTGGCGCAGACCTACCTGGCGGGCATGACCGAGGTGATGCGCCGCCCGGCTACCCGCCGCGGGCACACGAACGTCCTCTACCATCTGGCGGGCTTCGTGACCGACCGGATCGACGATGGCGACCGCCGCGAGCTGATCGAATCCATCGACCGCTACCGTGCCGGCCAGCTCCCCCTGATCGTGCCGGTCACCCTGATCCGCCACCACGCGCGGCGCCTGGAGGTCGACTACCTGCGTGACCAGGTCTACCTGGAGCCTCACCCGCAGGAGCTGATGCTGCTGAACCACGTGTAGAATCCCACTGCCAAGGAGGTACTCACAATGAAGCGGTTAAGCCTTTTTCTGATTCTGACCCTGATGTCCCTGCCAGCTTTTGCGGGCATCCACTACAAGGCGGTCACCAAGACCGACGATCCCAAGAACCCCACCAACATCGAGGTCGAGGGCTGGGTCTCCGCCGACAAGGCCAAGGTGGAGTTCGAGGAGAGCGCCAATCCCATCGCCAAGTCGGGCGCCTACCTGATCACCAAGGACGGCGGCAAGTCCATCTACCTGGTCGATCCCGAGGAGGAGACCTACGCCCAGTGGGACCTGCAGGCCATGTTCGGCCTCGTGGGATCGGTGATGCAGGGCATGGGGCCGCTGCTCAAGATGGAGTTCTCGGACCCCAAGGTCGAGAAGCTCCTGGACGAGGACGGCGGCACGCTCGTCGGCCTGCCCACCCGCCACACCCGCTACCGCACCAGCTACACCATGAAGGTCAAGGTGCTCGGCATGGGCAACGAGGCCAACGTGGTCACCGAGCAGGACATCTGGGCCACCGACAAGCTGCAGGACATCGCCCTCGGCGTCTGGCTGCGCTCCGATCCGCCCCGCACGGGCAATGAGCAGTTCGACAAGCTCATCGCCGCCGAGGTGGACAAGGCCAAGGGCTTCCCCCTGAAGACCGTGACGGTCAGCACCACCACCCAGAAGAAGGGCAAGCCGACCACGACCCGCAGCACCATGGAAGTCACCCAGCTCGACACCAGCGCCAACGTGGCGGCCGCCTCGTTCGAGATCCCGGCCGGCTACCAGGAGACCCAGCTCCTGCCCACGGGTGGGGGCGAGGAGGAGCAGGGCGGCTTGGGCGGTCTCTTGCGAGGCCGGAAGAAGAAGTCGGACGGCGACGACGGAAACTGAGGAGAGACCATGATTCGACGCGTACTGTGTCTGGGCCTGATTCTGGCCGCGGCTGCGGGCTGGGTCCGGGCCGGTGAGAGCTATGGCAGCGGCGTGAAGGTCGCCGAGGCCACCCCGATCTCGAAGATCCTGGCGGACCCCGATGCCTACGTCGGCAAGACGGTCCGCATCGAGGGCAAGGTCCTCGACGTCTGCCCGATGAAGGGCTGCTGGATGGAGCTGGCCGGCGAGGACGGCAAGGAGTCGCTCAAGGTCAAGGTGGACGACGGCGTGATGGTCTTCCCGGTGACCTCGAAGGGCAAGCTGGCCGTGGCCGAGGGCACGGTCGAGGCCATCCCGATGACCAAAGAGCAGTACGCCGGCTGGCTGGAGCACCTGGCCGAGGAGCGCGGCGAGACCTTCGACGCCTCTTCTGTCGGCAACGGCCCCTTCCGCATCCTCCAGCTCAAGGGCACGGGCGCGAGGATCGATTGAAGAGAAAAGGCGGAGAGCGCCTGGAGACCCGCGAGATCTACCCGGGGCGGACCATCCACGTCGCCGTGGACAAGGTCCGCCTGCCCAACGGCAAGGTGATGGATCTGGAGCTGGTCCATCACCAGGGGGCCGTGGCAGTGGTCCCGGTGATTGGGGAGGACGTTCTGATGGTCCGCCAATACCGCTATGCCACGGGCGGCTGGCTCCTGGAGATCCCCGCGGGCAAGCTGGAGAAGGACGAGAAGCCGGAGGACTGCGCGGTCCGCGAGACCGAGGAGGAGACCGGCTTCCGCCCGTCCGAGCTGGAGCCCCTGGGCTGGATCTGGACCACCCCCGGCTTCTGCGACGAGAAGATCTGGCTCTTCCTCGCCAGGGGGCTCGAAGAGACCCGCCAGGGCCTCGACGAGGACGAGGTGCTCGAGCTCGAGCGCCTCCCCCTCAAAGAGGCCGTGGACAAGGCCGTCCGCGGCGAGATCCACGACGGCAAGACCGTCTGCGCCCTCCTCCGCGCCTACTGGAAGTAGCCGTTCACGTCCAGGATCAGGTGGACGTTGCCGCCGCCGGCCACGGACGCGAAGCCCTGGATCGTCCCGGTGCCGTCCGGCGCCAGGACCAGGATCGCGTTGTTCGCCTGGTTCTTGCCCGCCACGAAGCTGACCGAGGTGGTATTGGGCAGGCTCAGACCGCCTGGGAAGAGGGTGATGAACCCCGTGGCCGTGGGCGACACGCTGGTGACATTGACCGACACCGCCTTGGCCGTCGAGGGGATTGCGCAGGAGCCCGTGATGGTGAAGACGCGCGTCGCGCCCGAGGCCAGGGGCGTGGTGGTCCGCGTGTCGAAGACCCGGCAGGGCGTCACGGTGAAGAAGTCGTTCTGCGCCCCCTGATGGACCGTGAACGTCTGCCCTCCGAGGTTCAGCGTACCGCTGCGCGGGACGCCGGTCGTGTTCGCAGCGGCGGTATAGCCCACTTTGCCGCTGCCGGGCAGGCCGGGAGTGACCGTGAGCCACGCGGCTCCCGAGGAGGCCGCCCATGTGCAGCCCTCCTGGGTGGTCAAGGCGGCCGTCCCCGAGCCGCCGCCCGCTGCGACGAAGCCCTGGGTGACGGGTAGCGAGAAAGTGCAGCTCGCGCAGGTGTAGATGCGGACGTCGTCCACATCCCAGCCCCACCAGCCGAAGAAGTCGTCCGTGCCCATCCGGAACCGGAACTTCACGTTGTTCTGGCCGGCCAGGCTCGCCAGGTTGAGCTGGGTGCCGGTGTATCCGCGGCTGGTTCCCACGTAGGCGGCGCGGCCGGTGATGGGATTGCCGAACCCGGAGGCGATGGAGCCCGAGTAGCTGGACCCGGCCGAGTAGAGGGCCAGGGCGTCGACCCAGCTCGTACCGCCGTTGAGGCTGTACTCGACCACGCCGCCGTCATAGTTGGGCGGCTCGAAGTCCCAGAAGTGGCTGAACTGCATCTTCGCATTGCTCGGGATGGCCACGCTGTTGGCCATATAAACCCGGGTGTCGTTGATGAAATCGAGGTTCCAGCCCGAAAGGTGCCAGATCCCGCTGCTGCTGAACGGCGTGTTATCGAGGAACCAGGCGTGCTCGGCGGTCGATTGCACGATCCAGTTCGTGTTGCCCAGACCGGACTCCAGGTTGTCGAAGAAGACGTTGGCCGGCCTCTGGCCGGCCGGGCAGAGTGCCGGGTACTGGCCGGCGGTGCCTCCCGCGCACGGTGTGGCCTGGGTCATCTGCACGGCGGCCAGGGCGTCGATCACCTCCTGGCAGTCGTTCACCGTGATCCCGGCCGCGCCGCCCACCAGGTCGTTGCAGCTCCGCTTGAACGCGTTCGCGGCATCGGCGAAGGACGAGCCGGAGAGCAGGTAGACCGTGAGGGCCCGGTAGGCGATCTTCCCCGCCTTCGTCAGCCCCATCCCGGTGACCGTCTGGCCGTTGAACACGCCGCCGTCGGCCATGAGGGCGTAGAGGTGGTTGGGAACGCCGCTGTTGAAGTGAACGCCGCCGCCGTCGACGTTGCCGTCGCCGCAGAAGTAGTTGACATCGCCCACCCGCCCCGGGTCGCCGAAGTTTCCGGGGGTCATCATGTCGCGGAGGGTGCCGAAGACCGGGACGTCCTCGCCCATCTTCCAGCGCACGGCGGGCGTGTCGGTTCCGCCGGTGTTGGTCAGGTCGACGGTCTCGCCGAACATGTCGGAGAAGGACTCGTTCAGCGCTCCGGACTGCATGTAATAAAACAGGTTGGCGGTGTGCTCCGTCACGGCGTGGGTGAGCTCGTGGGCATCCACGTCGTCGGCCACCGAGAAGCCTTGACCGTAAACCATCTGGATGCCGTTCCAGAAGGCGTTCGCGAACGGGCAATTGGATGGCGACGGGCAGTGCTTGACCGTGGAAACGAGGGCAGCGCCGGCGCCGTCATAGCTGTCCCGGCCATGCTGAGCCAGGAAGTAGTCGTAGGTATCGCCCGCGTAGGTATAGGCGGCGTCCGCGTCGGCGTCGCCCGTCGCGGGTTGACCTTCGCTGCGCACCAGGGTGCCGGGAAGCGCCGAGCCGCTGTTGCCGTTATGGACCCGGCGGTTGCGCGCATCTGTGAGCTGGTTGAAGTGGAGCAGCAGGTTCCCTTTTTTCGCGTCGATCCAGATGTACTCGCGCAGCCCGAAGGCCCGGGCCTCGATGAACCAGGCGAGACGGGTGGGGAACCGGCCGTGCTCGAGAAGGCCGCGGTTCAGGATCTCCAGCCGGGGCGCGGAGAGCTCGGCGTCCGGGAAGCCGATGCGGGGCGAGGTGACCAGCTTCCAGGCGAGGTCGAGGGCCTGGTTGGCGAAGAAGGTGGGCTCGACGTCGACGGCGTCCAGCTCGGGCAGGGTCTCGGCGTTGACGGCCAGCACGTCGGAGCCCCGCAGGTGGACCGAAACCTCTCCGGCGGTCACCGGAACGCCGCGGACGACCTGGCGGAAGCGGACGTGATCCTGCCCGAGCTCATCCCGCCTGGACGGTCCCGAAAGCTCCACATCGCTCGCCGCGCTACGAAATCCGAACGCGCCGGCATACTCCTGCAGGAAGGCCATGGCGATCGCTTCCGGGCTGGTCGCCCTGGCGCCGACCACGGGCACCGGGCTGCGCGCATCCACGGTCATGAAGGTGATCAGGCCCGTCTCCGGCGACAGGGTGACCTCGATCCGGCCTCCCGCGGCCTCCTCCATGCGATCCACGACATCGCGGACCGCGTTGGCGGGTTGGGCGTCCACGGGGAGCGTGGCGGACAGGCACAGCGCCGAGAAAACGAGAATGGACAACCTCCGGCTCATGACATTCTTCTCCTCTCTGACAATCCGCAATTCAAATAGAGACCCATAACTGAACCACCCGGGTGAGCGGGAGGGGCAGCCTCGTGCTGGCGAGGGTGTAGCCTCCATCTTGGCGCGTTTTCTCGACGGGATCAACAGAAGCTTCTGCATATCTTTGGACCCGGCACGTTTTTCGCTTCTGCCCGCTACGCTGTTTCCGAGAGGAGGCCGATGAGATCCGCGATCCTGACCGAGCCACGCCAGTTCCGTATCGAATCCTTGGACACGCCCGAGCCAGGCGAGGGGGAAGTGCGCATCCGGGTGCGCGGCTGCGGCGTCTGCGGCTCCGACATGGGACCCTGGAAAGGCTTTCCCGGCATGGGCTACCCCCTCCAGCCGGGCGCTCCTGGTCACGAGGTGTTCGGAACCATCGAGTCCGTCGGCCCCGGGGTTGAGGGGCTCGCCGCCGGCCAGCCGGTGACCGCCCTCACCTACCGGGCCTACGCGGAGTACGACCTCGCCCGCGCCGACTCGATCATCCCCCTGCCGGAGGCGCTGGCCGGCCGGCCCGTGCTGGGGGAGCCCATGGCCTGCGCGGTCAACGTGATGCGCCGCTCCGGCGTGCAGGAGGGGGACACGGTCATCCTTCTGGGCACCGGCTTCCTGGGGACGCTCCTGCTCCAGCTCCTTCAGAGGCATAAGCCTGGCCGGGTGATCGCCGTTTCCCGCCGCCGGATGGATCCCGCCCTCGCCGAGCGCCTGGGGGTGGAGGTGCTCACCTACGAGGACCAGGGTATCGGCGGGGTGAGTGGCGCCGACGTGGTGATCGAGGCCACGGGCAAGCAGGGGCCGCTCGACCTGGCCACGAACCTGGTCCGCGTGCGCGGCCGGCTGATCGTGGCGGGCTATCACCAGGACGGCCCGCGCACCGTCAACATGCAGCTCTGGAACTGGAACGGGATCGACGTGATCAACGCCCACGAGCGCGACCCCGCCGTCTATCGGAGCGGCATGGAGGAGGGGGTTCGCCTCCTGGCCGCCGGCGAGCTCGACCTGGAGCCGCTCATCACCCACACTTTCCCGCTGACTGACATCAATCAGGCCTTCCGGATGACCGAGGAGCGGCCGGAAGGATTCCTCAAGTCGCTGGTGCTGGCGTGAGGCTGGGCTTCGTGGGCCTCGGTTGGATCGGCACCATGCGGCTCGAGGCCGTCTCTGCGGTCGCCGAGGTGGCGGCCCTCTGCGAGCCTGCCCCCCAGCGCCTCGAGGAAGTCGCCCGCGCCCATCCCGAAGCCGCCACCTTCTCCGATTTCAACGAAATGCTTGCCGCGGACCTCCGCCTCGACGGCGTGGTCGTCGCCACCCCCAACTCCCTCCACGCACCGCAGACCCTGGCGGCGCTGGACCGGGGGCTCGCCGTCTTCTGCCAGAAGCCCCTGGCCCTGAATGCCCACGAGGCGCGGGAGATGGTGGAAGCCGCGCGCAAGGCCGACCGGCTGCTCGGAGTGGACTACTCCTACCGCTACACCGAAGGGGCGCGGGCGTTGCGCCGGGCGATCGAGGCGGGCGAGCTGGGCCGGGTGTTCAGCGTGGATACGGTATTCCACAACGCCTACGGCCCGGACAAGCCCTGGTGCTTCGACCCGCGCCTGTCCGGTGGGGGAGCGCTCATGGACCTGGGCGTCCACCTGATCGATCTCTCGCTCTGGCTGCTCGGCGATCCCGGGGTGAAGGAGGTCCACGGCGGCGCCTGGAAGGGGGGGCAGTCCCTCGAAGATGGGGAGGTGGATGACTTCGCCAACGCGCGGATCGATTTGGAAGGGGGGGCTTCCGTCTCGGTGGCCGTGAGCTGGAACGCCCACGCGGGGCAGGACTGCGCGATCCGGCTCTCCGCCTTCGGGACCTCCGGCGGGGCCGAATTCCGGAATGTCGACGGCAGCTTCTACGACTTCGAGCTGGCGCGCTTCTCGGGCCGGTCGGGCGAAGTGGCGGTCCGCGAGTCGCGGGACTGGCTGGGCAAGGCGATCCTCGACTGGGCCGGCCACCTGGGCGGCGGCTTCGATCCCGGGATCGGGCGCAGTGTGCGGGTGAGCGAAATCGTAGATGCTATCTACAAGCGGATCTGAGCCCCCTCTCCCCCGGTCTAATGGGGAGAGGGGGAACGGGATCAAATCGCCCGGGTCTCATCCTCTTCGTCGTCGCGGACGAAGAGATACTCCTGAATGCCGTGCCGCAGCAGAAACGAGCGGTCGACGCGGAACCCCTTGAGCAGACCGGAGATCTCGGCCGGGGCGTAGCGCGGCCCGGGCCTTTCCAGCCCGGTCCTCCGCTCATAGACGAGCTGCCCGTTCTCGTGCATCCGGAAGCGGATCGGCTGGGCCGGAATCTGCTTCTGGATCCACATCAGGGCGAAGATCAGGGCGCCCGGCCGGCAGTGGCGCCGGAGCAGCACGCCCAGCCGGGCCATCTCCTTGCGTTGCAGGTAGTTGAAGAGGTCCCAGGCGAGCACCACGTCGAGCTTGGTGTCGGCGGGGAAGATCTGCTCGAAGAACTCCTGCCCGAGCTCCTCGCCCTCCATGGCCGTGGAGCGCGAGGCGTACAGATCGCCGATGTGCAGCTTGCAGCCGAGCTGGGACAGGAACTCCACGTTGCCCCCCACGGCGGAGCCGAGGTCGAGGATCCTCAACCCCTGCCCCTTGCGGCGCATCGATTCAAGCAGAGCAGTGAGCCCCAGAGACTTGTAGACCTCGGGTGCAGCTTCCGCCTGTGCGACGGCGGGCTCTCTGCGAGAGCGCGAAAACCAGCTCATCCGGCCTGAGCCGCCCGGCTCGCGCCCGCGGGCTCACCCGCCTGCTTGTCCACCGATTGCGGCCGATCCGAGCCATGGCGCGAGGAGGAGCCCTCCTTGCCCTCCATGTCGATGCTGCCCTTGAAGCGCGAGCCGTCCTCCAGGATCACGCGCGGCGCGGTGATATTGCCGCGGATCGCGCCGGCCTGGCGCAGGATCGCCTGCTCCTGGGCGAACACGTTGCCGTCCACCTCGCCCTCGATGGTGATGACCTTGCCGAAAACGTCCGCCTTCACCCGCCCGCTCCGGCCGATCGTGACGTTGTGCTGTTTGAGATCGACCTTGCCCTCGACGCGCCCTTCGATCACGAGGTCCTCGCCGCCGCTCAGATCACCCTTGATGATGATCGACGCACCGATCGTCGCCCGATCTCCCGAGCGCTTGGGCTCGGGCGTGGGATTGGGGGAAGATGCCGCGGGCGTGGTAGAGGGCGCGGTGGACACGGGACGGGGCGCGTTGGATGCGGGCTCGGGACCGTTCGGTTGGTCGTCTCTCTTATTCCAGGCCATGGGGAAGGACCTCCTTGAAACTTACGGCTGCACATCGGTGTGAGCAGTAGCAGCGTAAAAGCCCGAGGAGGGGAAGTCAAGGATAAAATAGCAAGCAGACGATAGATCAGTGTTGAAGGAAGCCCTCTCCCCGGGGGGAGAGGGGATTCAATCAATCAAACGAGCTTGGCGTTGAGCGTGATCTGCGTGCCCGCGAGCGCCTTGGAGACGGGGCAGCCTTCCTTCGCCTTGTTGGCGAATTCCTGGAAGGTGGCATCGTCGATCCCGGGCACTTCGGCCTGGGTGTCGAGCTCGATGCGGGTGATCGAAAAGCCCTCGCCCACCTTCTCGATGTGGACCTTGGCGGTGGTAGCGATGCGCTTGGGCGTGTGCCCGCCGCGACCGAGGCCGCCGGAGAGCGCCATCGAGAAGCAGCCCGCGTGCGCGGCGCCGATCAGCTCCTCGGGATTGGTTCCCGCTCCCTCCTCGAAACGGGAGCCGAACGAATAGCGGCCCTCGAATGCGCCGCTGCCCAGCGAAACCTTTCCGTTGCCTCCCCGGATGTCCCCTTCCCAGACCGCGTCGGCCTTGCGTACCGGCATGGTGTCCTCCTCCTATGGATGTCTAGTTTTTTTGTTCTTTCTTCGGCTGGGCGGCTCGATAGACGAGCTTCGTGCCGGGCGGGAGCTCGCGGATCCCGACGATCTCCACCTCGGTCTCGGCCCCCCAGTCCACGTGCAGCTTGAACTCGACCACGTCCCCGACGCCGATCCCCTCCAGCGGGACCTTCTCGTCCACGGGGAACGACATGGTCATGGGGTCCATGCCCACCATCTCGCCATCGCGGCTGACGAAGTCGTCGACCGCCTCGTGGTTGAGATAGAGGCCCGTGCCGGGATTGCCCGGATCGGGTAGCTGCGTCACCTGCCCGCGGACGGTGTAGGTCCGGCCGGACTCCTTTCCTCCGGAACAGCCGGCGAGGCTCAGAACGGCCAGGAGGAAGAGGGTCCAGCGGAAGGCTCTCGCACGCACGCCCATTGCGGCTGGATCGTAGCATGCATAGAGTTCGGTCCGAGGAGGGGTGCGCATGAGCGACAGGGAGGTGATGCAGGAGAGCCGCGTGGTAGGGGCGGAGCTGCGGCTGGGACGGTACGAGTCCGCGGTCCAGGCACGGCTGGAGCGCTGGCAGGCCGAGGGCTTCGGCCGCCGCCTGTGGGCCAAGGACCACACCGTCTGGTCGGCCCAGCCGGTCCCGGAGCTGACCGACCGCCTGGGCTGGCTCAAGCTGCCCGAGTCCATGCGCACCCAGGCCGAGGACCTCGCCCGTTTCGGCCAGGAGGTCCGCGCCGCCGGCTTCCGCAACGCCGTGGTCCTCGGCATGGGCGGATCGAGCCTCGCGCCCGAGGTCTTCGCCCGCACCTTCGGATCGGCCAACGGCTACCCGGCCCTCAGCGTGCTGGACAGCACGCATCCGGAAGCGGTGCGCGCTTTAGCCGCCCGGCTCGATCCCACGCGCACGCTCTTCGTGGTCTCCAGCAAGTCGGGTACGACGACCGAGACGCTGTCGCTCTTCCGCGCCTTCTGGCAGTGGTCGGCCGAGTCGCTGGCCTCGACCTCCGAGGCCGGCCGCCGCTTCGTCGCGGTCACCGATCCCGGCAGCACGCTGGAGAAGCTGGCCCGCGAGCGGGGCTTCCGCGCCGTGTTCAACGCTCCCGAGGACGTGGGAGGCCGCTACAGCGCCTTGACCAACTTCGGCCTGGTGCCCGCGGCGCTGCTCGGCGTGGACGTGCGGGAGCTGCTGGTGCGGGCTCGCACCATGGCCGAAGCCTGCACCGGACCGGCCACCTCGAACCCCGGCCTGGTCCTCGGCGCCGCCCTGGGCGAGCTGGCCCTGGCGGGCCGCGACAAGGTGACCTTCCTGGCTTCGCGGGGGATCGACTCCTTCCCCGACTGGATCGAGCAGCTCGTGGCCGAGAGCACCGGCAAGATCGGCCGCGGCATCGTGCCGGTCGTGGGGGAGCGGGCGGGGGAGCCGGGCGACTACGGCCAGGACCGCTTCTTCATCGGCCTGAGCCAGGGCGACGACAAGCCGCTGGAAATGCGCCTCGCCGCGCTGGAGACGGTCGGCCATCCGGTGGCCCGCTTCCGGCTCACGGACCCGGCGGACCTCGGACGCGAGATGTTCCGCTGGGAGATGGCCACGGCCGCGGCCGGGGCGGTCCTCGGGGTCAACCCCTTCGACCAGCCGGACGTGCAGCTCGCCAAGGAGCTTGCGACCCGGGCCATGAAGGAGCGCTCGTCGGGAGCGCCGGCCGCGCCTGCCGACGAGATTCAGGCCTCCGACTCGGGTTCTCTGGGAAGCGCGCTGGAGCGCTGGCTGGCCGGAGCGGGCGCGGGGAGCTATCTCGGGGTCCATGCCTATCTGCCCGCGGTCCAGGAGACCACGGAGATCCTGCACGACATCCAGGCGCGGCTGCGCGACCGCACCCTGCTGGCCACGACTTTCGGCTACGGCCCGCGCTTCCTCCATTCGACCGGCCAGCTCCACAAGGGAGGGCCGGACACGGGCCACTTCCTCCAGATCGTGGACGAGCCGGAGCACGACCTGCCCGTGCCCGAGGCCGACTTCACCTTCGGCACCCTGATCCGCGCCCAGGCGGACGGCGACCGCAGCGCCCTGGAGCAGCGGGGCAGGCGGGTGGTGCGGGTCAACCTGGGCAGCGACGTCCCGGGAGGCCTCGCCCGCTTGCGCGGAGCGCTGGGGACCTGACATGGCCGCTCGCGCCGTGGTCCTGGCCGGCGATGTCGGCGGGACCAAGTGCAATGTCGGCCTTTTCGAGGTCGCCGAAGGGGTGCCCCATCCGCTGAGGAGCGCCAAGTACCCCAGCGCGGACTATCCCGGCCTCGCTCCGCTGCTGGAAGAGTTCCTCGGCACCGATGCCCGGCAGGTCCGAGCGGCCTGCTTCGGGGTGCCCGGACCGGTCCTGGAGAACCGCACGAGCACTCCGAACCTCGCCTGGGAGCTGGACGGCGGCGCGCTCTCGTCCGTGGTCGGGGGGCACGCCGTGGTCCTGATCAACGACCTGGTGGCCACGGCCGAGGGGGTCCCGCTCCTGCGCCAGGACGAGCTGTCTACCCTCCATGCCGGGGGGCCCGGAGCCGCCGGCGCCGGCAATCTGGCGCTGATCGCGGCGGGGACCGGACTGGGGATGGCCCTGCTGCCGAGGGTGGCGGGAGCCTGGGTGCCGGTCCCCTCGGAAGGAGGGCACATGGACTTCGCCCCGAGGACCGAGGACGAGGCCGGCCTTCTCTTCTACCTCTCCGAGATCTTCAAGGGGCACGTGAGCGTCGAGCGGGTGGTCTCCGGCCCGGGGCTCTTCAATATCTACCAGTACCTGCGGGACCGTGCCGCACTGCCGGAGAGCCCGCAGGTGCGGGAGGCCCTGAAGCGGGGGGATGATCCATCCCAGGTGATCGGGGAAGCGGCCCTGGCCGAGTCCTGCGGCCTCTGCTCGCGCGCCGTGAGCATGTTCGTCTCGGCCTACGGAGCCGCCGCCGGCAACCTGGCCCTGGTGGGAACCGCAACGGGAGGCATTTACCTGGGCGGCGGGATCGCCCCGAAGCTCCTCCCGCGTCTCCAGGACGGCACCTTCCTCCGAGCCTTCTTCGACAAGGGCCGTTTCCGTGCCTTCCTGGAGGCGGTGCCAGTCCGGGTGATCCTCAATGACCGCGCCGCGCTTTTAGGAGCGGCACGGCACGCGGCGGCGCTGCTCCCTTAGGCTCTGTCATTGCCTGCCGGCGGGACGCACTTCCGACTGACCCGGAGTCACTTCCCGCTGTTCTGAAGTCACTTCCCGGTGCCCGGAAGTCACTTCCTGGGGTCCGAGAAGTCATTGCCGACGAGCCGGAACTCACTTCCAACCGCCCGGAAGTCACTCCCAGCCGTCCGGAGCTCAGTTCCAACCACCCGGAAGTCACTTCCAACCGCCCGGAACTCAGTCCCCCCCGTGGGGAATTAATGGGGAAGCGTTCCCCAACGGAGTCGGTAACCCTGCCGGTCAGGCTACCGTGAGGCTCGACAGATCCTTCCGCGCCGACTGCGTCAGAGGATGGTCGGGCCCGAGAACCTGCTCGAAGATCTCCAACGCCCGGCGCGCCAGCGGTGCCGCCTCGTCCGTTCGCCCAAGATCCCGCAGAATACCTGCAAGGACGTGTATCGTTCGCACTGTCTTGAGGTTTGCCACTCCAAACGCCTCCTGGCAGATCTGCAAGGAGCGTCGGATTACCGGCTCTGCCTCTTGGGTTCTCCCCGTGGATGTGAGCAGGAGCGCTAAGTGGCGTAGATCCAGGGCGATCGCAGGATGACTTCCTCCATACGACTCCTGATCGAGAGCCAGAGCCTTCCGAAGCAACTCCTCAGCTTCCGCCCATTGGTGCCTCTCCATAAGCAGGGTGGCGAGGGCATTAACAGGCTTGGTCGCTTCCGGGTGTCGCTCTTGGCCTGGAGCAAAAAAGAGATCCACGGATCTTCGGAGAAGGGGTTCGGCCTCGTCCGAGCGATGCATGAGCCTGAGAGAGGTCCCGAGATTGTGAAGGCTGACAGCGGTCTCGTAGCGCTTCCCGCCGAAAAATTTCTCCTCGATCTCTAGCATATTCCGCAAGATAGGCTCTGCTTCCGAGTAAAGGCCTTTTCCGGCGAGGAGAGCGCCTAGATGTGTCATCAGCCTGATTGCAGCGGGGTTTCCCAAAGCGTCTTGCTGCTCAGCGTGAGCGAGGAGCTGCACCGAGTGAGGCCGCAGCAGGTCCCAAATGGGCCAGGTGTCCGGGTCATGCGATTCGAGAGGGGCGTACTCCACTATGAGTTCCATGGCCAATTCGATCCAGGCTGTCTGGCTTTTCTCGGGGATGCGCTGCCTTATCACCTCCTGTACTACGCGATGCATGGACATGACCCCACCTAGGCGGGAGATCAAGGATAGGCTCGTAAGCTCGGCCAGATCGTCGCGCACGGACCGGGATCTCACCTCTTCGCCGACCTCGGCGCAGAGACGTTGCGCTGCCTTATGAAGGATTGCTTCCCCGGATTCGAGCATCTCCAGGGGGATCGGGTCCGGGGCTAGTTGAGCGATTAGGCGGAGCAGCCCCTGAGCGGTAGGGGCGAGCTGCCGGAAGGTCCTTTGCCAGGTGATCGCCAGGGGGGCGGGGTATTGCATGATCCCCTCGTCGTACCAGCCGAGGGTGCTGTCGCACTCACTCTCCCAGACGTCCAGGTACTCCGCCAGTGAGACCTGAGTATGGGCGATATAGGCCGCGGCTTGCTCTAGAGCGAGAGGGAGCCCGTCGAGGAACTCCGCGAGCCGGAGTGCCTGCATCTCGTCGTCTGGCTCCGGACGCCGGTCGTTCGCTGTGCGCTGGAGGAGGAATTCCTGTGCCTGGTCTAAGGGGATGATGTCGACGGGGAGCCTGTCGACTCCAGCCGGCCAGTCCCGTCTCCGGGAGGTTATCAGGACTCTGCCGTAGGCGAGCAAGGGCAGGAGCCGCCCGACCGCGAGCTGCGTCTCCCTGGTATCGACATTGTCGAGGATCAGGAGCCATCCCGGATTCTCACGGAGCCAGCGCAGCACCGCTCCGACCACCTCTCCCTCGGCTGCGGCATCGCGCTCCGCCAGGTTGAGCAGCTCCGCGCGGGCTAGCGAGGCGAGGCCGCTGTTCAGACCCTCCGGCGAGTCGGCCAGCACGAATAGCACGGCGCGGTAGCGCTGCCCATGTCTCCAGGCGTACTCGACCGCCAGCCGTGTCTTGCCGATTCCGCCGAGCCCGTGGAGGACCTGGCCAGGAGTGTCCTGGGTCAGCGCTTCCGCCAGGCCTTGAAGCTCCTGGCTCCGCCCCTTGAGCAAGTTGCCCAGCGGCGGGAACGGCAGATTGTGAAGCCTCGGAGGTCCGGTCCTGACGATGCCGAGCGCGGGCGTGGCCTGCGTCTGGGTCTTCATGCGCGCGTTCCATGCGGTCGCCTCCGCAACGTTCCAGGCCGAAGCGGCGATCCGCAGGTCCGTCCTCATAGCTTCAGCGCTCGGATAGCGCAGCTCGGGCAGCTTCTGCAGGGCCGTAGTCAGCACCCGCTCGATCTCCGGGCTGACTCCCTGGAGCGGCGGCGGAGCGCCCTCGAGGATCGTGAGGAACAGAGCCGGCACCGAGCTCGCCCGGAAAGGCAGGCAGCCGGCGATCGCCTCGTAGAGCACGACCCCTAGCGACCAGAGGTCCGCGCCGGGGCCGACCTCCTCTCCGCAGACCTGCTCCGGCGCGGCATAAGAGATCGTGCCCACCATGACGCCATCCTGGGTCATGCGGGTCTGGTCCATCAGCCGGGCCACTCCGAAGTCGACGATCTTCACGAGACCGTCCGAGACCAGGATGTTGCCGGGGTGGACGTCGCGGTGAACGATCCCCCGGGCATGCGCCGCGGCGAGGCCGTCCGCCACCTGGATCGCGATCTCGACGGCTTCCCGCGGATCGAGCGGACCGCGGCGCAGCCGGCTGCGGAGAGTCTCCCCCTCGCAGAATGCCATGGCGAGGAAGGTCTGGCCGTCGGCCGTCTCGCCGATCTCGTAGAGGGTGCAGACGTTAGGATGGTCGAGGGCCGAGGCGGCCTGGGCCTCGCGCAGGAAACGCTGGCGCGCCGCCGCGCTCGCCTCGTCGTCCGAGGCCATGAATTTCAAGGCCACCAAGCGGCCGAGGCGCAGGTCCCGCGCCTTGTAGACAATGCCCATCCCGCCCCGGCCCAGACGCTCCAGGATCTTGAAATGCGCGACGTTGCTGCCGATCTCCGGGAAGCTCATCATCTCCAACCCGGCCGCCTTCGCCTCTTCGCCCCGAAGATCAAACCAAATCCAAGCTCTTTTTATTTTATCAAAGTATTCGAGCTGCCGTGAGGCTCGACAGATGCGGCTTGGTCATCCGGTAGCCCTACACGCTCATCGGGTAAGCCCTCTCGGTGACAGGGAAGGCCGCGCGCCAGCTCCAAGCGCTTGTGCGGCTCAACTGAGCCTATCGGCGGCTCTCCGTTATATATAGGGGACCCGCCGATATATAAAAGGCGTCCGCCTTTGTCTATCGGCCGCTCGCCTTTGCTATCGCCGAATCCCGCGAACCTATCGCCGTGCCACATAGCCTATCGCCGTGTCACACAACCTATCGCCGAGTCGGCCTGGCCTATCGCCGCTTCCCATAACCTATCGGCGGCCCGTCTCTATATAGAGGCGGCCCAATTTTATATAGCGGCGAGAGGCCGATAGATTATCGGCGGTCGCCGATCAGTCTCGGGAAAGGTCTAACCCTACTGGCAGCGTAACAAAGCCAAGGGGATTAGACTAAGAAGGTGAGCCGGTCTCGCCGCCTTGCCGCCGCCCTGATCCTGCTGCTGGCCATCCCGGTGCAGGCCGCCGAGGTGCGCGATGTCCTCGGCTCGGCCCATGCGGCCGGGAGGTACAACCTCTCCGAGGAGGACTTCCTCAACGAGGGAGCCGACCGGCTGCTGGAGCTGGGCACCCGCGTGATCAAGGTCTGGTTCCAGCTCGATGCCTCGCGCGCCTACCCGTTCAACTCCGACTGGGGGGCGCCGGCCGCCGACCTCGCGGAGCTGGCGCGGAAGCCCTACTACCGGCGCCTGTTCGACAAGCCCTTCTCCACGTACATCCTGGTGATCTCGGCCTCGCCCAGGAACGACTGGCTCGACGGCATGACGCCCGAGGAAGTCGATGCCGAACGCGAGCACGTCTACCGCCTGGCACGGCATCTCCTTGTTGCTTACGCGGGGAGCGGCAAGACATTTGTGCTCCAGAACTGGGAGGGGGACCACCTGCTGCGCCAGGGGCTCGCGGGAGGCGATCCCGACCCGGTCCGCATCCAGGGCATGATCGACTGGTGGAACGCCCGGCAGGACGGGGTCGAGCAGGCCCGGCGCGAGGTCGGGCTGCGCGACGTGATGGTCGCCCATGCGGCGGAGGTCAACCTGCTGGCCCAGGCGATGGAGGGCAAGGTCACGGCCACGAACGACGTGGTTCCCTTCACCCGGGCCGATCTCTACTCCTACTCGAGCTGGGATGTCGGCTTCGACCGGCAGCGCCTGACCCGGGCTCTGGAGTACCTCCAGTCGAAGGCCCCGGACAGCGAGCTCTTCGGCGAGCGCAACATCTATCTGGGCGAGTTCGGGGCGGTGCAGGACCAGGTGGGGGAGGGAGTGAACCTGCGCAAACGCATCCAGGGGCTCGCCGACGCGGCGCTCGGGTGGGGCGTGCGCTACGCCTTGTTCTGGCAGCTCTACTGCAACGAGCCGAAGCACGAGTACGAGGGGCGGCCGCGGATCTCCGACCTGCGGGGCTTCTGGCTGATAAGGCCAGACGGCTCCCGGGCAGCCTCCTGGCGCCACTTCCAGCGGCGCATGCCCCTGGGGCGGCACATGGCCCGGTTCAGCATCTCGACCGGCCAGTTCATGGGCGCCGAGGATGCCGTCGCTGCCGACCGCTGGCGGCCGGAGCCGTTCACCCAGTTCGCGGTCTACGACCTCGACGGCGGGCCGCTGCGCCACGGCGACAGGATCACCCTGCAGGCCCACAATGGGCTTTACCTGACCGCGGCCGGCGGACCGGTTCATGCCAGCAGCATCGAGGTGCGCGAGGACGAGGTCTTCCAGGTGTGGAAGGTCGGCGGTATCGGCGGCACGATCCGCGGCGGCGATCAGGTGGCCTTCCAGGCGCGCTCTGGGCGCTATCTCGTGGCCGAGCCCGGGACGCTCAAGGTCACCGCCACGCGCTGGGCGATCGGGCCGGCGGAGACGTTTCGGCTGCTACTGGTCCCGGATTAGCTACACTCCCCCTCCATGCTGCTGACCCTGCGCACGACCCACCGGCCGGCGACGGACCTGGGCTTCCTCCTCCACAAGCATCCGGAGAAGCTCCATTCGTTCGACTTGTCCTTCGGGCAGGCGCACATCTTCTACCCGGAGGTCTCAGAGGAGGCGTGCACCGCGGCCCTGCTCCTGGATGTCGATCCGGTGGGGCTCGTGCGCGGAAAAACGCTCGACCAGTACGTCAACGACCGGCCCTATGTGGCCTCCTCTTTCCTGTCGGTGGCGATCGCCCGCACGTTGGCCTCGGCCCTGGGCGGCCGGAGCCGGGAGCGGCCGGAGCTGGCCGAGAAGCCGATCCCTCTCCAGGCGCGGATCTCCGTGATCCCCTGCCGCCGGGGAGAGGAGCTGCTGCGCCGCCTCTTCGAGCCGCTCGGGTACGCGATGGAAATCGAGCCCCATCTGCTCGATCCGGAGTTCCCGGAGTGGGGCGCGCGGCACTTCACCGTCACCCTCACCGGCGTCCTGCGGCTGAGCGAGATGCTGGCCCATATCTACGTGCTGGTGCCGGTGCTCGACGACGAGAAGCACTACTTCGTGGACGAGGCCGAGGTGGAGAAGCTCGTGCGGCATGGCGGCGACTGGCTGCGCGGGCATCCCGAGCGCGACTTCATCGCCCGCCGCTACCTCAAGCACCAGCGCAGCCTGGTGGAGGAGGCCGTGACCCGACTGGTGCGCGAGGATCTGCCCGAGCCCGGAGCCCAGGAGGAGGCGCGCGACGCGGAAGAAGCTGCGCTCGAGCGGCCTCTCGGGCTCCACGAGCAGCGCCTGCGCGAGGTCGCGGCCGAGCTGGCGGCGAGCGGCGCCCGGCGGGTGATCGACCTCGGCTGCGGCGAGGGGCGCCTGCTGGAGATCCTGCTCAAGGATCCCCAGTTTTCCGAGGTCGCGGGGATGGACGTCTCCTGGCATGGTCTCGAGCGGGCCAAGGACCGGCTCGACGAGCTGCCGGGCCGCTTGCGCGACCGTTCCCGGCTCTTCCACGGCTCTCTCGTCTACCGCGACCGGCGTATCGAAGGCTACGATGCCGCGGCGCTGGTGGAGGTCATCGAGCACCTGGACCCGCCGCGGCTGGCCTCTCTGGAGCGCGTCGTGTTCGAGCGCGCCAAGCCGGGAACGGTGGTGCTGACGACTCCGAACGCCGACTACAACCCGAAGTGGGAGCGCCTGCCCGCGGGCCGCTTCCGCCACCGGGACCATCGCTTCGAGTGGACCCGCGCCGAGCTCAAGGAGTGGGGAGACCGGGTGGCCGCCCGCCATGGCTACAAGGTCCGCTATCTGCCTCTCGGTCCGGAAGACCCCCATGCCGGCTCGCCAACCCAGATGGCCGTTTTTTCCCGTGACGAGCCCTCGCGTGGCTAGACCCCACCTCATCCTTCCCGTGGGGACCCAGGTCGTGAGCCGGATCGAGATCCGCGACTCCAAAGGGACCGTGCTCTGTCCTGAGGGGGCCGTGGGCGTGATCGTCAAGGCCCCGGCCGACGGCACCCACTCCTACATCGTGCGGCTGCCGGACGGCTCCGAGATCCCGCTGCGCCGCCACAACCTCACGATCCGCAAGCACCAGCAGCGGGAGGACCTGGAAGCCGTCGGGGGTGGGGACGAGGAGCTTTTCGAGAGGGTGATCTACCGCTGCGTCGTGGGCTCGCGCGCCTATGGGCTGGAGCAGGAGGCGTCCGACGTCGACCTGCGCGGCATCTATCTCCCGCCCGCGGACCTGCACTGGTCGCTCTACGGCGTGCCCGAGCAGATCGAGCGCAAGGAGACGGACGAGGCCTATTGGGAGATCCAGAAGTTCCTGAGCATGGCGCTCAAGGCCAATCCCAACGTGCTGGAGTGCCTCTACACGCCCCTGGTCGAGCTCTGCAAGCCGCCCGCGGACGAGCTGATCGCCGAGCGCTCGCGGTTCCTATCGAAGATGGTCTACCAGACCTACAACGGCTACGTGATCTCCCAGTTCAAGAAGCTGGAGCAGGATCTGCGGACGGTGGGGGAGATCCGCTGGAAGCATGCCATGCACCTGATCCGCCTCCAGCTCGCGGGCATCACGGCGCTGAGCGAGGGACGCGTGCCCGTCCGGGTCGCGGACGAGGTCCGGGAGCGGCTCCTGGCAATCAAGAGGAACGAGGTGCCGTGGAAGGAGATCGAGGCCTGGAGGCTGGAGCTGCACGAACGCTTCGACGCCGCCCTCGCGTCGAGCCGGCTGCCGGACCGGCCCGACTACCGCTGGGCCAACGACTTCCTGATCCGGGCGCGGAGGATGATGGTGGAGATACTGGTTTGAGGATCGCGGTCCCCGAGCTCTCGCTGATCGTCCTGATCGGGCCGTCCGGCTGCGGCAAGTCCACGTTTGCGGCCAGGCACTTCCTGCCCACGGAGGTGCTCTCCTCCGACCGTTTCCGGGCGATGGTCTCGGACGACGAGATGGACCAGACCGCTACCCGCGACGCTTTTGAAGTCCTTCACCACCTCGCGGCGAAGCGCCTCGCCCGCGGGCGTCTGACAGTCGTGGACGCCACGAACACCCAGCCCACGGCCCGCAAGCCGCTGGTGGAGCTGGCGAAGAATGCATATCTCCAGACCGTCGCCGTGGTGTTCGACCTGCCGGCCCGCCTGTGCGAGGAGCGCAACCGGAGCCGGGTCGACAGGCAGGTCCCGCCCCACGCCGTGTTCCAGCAGCGCAGCCAGCTCGAGCGCTCCCTGCGCGACCTGCAGAAGGAGGGCTTCCGCCGGGTCTTCATCCTGCGCTCTCCCGAGGAGATCGAAGCGGTCACGTTCGAGCGCGAGCGCCTGTGGCCCGACCGCCGGGACGACGCCGGGCCGTTCGACATCATCGGGGACATCCACGGCTGCGCCGACGAGCTGGAGGAGCTGCTCGGCCGGCTCGGCTACTCCGACGGGCGTCATCCCGAGGGGCGGAAGGTGGTTTTCCTGGGCGACCTGGTGGACCGCGGGCCGCGGGTGCCCGACGTGCTCCGCATGGCCATGGACATGGTCAAGGCGGGGACGGCGGTCTGCGTGCCGGGCAACCACGACGACAAGCTCAAGCGCTACCTGCAGGGCAAGAAGGTGCGGATCGCCCACGGGCTGGAGCAGTCCATCGAGCAGATCGAGGACCATCCCGCCGCCTTCCGGGCGAGGGTGCTCGGCTTCCTCGACGGCCTGGTGAGCCACTACGTGCTGGACGGCGGCCGGCTGGTCGTGGCCCACGCCGGCATGAAGCGGGAGATGCAGGGCCGCGCCTCCGGCCGGGTGCGCGACTTCGCCCTTTATGGAGAAACCACGGGGGAGAGCGACGAGTTCGGCCTGCCCGTGCGCTACAACTGGGCCGCCGACTACCGGGGGAGCGCCACGGTGGTCTACGGCCACACGCCCGTCCACCGGCCCGAGTGGCTCAACAACACGATCAACATCGACACCGGCTGCGTCTTCGGAGGCGAGCTCACCGCCTTGCGCTACCCCGAGCTGGAGCTGGTGTCCGTGCCCGCCCGCCGGACCTACCGCGAGTCGAAGCGGCCGTTCAAGGTCGACCCGGAGCTGACGGCCCAGCAGAGGCAGGACGAGCTGCTCGACCTGGACGACGTTATCGGCAAGATGGGCAAACGGATCATTCAGACCCGATTGCGCGGGGAGGTGACGGTCCGGGAGGAGAACGCCACCGCCGCCCTGGAGGTGATGAGCCGCTTCGCCGCGGACCCGCGCTGGCTGATCTACCTGCCGCCGACGATGTCCCCCTCGGAGACGGCAGATGAGCCCGGGTACCTGGAGCATCCCGCCCAGGCGTTCGCGCACTTCCGCCGCGAGCGGATCGCCAAGGTGATCTGCCAGGAGAAGCACATGGGCTCGCGGGCCGTGGTGATCGTCTGCCGGGACGAGGACGCCGCCCGCCGCCGCTTCGGAGTGACCGAGGACGGCTTCGGCATCTGCCTGACCCGCACGGGCCGGCGGTTCTTCGAGGGGGAGATGGAGGCGCCGTTCCTCGCCATGGTGCGGGATGCGGTCGACCGCTCCGGCCTCTGGGAGGAGCTGGCGACCGACTGGCTCTGCCTGGATGCCGAGCTGATGCCCTGGTCCGCCAAGGCGCAGGAGCTGATCCGGGACCAGTACGCCACGGCCGGAGCCGCCGCCCGGGGAGCGCTGCCCGCGGCGGTCGCCGTCCTGGAGCAGGCCCGGCTCGATCTCGCCGACCGGTTCCGCACCCGGCTGGACCTGGCGGCCCGTTATGAAAAGGCTTACCGGCGCTACTCCTGGCCAATCGACTCCGTGGCGGACCTCCGGCTCGCTCCGTTCCACCTCCTGGCCTCCGAGGGGGCGGTGCACGTGGACAAGGACCACCTCTGGCACATGAGCATGGTGGCCCGCCTCGGCCTGACGCCCACCCGCCACCGGGTCGTGGACCTCGCCGACCCCGAGAGCGAGGCCGAGGCCGTGCGCTGGTGGGAGGAGATGACGGAGGCCGGCGGCGAAGGCATGGTGATCAAGCCGCTGGACTTCCTCGCCGAGGGCCGCAAGGGCCTGGCGCAGCCCGCCCTCAAGTGCCGCGGCCGGGAGTACCTGCGGATCATCTACGGCCCCGAGTACACCCTGCCGGAGAACCTGGAAAGGCTGCGCTCCCGCGGCTTGGCGGCGAAGCGCTCCCTGGCGCTGCGCGAGCTCGCCCTCGGCGTCGAGGCGCTGGAGCGGTTCGTGGCCCGCGAGCCGCTGCGGCGGGTGCACGAGTGCGTGTTCGGCATCCTGGCCCTGGAGAGCGAGCCTGTGGATCCGAGGCTATGATGATCCCGGTTTCCTCCAACGCCCGAAGAGTGTCTGAGCACATATGAGCCGATCTCTATCCGTCCTTTGCGTCCTTTCCGTCCTTTGTGTCCTTTTGGTCCTGCCCTCCGCAGCGCTAGGATCGACAGCCGTGGAGCGCAAATCTGCCTGGACCGAGATCGACCGGCTCATCAAGGAGCTCAAGCTCCAGGAAGCCATGCAGCGCCTCGACGAGATCCTCCCGGCCATCCGGAAATCCGGCGACGCGGAGGAGGTCACCCGCGCGCTCGTCCGCGGCGCCCAGCTCCGCGCCAGCATCGTCGAGCCCGCGGAGGCGGTCCGCTTCCTCCAGACCCAGCCCTGGCCCGAGGGGCGCCGGCAGCGCGCCGTGCTCTCCCTCTTCATGGCCGAGGCCCTGAAGAACTACTACGACAACTACCGCTGGAAGATCTGGCAGAACGAGACGGTGCTCTCCGACCAGCCGGTGGACCTGGAGAAGTGGACCACCGGCCAGATCTTCGAGGCCGTCTCCAAGGCCTACCTGGTGGCATGGAAGGAGCGCGAGCTCCTGGGAAGCATCCCGGTCGCCGAGCTCGACGACTTCCTCAAGCCGAACAACTACCCGAAGGAGGTGCGCGGAACGCTCCGCGACACCGTCACCTATCTCTGGGTAGGGCTCCTGGCCGACACGGGATACTGGTCGCCGGCCCAGACCAATGCCGCGAGCCGGATGGACCTGGTGGCGCTGCTCCGCGAGGGAGAGCTTCCCGACGAGCAGCTCGTGGACCCAGAGACCCACCCCCTCCGCCGGATCATGGCTCTCCTCGCGGACCACGAGCGCTGGCATGCCTCCAAGGGCAACAAGGACGGCGCACTGGAAGCCCGGCTCGAGCGCTACCGGCGGCTGCAGAACCATGCCCTGCCCGACGAGATGAAGGCGCTCCGGCAGGAGCTGGAAAAGGATCTCCCGGAGTTCCGTCAGGTCCCGTGGTGGGCCATGGGCATGGCCGAGCTCGCCCAGCTCTACCGGAACAGCAACGATCTGCCCAGGGCCGTGGAGACCGCCCGCGCCGGCCATGGCGCGTACCCGAAGTCGCCCGGCGGAGCGCGGGCCCTCGCCATGGCCCGCGACATCGAGTCCCCGGCGTACTACCTGGGGGCGATGGCCTCCGACGCCCTGCACCGGCGCTCGATCCAGGTCCAGCACAAGAACCTCCCCGCGCTCTGGTTCCGCGCCTATCCGTTCGACGTGAAGCAGCGTCTCACTCGAAGCGACGGCCAGATCTTCCCTGCGGTGGAAGAGCTGCTCAAGTCCAAGCCCGTCTTCGCCTGGAAGGAAGACCTGCCCGCCACTCCCGACTTCCAGATGCACACCACCTACGTCACCCCGGCCATCGGCCGCAAGGGCGCCTGGGTGGTCCTGGCCTCGGCGCGCGAGGACTTTGCCACCCAGACCCCGGACGGCAAGAGCTACGTGGAGAACCTGGTCGCCGCCGCGCCGCTGATCCTCGGCGACCTGGTGCTCGTGGCTCGGGAGCGCAAGAGCGGGGACGTCGAGGTGGTCGCCGTGTCCGGCGAGACCGGCGAGCCCCAGCCGGGGGTGAGCGTCGTCCGTCACAAGATGAGGGGCTCCGAGGCCTGGTTCGCCAGCCGCGGCGACGACGTCGCCGTGCTCCTGAACGCCTACCACTACCGTCCGGAGGAGGAGAAGCCCGGGCGTGGGGCGCTCGTCTTCACCGACCGGAGCATCTACCGGCCGCAGCAGAAGCTTCTCTGGAAGATCCTGGCCTATGACAACCGGGGACACGGCAAGCTGAAGGCGGTCCCCAACAGCTCCATCAAGGTCGCGCTCGTCGATCCGAACGAGCAGGAGGTCGAGTCCCGCACCGTCTCCACGAACGACTTCGGCACGGCTTCGGGGGAATTCACGATCCCGGCGGGCCGGCCGCTCGGCCCCTGGTCGATCCGCACCACCCACAACGGCCTTCAGGACGGAATGGCCACGGTCCGCATCGAGGAGTACAAGCGCCCGACCTTCGAGGTCTCCCTGGAAGACCCCAAAGAGCCGCTGCGCCTGAACCGCCCTGCCGCCTTCCCAGGACAGGCCCGCTACTACTTCGGCCTGCCCGTGGCGCGCGGCGAGGTGCGGTGGCGCGCCGTCCGCGAGGAGCGCTCGCTCTGGTGGTGGTGGCCCCAGCCCGGTAACGAGGAGACGGTCGCGACCGGCACAGCCGAGCTGTCGCCGGATGGCACCTTCGAGGTCGCCTTTACCCCCGAGGCCGGCGATCTCAAGGGGCGCGATCCGCGGACGGTGAGCTACTTCTACCGCATCGACGCCGAGCTGACCGACGAGGGCGGCGAGACGCGCTCGGCGAAGCGCTCCTTCCGGCTCGGCTGGGTGTCCATCGAAGCCGAGATCGCGCCGGAGCGGGAGCTTTACGCCGCGGGCCAGCCGGGCGCCGTGACCATCCACCGCCGGGACCTCGCCGGCATCGGCCGGCCCGGCGAGGGTACCTGGACCCTCCTCGCCCTGCGCCAGCCCGCCGAGACGCCTCTGCCCGCCGACCTTCCCAAGGCTCCCGGGGACATCCCGCCGGGGACGTTGCAGACCGAGGGCGACCGCCTCCGCCCGCGCTCCGAGCATGGCTACGATCCCCGGCAGGTCCTGCGCCAGTGGGAGGACGGCCCGCAAGTCGCCTCCGGCACCCTCACGCACGGCGAGGACGGCGAGGCCAGGCTGGCCCTGCCCGCGCTCGCCCCCGGCGCCTACCGCCTGCGCTACGAGACCGCCGACGAGGCCGGCGAGCCGTTCTCCACCTGGACGGAGCTGATTGTTGCAGGAGATAACACTCCGCTCGCCCTGCCGGCGATCCTCCTGGCGGACGACTCCGAGGCCCGTCCCGGCGGCAAGGTCCGGGTCCTGGTGCACTCCGGCTTCCCGGGCCAGACCGTCTGGCTGGAAGTCTGGCATCGGTTCCGGCTGACCAGCCGGCGCGAGCTGCACATGGGGCGCGACGCCAGCCTGATCGAGATCCCGGTCGGGCCGGAGGACCGCGGCGGGTTCTCCCTGCGGCTGGTCACCCTCCGCGATCACCAGCTCATCCAGCTGGACCGGTCCGTCGAGATCCCCTGGAACGACCGCAAGCTGGAGGTCGAGGTCGCCACCTTCCGCGACCGCATCCGTCCCGGCACGCGGGAGACCTGGACCGTCAAGGTGCGTCCGGCCGAGGGGGAGGAGCCAGAAAAGCAGGAGGTAGCCGCGGCCGAGCTGCTCGCGTACCTCTACGACCGCAGCCTCGACCTCTTCGCTCCGCATCAGCCGGCGGACCCCCTGGGGCTCTACCCGATCACCACCGGCGCGGGATGGTCCGCCTCCAGCCTCGGCCCGTCGTCCACCTACGGCGCCGGGCAGGGATGGTGGAGGGGCTACAGCTACGAGGAAGGCCTCCATCCGGACGAGATCCTGTTCACTTGGATGTTCCGGACAGTGTTCGCCGAGACGATGGCGGTCGGGGGCGCCATGGCAGGGGCTCCTCCTCCTCCGGCTCCTCCGCCCCCGCCCGCGGCACCCAGGCCGACTGCGAGGAAGCAGATGGCAGAGGGGGCACAGGATCTGGCCATGGAACAGAGCGCTGCCAACCCGGCGCCTGAGCCCGCGCCCGAGCTGCGCAGCGACTTCTCGGAGACGGCCTTCTGGCAGCCGCATCTGATCGCCGGCCCGGATGGCACCGCAGCTATCGAGTTCGAGGTGCCCGACTCCGTGACCTCGTGGAGCTTCTGGGTCCACGCCGTCACCGCCGACCTCCGCGCCGGCTCGCTCCAGAAGGAGGTGCGGAGCGTCAAGGACCTGATGGTGCGCCCCTATGTGCCCCGCTTCCTGCGCGAGAGCGACCGCGCCCTCCTGGAAGTGGTGGTCAACAACGCCTCTGAAGGCGAGCTTGCGGGCACGGTCCAGCTCGACGTCGTCGATCCGGCGACCGACGAGAGCCTGCTCGCCGAGTTCGGGATCGATCCCGCGCAGGCCCGCGCCCCGTTCACGGTCGCGGCGGGCGGCGGCACCAGCGTCACCTTCCCCCTGACCGCCCCGAAGCGGGTCGGCCCGGTCGCCTTCAAGGTGACGGCCGTGGCCGGAAACGTGAGCGACGGCGAGCTGCGTCCGCTGCCGATCCTACCCTCGCGCATGCACCTGGCGCAGTCGCGCTTCGCGGCCCTCAAGGACACGGGTCCCAGGGAGCTGCGCTTCGACGACATGACGCAGGCCGATCCCACCCGGATCGACGAGCAGATGGTCGTCACCCTCGACGCCCAGCTCTTCTACAGCGTCCTCGAAGCCCTGCCCTACCTGGTGGACTTCCCCTACGAGTGCACCGAGCAGGAGCTCAACCGCTTCCTCTCGACTGGCATCGCCGCGAGCCTGTTCGACGAATACCCCGCCGTGGCGTCCATGGCGAAGGAGCTCTCCAAGCGGGAGACCCGGCTGGAGACCTGGGACGCCGTCGATCCCAACCGCAAGATGGCGCTGGAAGAGACCCCCTGGCTGCAGACCGCGCAGGGTGGAGCGGACCCGGGCTTCCCTCTGATCAAGGTGCTCGATCCGAAGGTGGCCCGCGCCCAGCGCGACCAGTCGCTGGCCAGGCTCCGGGAAGCGCAGCTCGACAACGGCGGCTTCCCCTGGTGGCCCGGCGGCCAGGCCTCGCCCTACATGACCCTCTACATCCTCTACGGCTTCGCCAAGGCTTCCGAGGCGGGCATCGAGGTGCCCGCGGACATGGTGCAGAGGGCCTGGTCCTACGTCGCGGGCTGGTACCGCGAGCAGGAGGAAGAGCGCAAGCGGCTTGGCAACAAGGACGACTGCTGCCGTGAGCTGCGGGTCTTCATGAACTACGTGGCCACCAGACACCCCAACGCCCTCCCGGCCGAGGAGAGGAAGCGCATCCTCGACGACTCCTTCGCGCACTGGAAGGAGCTGTCCGGCTACCTCAAGGTCCTCCTGGCCTTGACCCTGAAGCGGATGGAGCGCCCGGGAGACGCCAAGCTCGTCTTCGACGCGGTCATGGATCTTTCCAAAACGACGGAGGAGGAGGGCACCTTCTTCGCGCCCGAGAAGGAAGCCTGGCTCTGGTACCAGGACAGGATCGAGACCCACGCCTTCGCCCTCCTGGCCATGACGGAGATCGCGCCGGACGATCCGCGGCGGCACGGGCTGGTGCAGTGGCTGTTCCTCAACAAGCTGCTCAACCATTGGCATTCGACGAGGGCCACGGCCGAGGTGATCTACGCCCTGGTCCACTACCTGGAGAAGGAAGGCCAGCTCGGCGTCCGCGAGTCCGCGACGATCCGGGTGGCGGGCCAGGCCACGACGTTCACCTTCGAGCCCGACCGCTTCACCGGCAAGCACAACCAGGTGGTCGTGCCCGGCGAGAAGCTCGGGGGAGTTTCCAGCGTCGTGGTGGACAAGGAGAGCGCGCCGCTGATGTTCGCCTCGGCCACCTGGCACTTCTCGACCGACCAGCTCCCCACGGAGGCGCGAGGGGACCTCTTCGGCGTGACCCGCCGCTACTTCCTGCGTTCCGGACAGGGCAAGGAGGTCACGCTCACGCCGCTCGCGCAGGGGACGGTCCTGAAGCCCGGCGACGAGGTCGAAGTCCAGCTCACGATCCATTCCCGCGCGGCGGCCGAGTACGTCCATCTGCGCGACCCGCGGGCCGCGGGCATGGAGCCCGACGGCGCCCGCTCGGGGTACAAGTGGGACTGGACCTCCCCGGGCCGCTACGAGGAGACCCGGGACAGCGGCACCAACTTCTTCTTCGACTGGCTGCCGGCTGGCGAGTACGTCCTCAAGTACCGGCTGCGGGCCAACATGGGCGGCACCTTCCGGGTCGGCCCTGCCACCCTGCAATCCATGTACGCCCCCGAGTTCACGGCCTACTCGGCGGGCGACATGATGACGGTGGCACCGGCTCCGAAGTAAGAGGTTTGATAGTCTCCCCCTCGAACCACGAGGGGGAGACCGACCCATGCACAGCAGGCGCGCACTTGCCGCCATCCTTGCCTCCAGTCTGGCGCTGGGATGCCAGTCCACTCCGACGCAGCCGCCCGCTTCGGCGGCAGCGCCGTCGTCGTCCGTCGAGACGAAAGAGACCTTCTACGCCCGCGGCCGGGCCGAGGTGGACTTCAACGCCCGCATCCAGCCGAACAAGCGCAAGGCGAAGAACGTCATCCTCTTCCTCGGCGACGGCATGGGGGTGACCACGATCACCGCGGCCCGCATCCTGGACGGCCAGATGAAGGGGATGAAGTTCGGGGAGGAGAACGATCTCAGCTTCGAGAAGTTCCCCCACCTGGCCCACTCCAAGACCTACCAGGCCAACCAGCAGACGCCCGACTCCGCGCCCACCATGACCTCGATCGTCACCGGCAGCAAGGCGAACGACGGCATGCTCTCGGTGGCTCCAAACGTGATCGGTCCCGATCCGATTGCGGCGGCGAAGCCGGAGAACCGGTTGACCACGATCCTGGAGAGGGCCGAAGAGCACGGCATGTGGACCGGCGTGATCTCCACCGCGCGCCTCACCCATGCGACGCCCGCCGCCTGCTACTCGCACACGCCCTTCCGCGACTGGGAGAGCGACGCCGACCTGAGCCCCAAGGCGGCCGAGGTGGACTACCCCGACATCGCCCGCCAGCTCCTGGACTTCCATGTCCGCGACACCACGCTGAACGGAAAAACCAGCCGCGGCCTGGAAGTGGCGATGGGCGGCGGCCGCTCCAACTTCCTGACCGCCGCGGACCCCGACCCCGAGGACCAGGACGCGAAGGGCAAGCGCAAGAGCCGCAATCTGGTCAATGAATGGACCGGCCGCGGCGGCGCCTTCGTCTACGATCAGAAAGGTTTCGATGCAATCGATCCGGCGAAGACCGGGCCGGTCCTGGGCCTGTTCGAGCGCGGCCACATGGAGTTCGAGCTCGACCGCAGCAAGGACACCGCGGGCGAGCCCTCCCTGACCCAGATGATGGAGAAGGCCGTCCGCGTCCTGCAGCGCAGCCCCAAGGGGTTCTTCCTCATGGTGGAAGGGGGGCGGATCGACCACGCCCACCACGGCGGCAACGCCAAGCGCGCCCTCCTCGAGACGATCGAGCTCTCCCGGGCGGTGCAGCGGGCCACGGAGCTGGTCGGGGACGACACCCTGATCATCGTCACCGCCGACCACAGCCATACCTTCAGCATGGTCGGCTATCCCACCCGGGGCAACCCCATCCTCGGGCTCGTGGTCACCAACGACGACGCGACCGGGCTGCCGGCGACGGCTCCTTCCAAGGGCAAGGACGGCAAGCCCTACACGACCCTGGGCTACATGAACGGGCCTGGAGCCGTGGCTGGCGAGCGCGCCGACCTCTCGGCCGTGGACACCACCGCGGACAACTACCTGCAACAGGCCCTGGTGCCGATGGACTCCGAAAGCCATGGCGGCGAGGACGTGGTGATCTATGCCCGCGGGCCGCAGGCGTACCTGGTCGAGGGGACGATGGAGGAGAACGCCATCTACTTCGTGATGGCGCGGGCGCTCGGCTTTGAAGGGGGGAAGCGATGATCGTCACCACGGATCATGGCGCGGTGCGCGAGCTGCGGCTGAACCGGCCGCCCGCCAATGCCCTGGTTCCCGAGCTGATCGCCGCGCTCCACGACGCCCTGAACCGCGCGCCCGGAGAGGGGGTCAGAGCGCTGGTGCTCTCCGGCTCGCCCGGCAGGTTCTCGGGCGGCCTCGACGTCCCGGTCCTCGTCGACTTCGACCGCCCGGCCGTGGAGCGGCTCTGGCAGGAGTTCTACCGTCTCCTGCTCGCCCTCGCGGCCTCGCCGATCCCGATTGCCGCGGCCATCACCGGCCACAGCCCCGCGGGCGGAGCGGTGCTCGCCACCTACTGCGACTACAGGATCATGGCGGACGGGGATTTCCGCATCGGCTACAACGAGGTCCAGGTGGGCATCCCCATGCCGCTCGCGATCCTGCGCTGCGTGTCGCGGCTGGTCGGCCCCCGCCAGGCGGAGCGCCTCTGCGGCGCCGGCCTCCTGATCTCCCCGGAAGAGGCCCGCCGCATCGGCCTCGTCGACGAGCTGGTCCCTCTCGACCGGGTGGTGGAGAGGGCCATCGAGTGGGCGAACGGGATGATCGCCCTGCCGCCGAACGCCATGTCCCAGACCCGCAAAGCCGCCAGGGCCGACCTCGTCCGCCTGATGGAAGAGGGCCTCGCCACGGAAGGGGAGCTCCTGGTGAGCAACTGGTTCAGCGGCGAGACCCAGACGACCCTGCGGGCGATCGTGGAACGGATGAAGAAGAAGTGAGGACTGCATGAGCCCAGTGGAGTGGACCGTCGACGGCTTCCACGAGCAGCTCCGTGCCGAGGGCCTGACGCGCGCGTACGTCGTCTACAAGGACGGGGAGCTCCTCCTGTCCCATCCCAGCCTGCGGCCTCTTCAGGCTTTCCTGGAGCAATCGGCCGACTTCGCGCAGCACGAGGGGGTGTTCATCGGCCGCGAGGAAGGCGTCCCCGCCCTCTTCTTCGCCTTCGTCCACAGCACCCGCCGCGGGCTGTCCCAGGGAGGGCTGCGGTTCTGGAAGTACGACAGCCTCGCCGACGTGATCGAGGACGGCCTGCGGCTCTCCCAGGGCATGTCCCGGAAGAATGCGCTCGCGGGTCTCTGGTGGGGCGGCGGAAAGGGCATCGTGACCCTGCCCAGCCAGTACGGCCATCCGAGCGACCTGGCCAAGGGATCTCCCGAGCGCCTCAGGATCTTCGAGGCGTACGGCCGCTTCGGCGCGAGCTTGGGGGGCGTCTACTACACCGCGGAAGACGTGGGCACCAAGACCTACGACATGGACGCGATCTTCAGCCAGAACCGGTTCGCGACCTGTATTTCCAAGGAGCTCGGCGGCAGCGGCAATCCTTCCGTCTACACGGCCATCGGAGTCTTCCGCGCCCTGCAGGCGGCCTGGATGTTCCTGGAGAAGACAGACGACCTGGCCGGCGTGCGGGTGGCGGTGCAGGGCGCGGGCAATGTCGGCAGGCCGCTGATCGAGCGGCTGGACGATGCCGGAGCCGAGGTCTGGGCGAGCGACGTCGTCGCCGGGCCTCTCGAAGAGATCAGGAGGGAGAGGCCGCGCGTCCATACGATGCTGCTCCTTCAGGAGGAGGCAGACCGGATCCTCGGCCTCGACGTCGACATCATCGCCCCCTGCGCCCGGGGAGGCGTCATCAACGGACGGACGATTCCCCTCGTCAAGGCGCGCCTGATCTGCGGCGGCGCCAACAACATCCTGGCTACGGACAAGGACGCCGAGGTCCTGCACCAGCGGGGGATCTGGTTCGTGCCCGACTTCGTCTGCAACCGCATGGGGATCGTCAACTGCGCGGACGAGTGGAGCGGCCATCTGGAAGAGGACGTGAGGAACGCCGCGGAGCTCGTCTATCCGGCGACCCTCGAGGTGCTCGAGGCCGCCCGGGAGCAGCAGGTGACCCCTCTCCAGGCCGCCAACGCCAAGGCCGATGCCGAAGCCGCCGAGCTTCATCCCATTCTCGGGCACCGCGGCCGGCGGATCATCGATCACCTGATCGAGTCGGGATGGCACCTCAGCTCGTGATCGGCCAGCGGAGCGAATCCACGACCAGGTCCGCCGCGGCCCGGATGCGCTCCTCGTCCTCCGGCCTGTACTTCCCGGTCCGCACCGCCACCCCGATCATGCCGGCCTCGCGGGCTCCGCGGACATCCCCTTCCAGATCGTCGCCGATCACGGCGATGCGCTCGGGTGGCAGGCCCAGCTCGCGGGCTGCGGCCTCGAAGAAGGCGGGGCTCGGCTTGCCGGCGAGGGTGGCGGTCTTGCCGGCCGCGTACTCCAGCGCGGCGACGAAGGGTCCGGCATCCAGGCTCAGCCCGCCTTCGGTCCGCCAGTAGCGGTTGCGCTGGATGGCCAGCAGCTCGGCGCCCTCCATGAGATTGCGGAAAGCGCCGTTGAGGACCTCGAACGTCCAGTCCCCGGCAAGATCTCCGACCACGACGTACTCCGGCGAGCGGCCGTCGAGCGTCATCCCCTCGAACTCCCCCCATGTCTCGCGGGCGAGGAGGAGGCGCACCCGTTCGACCCCGCGGGAGCGCAGCCAGTGCGCTGCCGCGGAGGGGGCCGACAGGATCTCCTCGGGACCGGCCGGGATGCCGAAGGCGGCGAGCCGCCCCGCGAGCGCAGTCCTCGGCATGCGCGTGGTGTTGGTCGCGAAACGGAAGGGGACGCCCGCCCTGCGCAGCGCATCGATCGCCGAAGCGGCGCCGTCGATCGCCCGGCCTTCCTGATACACAGTCCCGTCGAGGTCGATGAGACAACCCTGGATCTGATCTATTCCTGAAGGCATGGGAGCTTCCCCCGTCCGGATGGGCAACACTAAACCCGCTTCGCGGAGCATTCCACCCGGCTCCGGAATGATTCCACCCGGCTCGTGAACGTTGCAACCCGCGGGTGGAACGTTGCAACCGGCGGGTAGAACGTTTCAACCGGCCGGTTGAATGATTCAACCCGGTTCCTGAATCATTCGCGAGCCGGGTTTAATGTCTCGGGAGCTCGCGGGAATGTTCGCGCAGCGCGGTTGAACGTTGCGCTCAGGCCCGGCGG
>DATLNC010000176.1:0-22464 GCA_035536935.1 Thermoanaerobaculia bacterium
GGATAGGAACAGAACTTTCTGTGTTGCTGTTGGGTGGTGGCGCCCCTCTCCCGGGCGGGCGTGAGTGCGTGTGGGAGAGGGGTCGGGGGTGAGGGTCTACTGCCCCGTCCCCCCGGCCGGCTGCCAGTCGTAGGCGCCCACCCCGCCGGTGTTCTCGGAGAAGCGGGGGTCCGCGTAATCCTCGAACTTCATGGGCCCGTCCAGGATCCCGGCCTCCAGGGCCAGGTCGTGGATCTCCTGGAAGTCCTTGCGGGCCAGGCGCAGGTTGGAGTACTTCACCCGGTCCGGCGGCTTGCTGAGCACGAAGGAGAGGAGCCGCGGGTCCTGGTTGTAGTAATTCTTCGCCACGGCCTCGGCTGCCGCCATCCTGTGATCCATCCCGCCCTCCATCCAGAGGCCGCTGCGGGCAATGCCCGTGACGAGCTGCTGCACCCACTTCGGGTTCTCGTCGATCGTCTTCTGCGAGACCACCAGCACGCAGGAGATGAACTCGGGCCAGATCTCCTTGGCCTGGTAGAGCACCCGGCCGTAGCCGTCCATCTCGGTCTGCGCCATGAACGGCTCGCCCGAGCTGATGGCGTCCACCGACTTGGAGTAGAGCGCCGCCGGCATGTCCGGCGGAGGCATCTCCAGGAGCTCGACGTCGTCGATGCTCATGCCCTGGGCCTTGAGCGCCTTGCGCAGCAGCATGTGCTGGTTCGAGAAGCGGTTGGGGATCGCCACCCGCTTGCCGCGCAGGTCTCCCACGGTGAGGATGTCCGAATCCTTGTGCACCATCAGGGCCGTGCCGTCCCGGTGGCCGAGATAGACGATCTTCAGGGGCGCGCCCTGCTGGCGCAGCGCCATGGCCATGGGGGCCAGCATGAAGGTCGCCGGGAGATGCCCGGCGAGCAGGGACTCCTTGATCTCGGGGAAGCCGTTGAACCTCACGGGTTCGTAGAACCCCGCGCCTGACTGGTTCTTGTTGATCCAGTCGGTGACGGGGCACGTGAGGTGTCAGGTCACCGGCAGGAAGCCCACGCGGAAGCGGGCCTTTTCTGCCACTCCTGTCTTCTTGCGCAGCAGGCTGGCGGGATCGATCCCCAGGTTCAGCCAGGCGTGCAGCAGGGTGAGCACAATCCAGAAGCCCACCGAGCCGATCGCGATCTTGGTCAGCTTGCTCATCGGTTCCTCCGTCAGCCCGCCGTGTTCGCGGTGTTCCCGGCCGCGGCAATCCGCTGCCCGTGATGATCGAGGCCCATGATGCCGAAGATCTCGTCGCGGAGCTTTCGGCAGACGGGGTCGTCGAGGTCGCGGGGGCGAGGCACGGACACAGGCAGGATGGCCTTGATCCGGGAGGGGCGTTTGCCCATGACGACGACGCGGTCGGCGAGCTGGACGGCTTCCTCCACGTCGTGGGTCACGAACAGCACGGTGCGCCTCTCCCGCTGCCAGATCTGGATCAGCTCGTGGCGCAGGCGCAGGCGGGTGAGGTAGTCGAGGGCGCCGAAGGGCTCGTCCATGAAGAGGACGTCGGGCTCGGCAGCCAGGGCGCGGGCGATCTCCACCCGCTGCTTCATGCCGCCGGAGAGCTCCTGCGGGTAGGCGCGGTCGAAGCCGGTGAGGCCCACCATCTCGATATAGTGCCGGACCAGCTCCCGCCGCTCCGTCTCGTTGGGCCGCTTCACCCCGAAGGCGACGTTCTCCTCGACCGTCATCCAGGGGAAGACGCCGTTCTCCTGGAAGATGAAGATCCGCTTCGGGTCCGGCCCGGCGACGGGCCGGTCGTCCACCAGCATCTCGCCCGCGGTGGCCTTGAGGAATCCGCCCGCGATGTTGAGCAGGGTGGACTTGCCGCAGCCGGACGGGCCGACGAGGCAGATGAACTCCCCCTCGCGCACGTCCAGGGTGATGTCCTCCAGGACATGGACGTCCTGGGCGCTGCGGTCCTTGGCGGGAAAGGTCATCCAGACCCCCCGCATCGAGATCTTGGGCCGGGCGCCAGCGATGCGTGCCACTTCACTCATGACGGCTCAAGCCCCAACGGACCTGATCGAGATGTTCCATCCGCCGTACCAGGTAGTCGAGGCCGAGCCCGATGAGGCCGATCAGGACCATGCCGGCCACGACGAGATCGTAGCGTTTGCCGGCGTTGCGGGCGTCGATGATCAGGTAGCCGAGCCCCGAGTTGACGGCGATCATCTCCGCGGCCACCACGACCAGCCAGGCCACGCCCAGGGCGAGGCGCAGGCCGGTGAGGATCTGCGGCAGCGCCGCGGGGAACACCACTTTCTTGAACAGCGCCAGGCCCGTGATGCCGAAGTTGCGGGCGGCGCGGATGTAGACGAGCTGGATGTTCTGCACCGCCGCCATGGCCGCGGTGGTGATGGGGAAGAGGCTGGCCAGGAAGATCAGGAAGATCGGCGCCAGGTCGCTCACTCCGAACCAGAGGATCGCGATGGGGATCCAGGCGATGGGCGAGATCGGCCGCAGCACCTGGATCGCCGGGTTGAACGCCAGGCGGGCGCCGCCGAACCAGCCCATGAGGAGCCCCAGCGGGATACCGATGAACACGGCCAGCAGGTAGCCGGTCGTCACCCGGAAGAGAGACGCCACGACATATTTGAGCAGCACACCCTTGCGCGCCAGCTCCACGGTGCCGGTGACCACCATCTTGGGGGTGGGGAAGATGTCGCTCCCCGTCGTCTTGACGGCGAAGTGCCAGCCGAGCACGAAAATCACGGCCACCGCCAGGGGCAGAAGGATGGGCTCCAAACGGGACTTCATGTCAAGAGCGGGACTTTTCAGAACTGGACGTTATCCAGGAAGAAGGCCACCAGCCCCACCCGCTTGGCCACGAGGTCCTCGGCCATGTCGGGGGTCAGCGTGAACTGCCCGGCCCGCTCGCCGGCCGGGGTGACCATCACGATCTCGAGGCCGTCCACCTTCTGCGGGAAGTGCCCGCGGATTTGCAGCAGGGCGTTGGCGCCGGTGAGCAGGGCGCGGAAGACCGAGGTTTCGGAGCTGGTGGTGATCTGGGCGAGCGGCCGCCCCTGGCTCCCTTGGAAGATCTCGACGGCCTCGGCCTTCTGGCCCAGGAAGAACTGCGACAGCTCGGAGGCGACCGCGGCATCGCCGTAGGGAGCGCGGGAGGAGGGGATCGCCGCGGCAGAGCCTCCTGGCGCGGCCGGGTTCCGGCGGGCCGGCTGGTCGCGGGGGCCGACGCCCCGGGCGGAGATGTCGGAGAGGCGGCTCTGTGGCGTCGGCTGCGGCGTGGCGGTGGCCTGTTGCTGCTTGATGCCCTGATCGATGATCACGGCGGCCCCGAGATCCCGCTGGTTCATCTCCTCGGTCTTCTTGTCGTCGATCTGGGCCGGGTCGAGCGAGGCCTGGGTGCCGTTGGGCAGGGTGACCAGGGCGCGGCCGTTCACGATCCGGGGCTTGCCCTTGATGTTCAGGGTGCGGCCGTCTTTCAGATAGACGGTGTAGGCGGCCAGCGGCGCGGCGAGCGATATCGCCAACAAGACGGCAAGTACGGTCGCGAGGCCCGGGATCATACGGCGCATGGTCTTCTACCTCTCTGGATATCGTGACGGCATGATACCCTGTCGCCCGCCCGAGCGGCAACGACCCTTGAAGACCCCCTCGACCTCCACCGCCCTCCTGCTCCTCGAAGACGGCAGCGTCTTCGAAGGGGAGGCCGTTTCCCCTGGGACGCGCTTCGGCGAGGTCGTGTTCAACACGTCCATGACCGGCTACCAGGAGGTGTTGACTGACCCCTCCTACCGCGGCCAGATCGTGATCATGACCCAGCCGCACATCGGCAACTACGGCACGGGGCCGGATTTCGCCGAGTCGGGCCACCCCTGGGTGGAGGGGTTCATCGCCCGCCGGTTCACGGTCAAGCCCTCCGGCCAGGGTGGGGAGAGCCTGGTCACCTACATGCGGCGCTTCGGCGTGCCGGCCCTCGAGGGGATCGATACCCGGGCCGTGGTGCGCCGGCTGCGGGAGCGGGGAGCGCTGCGCGGCGTCCTCACCACCGAGCGCTCGGACGTGGACGCCCTGCGCGCCGAGCTCGCCGACTTCCCGGCCATGACCGGCCGGGCCCTGGTGGACGAAGTGACCTGCGCCGGCTCCTATGAGATGGAGCCGGTCGGGGAGGAGCGGTGCCACCTGGCGGTTTACGACTTCGGCATCAAGGCCAACATCCTGCGCTCGCTGGCGGAGCGGGGGGCGCGGCTGACCGTGCTGCCGGCGCGGACCCCGGCCTCCGAGGTCCTGGCCCTGCCGGTGGACGGGATCGTGCTGTCCAACGGTCCGGGGGACCCCGAGCCGCTGACCTCGATCATCGAAGCGGTGCGGGAGCTGGTGGAGGCGTCCCGGCCCGTGTTGGGGATCTGCCTGGGGCACCAGCTCCTGGGTCTCGCGATGGGCGGCCGCACCTTCAAGCTCAAGTTCGGGCATCACGGCGGCAACCAGCCGGTGCGCGACCTGGTCACCGGCAAGGTGGCGATCACCAGCCAGAACCACGGCTTCGCGGTGGAGCCCGGCTCCCTGCCCGCCTCCTGCGAGGTGACCGAGCTGAACCTGAACGACGGCACGGTCGAGGGATTCGCCGTCTCGGGCAAGCCGGTCTTCTCCGTTCAATACCACCCCGAAGCCGCACCGGGACCGCACGACGCCGCGGGCGTGTTCGACAAGTTCCTGGAAAAGGTCTGCAGGAAGTAGTCTAGGGACATGAAGTCCCCTCTCCTCAAGGGTCCGCTCTCCTGGGTGGTGGCATGGCGCTTCCTCCGCGGCCATCGCAGCCGGCTGCTGGACGGCACGGCTCGGGCGGCGCTCCTTGCCACGGCCCTGGGGGTCACGGCGATGGTCATCGCCATGGCCTTGATGACGGGGTACCGGGAAGACTTGCAGGGCAAGCTCGTGCGGGGGAACGCCGCCGTCATCGCCTACCCGGTGGGGCCCGAGGGGAACCTCGACGCCGCCCGGCAGCGGAAGCTGGAAGCGATCCCGGGGGTCGAGAAGATCGGCCGGGTCGCCTATGGCCAGGGTTCGCTGTCGAGCGGCGAGAGCCCGCAGGGGATCGAGGTCATCCTGCGCGGGGTGGACGCCGGGGGCGGGCAGCTCGCGGCCGACGCCCGGCAGCTCGCCACGGTGGACGGCATCCCCGGCGCCGTGCTCGGGAAGGACCTGGCGGAGCGGCTCAAGGCGCGTCCGGGAGACATGCTCCGGCTGGTCGCGCTCGGCTTCCAGGATGGCCGCCCCCGGTTCCACTACCAGAGCCTCAAGGTGAGCGGCACATTCTCGACCGGCTTTGCCGAGTTCGACCGGAGCTGGGTGCTCCTGGACCGCGCCCGCGTCGAGCAGTTGATGGGCGGAGAGGCCTCGGTGGACCTCCTGGAGTTCACGGTCTCGGAGCCGAACGACGCGCCGCGCATCGCCGAGGCCGCGAGCCAATTGCTCGAGCCGGACTTCGTCGTCACCGACTGGCGTCAGCTCAACCGCGAGCTGTTCACCGCTTTGAAGCTGCAGCAGGTCGCGCTCTTCCTGGTGCTCGGGCTGATCGTCCTGGTCTCCACCTTCAACGTGTCGTCGACCCTGGTGGTCCTGGTCCGGGAGCGGATGCGCGACATCGGTCTCCTCGGGGCGCTGGGCCTGCGGCCCGGGAGCCTGCGGCTGATCTTTCTCCTCTACGCGGGTTTTCTGGGAACTCTGGGGACGCTGCTCGGCGTGGCGATCGGCTGGGGAACGTCCTGGGTGCTCACCCGCTTCGAGCTGATCCGCTTCGACTCCGAGGTGGCGGCGATCTACTTCATCCGCTCGGTCCCCTTCCGGGTGGAGCTAGATGACCTGCTGGCGATCGTGGGCTTCACCCTCGGCGTGACCCTGCTCGCCTGCTTCCTGCCGGCTTGGCGTGCGGCGCGGGTGGATCCTTCTTCGGCGCTGCGGTATGAATAACTACGCCGACGCCATCTCGTTCCTCTCGCCAGACATGATCCGCCAGCCGATGACCTTCTCGTCGATCTCGCGCAGGCGGTTGGCGATCAAGCGGCAGAGAAGTTGGAGGAACTCCAGGGCGGCGTGGGGGTCCATGGCGAGGACCTCGCGCACGGTCTCCTGGTCCAGAGCGAGCACCGTGAGCTGTCCGCCGTAGGCGCGGGCGTCCGCCGAGCGCGGCTCGCCGTCGATGAGCGACATCTCGCCGAAGAAGTCCCCCCGCTCCAGGATCGCCAGCGCCTCCTCCCCGGCCCCGGGGATGAACTTGCTGATGATCACCCGCCCTTCGAGGATCACGTACATCTCCGACCCCTCGTCGCCCTCCTGGAAGAGCGAGGCGCCGGCAGCGAAGCGGTGCTCCCGGGAGAAGGCCGCCAGGGTGATCAGCTCCTTGCGCGAGATCCCCTGCTCGCGGAAGAGGCGGATCTTGTCGTCTTCCTGGATCGTGACCGCCGCCGCCTTGCCCGACGCCTGCTTGCGCAGCCGCAGGAAGCTCTCCGGCGAGGCCTCGGTCGAGAAGAAGGTCTTGAGCTGCTCGTTCGTGGAGCGCAGCTTACGCGCCAGGCTGTGCCAGAGGCTCCAGTAGAGCTGCACACCCATCTCCGGATTGGCCTCGATCAGACCGTCGAGGGCCTGGGCGTCGATCCGCAGGAGATGGCTGGGACGGGCCGCGATCACATCGGAGCTGCGCTCGTGGCCGCTCACGAAGCTCCCCTCGCCGAAAATATTACCGGGCTCGATGGCGCCGAGCACGAACGTGCCGTACGTGGTCGTGCGCTGGACCGTGACCTCCCCCTCCTCCAGGACGAAGAAGTCGCGCCCCGAGCCTCGGTGAGCGAAGATCAGGCTGCCGGCTTCGTGCATCTCCTCCTCGGCGACCTGGGTGAGCCGGAAGATCTGCTCGTCGGAGAAGTGGGCCCAGGGCTTCATCCGCCGCAGCCGCCCCGCGAGCTCGAGCTGGCCGCCGCCGCGCTCCCGCCGCGCCGGTGTCGGCGCGTTGGGAAAGACGGTGGCCTGCAGGCCGGACTCCTCCATGAACCGGTCGCGGTGCCACTCCAGGCGGTCGAAGGCGGTGTGGATCTGCTCCTGGCGCTCCTTGAACACCTGGGAGAGCTCGCGGTTGCCCCAGCCGAGGATCTGCTTCAGGGTCTGGATCCGCCGCCGCAGGCGGCGCACCCCTTCCTCGTCCCCCTCGTTCAGGAGCAGGAAGGCGTGCACCGTGGCCCGCAGCGCGGCTTCATACTGCTTGCGCTCGTATTCGGCGCGGCCCAGGCTCTCGGCGGTCTCGCGGTCGAACGGGTTGAACCGCAGGGCCTGGCCGAACTCGTCCACGGCGCCGTCGAAGTCCTTGCGCCGGAACAGCAGGCGCCCATGGAGCTTGTAGCTGGACGGGTTCGCCAGCCCCTTGGCCTTCGCGACCTCCAGGCACTCGACGGCCCGGGCGGTCTCCCCCTTTTCGGAGTAGAGGTGGGCCAGCCCCACGAAATGGGCGGCGTCGATGGCGTTGCGCCGGAACCCTTCGCGGAGCCGGTCGCGCACGCTGCGCGATCCGGGCGCCCCGGGCTCGCGCTGCCGGGTCCGGGCCTCGGCCAGAGCCAGCTTGACGCTGATGTTCTTGGGATCGAGACGCAACGCCAGCAGCAACAGGTCCGACGCCTGTTCGTGCTGCCCGCGTTCCTGGAACCGTCCGGCAAGCCGGATCAGCTCCTGAACGTCCTGCGCGACGAGATGAGGATCGCTCATGCTGCTTCCTTCATGAAGGCAAGGGGCGAGTGTAGCACGCTCCGTTGGGGGGAGGGTCTTGCCTCAAAACATTTTCTTATGTAGATTCCGTAATATTCTTCGAGCAGTCGGAGGCAACGAGATGAAGGCCGTGCGCCGCGAGATCTCCTACAAGCTGAGCCGTGCCCTCGCGCTCTGCCGGGAGGGGAACTGGAACGAAGGCCTCGTGTACCTGGGCCAGTTGGCGGAATCCGGGGAGCCCGGCTCGTCCCTGCCCGGCCTCTTCTACTCCTACCTGGGATATGGGATTGCCCGCTGCCAGGGAAAGGTGCAGGAGGGGCTGAAGCTCTGCGAGCACTCCATCAAGGTGGAGTTCTACGAGTCCGACAACTATCTGAACCTGGCGCGCACATGTCTGTTGGCCAAGGACCGGACCGGGGCGGTGCGCGCGGTCCGCGGCGGCCTCAAGGTCGATGCCCAGAACCTGGAGCTGCTGGCGCTCTACCGCGAGCTGGGCATCCGGCAGGAGCCGGTGATCGCGTTCCTCTCCCGGGGCAACCCGCTGAACATGCTCCTCGGCCGTATCCGCAACGGCTTCCGGTAGAAAACAAAAGGGCGGCCACAAGGGCCGCCCCTACGTACCGCGCTGAGCGGTTTCCTACCTACTGGTCCGTGCCTGAAGCTCCGCCGCCCAGGCCTGCGGCGGCAGCGCCGCCGGGGGCCCTCATGTCCTCGAACACGATGCCGAGGTTCTGGGCACCGTTGTCGCGGCAGACATCCATGAAATCGGCTACCCGGTCGTACTCGAGCTCGCCGTCCGCGGCGAAGAAGATCACCTTGGACGAGCGGCCCGTGAGCACCTCGCGGAGCTTGCCGGGGAAGTCGCTCATGGAAATCATCTGCTTGTTGATCCAGGGCCGGCCTTCTGCGTCGAGTCGGACGATCACCTGGTTCGAGTCCTGGGGCACGGGCGCGGAGGTCTCCACCTTGGGCGGGACCTGCACGGCGTATCCCATCTGAACGATGGGCGTGATCACCATGAAGATGATCAGCAGCACCAGCACCACGTCCACGAGCGGCGTGATGTTGATGTCGCTTTTCGGGCCCCCGCTTCCTCCGACATTCATTGCCATGTGCGTTTTACCTCCGGCGGGGGGCCGTCAGGCTCCCTCGCCTTCTTTTTCGGTGACCAGACCGACCCGGGTGAAGCCGGCCTCGTTGAGGAGGCGCATGACCCTGCGGACCTCCTTGTACTTCAACCGCCTGTCCGCTTTGACCACGACCTGGCGGTCCGGGTTGTTGGCGTGGATCTCTTCCAGCTGGGTCATGAGGTTTTCCTCTGTGATCCAGTTCTGGCCGATGTGGACGCTGCCATCGAGCTTGACGGAGACCTCGAGCTGCTTCTCGTTGTCGGGCATCTTCTCGGGGCGTGCCGTCTCCGGCAGGGCCACGTCCACACCCTTCTGGAGCATGGGCGTGACCACCATGAAGATGATCAGGAGCACGAGGCAGACGTCCACCAGGGGTGTGACGTTGATGTCGCTCCGGACTTCCGGAGCCTCCATCGAGTGCTTACGGCCCAGTTTAAGCAGCATTTCTCTTCTGCTTCTTCATGAAGAAGTCGATCAGCTCGGAGGACGAGTTCGACATCTCGACCTGGAGACGCTCGAGCTTGTTGGTGAAGACGTTGAACATCCACGCGGCCGGGATGGCCACGAACAGGCCGAGCGCCGTGGTGACGAGCGCCTCGGAGATACCGGCGGAGACGGCGCCGATGCCGCCCGAGCCGGTGAGGGCCATGCCGCGGAACGCGTTGATGATGCCGATCACGGTGCCGAACAGGCCGATGAAGGGGGCGGTGGTGGCGATCGTCGCCAGGCTGCCGACGCCCTTCTTGAAGTCGGAGACGGTGAGCAGGGTCGAGCGCTCGACGGCGCGGCTGGCCGCCTCGACGATCTCCAGCTCGCTGAGCGGGCTGCTGCCATGCTCGAACTGGAACGACTGCAGGCCGGCGCTGACCACGCGGGCCAGGTGGCTGCCGGGGTACTTGTTGGCCGCGTCGATGACGGCCTGCGGCCGGTCATGCTTGAGGTGCTCGGTGGCGAGCTTGGCGAACGCCAGCGACTGCTTGTGAGCCCTGCGGAAGACCAGGAGCCGCTCGACCGAGATGTAGAGCGACCAGACGGACAGGAAGAGCAGCGCGATGACCACGCCCTTGGCGATCGGCGTCATCGCTTCCCAGAGTGCTAGGGGACTGAAATCCATACGTTCCTCTCCTTTGCCAGCGCCGCGGCGCCTACTGCATGGTGAAGTTGACGGTTAGCGTGTAATAGACCTTGACCGGCTTGCTCTGCAGCGTGGCCGGCTTGAACTTCCACCTCTCGACGGCGTCCAGCGCGGCCTTGTCCAGGCCCATGGGCAGCCCCTTGAGGACGCGCGCGTTCACCACGTTGCCGCGCTCGTCGATGATCGCCTCCACGATCACCACGCCCGTGACCCGGGCCTTGCGCGCCAGCTCGGTGTAGACCGGCGGAGAGCCGGAGACCTTCTCGGGCCGCGTCACCGCGCCGCCCACCCGCAGCGGCTCGTCGTTGGGCACACCGCCCTCGACACCGCCCACGACGCCGCCGACCACGCCACCCGGGACGCCGCCGACCACGCCACCCACGACGCCGCCCACGACACCGCCGGCCACGCCGCCTTCGACGCCGCCCTCGACGCCGCCCTCGACACCGACGTCCTCGGCAGGACCCGGCTGGGGAATGTCCTCAGGCACCTCGACCGGCTGCACGGGCTCGGTCGGCCGGACCACCGGAATGTCCTTCGGGATCTCCACCTTCGGCGTCGCCTTGGCGGCCGGAGGCGGCGGAGGAGGCGGCGGAGGGGGCGGCGGCGGCGGAGCCGCGGCGCTGAAGAACACCACGTTGATCGGCGGTTCCGGAACCGGATCCACCTGCCAGTAGTTGGCGAACAGGAACGCGCCTCCCGCCGCCAGGTGGATCAGGATGGCGAGCGGCAGCACGATGAAACGGATCAGGCCGCTCTTCTTCTTCCTCTTCTCGTCCAGCTCAAGCAAGGAGTCTTCGAACATGATTTTCCACCTAGCTTTCGGTCGTCTTGGCCTGCTCGGCCAGCTTCTTCTTCTCGTCTTCCTGCATCTTCTTGCGCAAAGCCTTCGCCTTGTCGACCCACTCGTTTGCCTTGGCGGTGTATTCCAGCTTCTTGGCCTCGTCGGTCTGCAACTTGGCCTTTTCGCGGTAGAGGAGGTTGTAGTAGACCATGGCCTCGAAGTACTCGGGATTGATCCGGAGCGCCTCCTCCATGCCCGTCAGAGCCTGGTCGATGCGCTGCTCGCGCTGGTCCGCCGGGATCGTCATGTTCTTGCCGTGGAAGGCGGCGTCCCACTCGTTCACGGCGAGGGTGTAGAGGGCTTCGGCCTTGGCCTGGTTGGGGGGTAGCTGGTTGGCCAGCTGCCTGGCTTCGTCGGCGCGGCCGGCCTCGATCAGCAGACGGATGCGGGACGCCTGGATGCTGGCGTTGCTCGGGTCCGCCTGGGCCTGCTTCTCGAGATAGGCCAGCGCCTGGTCGTACTTCTTCGAGTTGACGTAGGTAGAGATCAGGTAGTCGCGGACCTTCTCGTCGTCCGGGTAGTCCTCGAGATAGCTCTCGAAGGCCTTGACGGCCAGGTCGCCCATCTCGCGGTTGGCCTTGCTGTTGTCCCCCGGCTTGTAGAGGGCGAGGGCGCTCAGGCCCACCGACCGCCAGGCGAACGTCGCGCTCGGGTCCAGCTCCAGGCCCTTCTGGTACTGGGCGAGCGCCTCGCGGTAATTCTCGTTGAGATACCTCTCGTTGCCCTTCTTCATCTCGACGCGAGCCCGGACCTTGTGGCAACCGCCCAGGAACGGGATCAACAGCAGAAGGGCGAGAAGAACGGGAATGGGTCTTTTCATCGATTCACCTCTCCGCCACATTAGATGGGAGCACCCTCGATTTGGTTCCCGGCATCGACTCGAATTCTCGCGCGTCGAACAGGCAGGCTGGGCAGGATCGATACGGCTCACTCGCCCTCCCCGCCGAGCCTTGCGAGCCCCCGGGGTCCCACCTTCACGGAGAAGCAGGAACCGTGCCGGAGACCCGGGAAAAACCGGATGCTCCCTGCTCCATTTCTCAGACCGCGGTGACTGGAGACGGGGAATCCGGCAGAGCCGTCCCCTCTCCCCGCGACACGACGACAGCGGCGGCCAGGTCCCCCGTCACGTTCAGAGTGGTCCGGCACATGTCCAGGAACCGGTCCACCCCCAGGATGAGGCCGATCCCCTCCACCGGGACCCCAACCAGGCCGAGAATGAGCGCCACCACCGGGATCGACCCGGCGGGGACGCCGGCCGTGCCGATGCCTCCCAGGATGCAGATCAGCACCACCGTGATCTGCTCCCCGATCGACAGCGACACGCCGTAGAACTGAGCCAGAAACAGCACCGTCACCCCCTCGAACAACGCCGTCCCGTTCTGATTCATGGTCGAGCCGATCGTCAGCACGAAGCGGCTCACCGAGGGCGGGAGCTTGAGGTTCTCCTCGGCCACCTTGAGGGCGGTCGGGAGGGTCGCGTTGCTCGACGCGGTCGAAAAGGCGGTGATCATCGCCGCCCTGATACCGCGGAAGAAGAAAACCGGGCTCATGCCGCCCAGGAACCGGACGGCGAGCGAGTAGACCACGAACTGATGGATGGCCAGGGCGAGCACCACGACGCCGACGTAGAGCGCGAGCTGTTGCAGGATCTCGTAGCCGAGCTGGGCCGTCAGGGTGAAGAGCAGCGCCGCGACGCCGATCGGCGCGAGCGAGATGACCCACCCGATGAGCCACATGGTGACGTCGTAGAGGCCCTGGATCGTCTCCTGGAGCCGGGCTGTCGCCTCGGTGCGGACGATGGCCAGGGCGATCCCGAACAGCAGGGAGAAGAACATCACTCCGAGCATGTCCCCCTCGGCCGCCGACTTGACCGGGTTGTTGGGGACGATCTGGATCAGCAGGTCGATCCCGGTCTTGGGGGCGGTGGCCGAGGCCAGGGTCGCGGCGCGCTCGGCCGCGCCCGCGGTGAGGCGGGCCTTGAGCTCCGGCGAGATGCCGGCCCCGGGCTGCAGCACGTTGACCAGGGTGACGCCGATCAGCACGGCAATGGCCGAGACCAGGATGGTGTAGAGGAGGGTCTTCAGGCCCACGCGCCCCAGCCGCCGGGGGTCGCCCATCTCCACCACGCCGAGGACGAGCGCGGAGAAGATCAGCGGCACGACCAGCATGAAGAGCAGGCGCAGGAAGATCTGCCCGATGGGTCCGGAGACGAGGCTGACGAACCGCTCGAGCCCGGGGTCGAGGCCTGTCTCGGTAGCGAAGAGCAGGTGCGCGACGATCCCCGCCACGGCTCCGAACAGGCCGCCGATCAGGATACGCGTGTGGAGTGGGAGGCGTCGTCTCGCCATGCGCAGGGGGGGAATCGTAGAGGAAAACCCGCCAATCGCCAAACACAAGCCATCCTCCCTCCCCCCTGAGGCCGAGATTGCGCCCCAACTCCCTCCCGTGTCAGACTCCCGCCCGACCTGACCTTATACCTATAGAGACGGAGGCCACCCCTTGCTGCGAGGCATCTTCCGGACCAAGAAGCTGGACGACATCATGGCGACGGCCGAGAAGGGCGACACGCTCCGCCGGGATCTCGGCGCCCTCCAGGTCACCCTGCTGGGGATCGGCGCCATCATCGGCGCGGGCATCTTCGCCACCGTCGGCACCGCGGCGGCGGGGGACGCCGCCCGCCTCGGCGCCGGGCCCTCCCTCATGCTCTCCTTCTGCATCACGGCGATCGTCTGCGCCTTCACCGCGCTCTGCTATGCCGAGTTCGCGGCGGTGGTGCCGATCTCCGGCTCGGCCTACACCTACTCCTATGCCACGCTCGGCGAGCTCATCGCATGGATCATCGGCTGGGACCTGATCATCGAGTACGCGGTGGGCAACGTGGCCGTGGCCATCAGTTGGGCCAATTACTTCCGGACCTTGTTGGACAGCGTGGGGATCCACTTCCCGCAATGGCTGGCCATCGACTACCGCACGGCGGCCAAGATCCCGGGGCTCCTGGAGAGCGCGCCGCACCCGTTCGGCTTTCCGATCGTCTTCAACGTGCTGGCGGCGGCGATCGTCTGCCTGATCACCGTCGTGCTGGTCCTCGGCATCCGCGAGTCGGCGCGCTTCAACGCCGGCATGGTGCTGATCAAGATCCTCGTCCTGATCTTCTTCATCGTGATCGCGCTGCACTATGTCTCCCCCGGGGAGATGTCCGCCAACTGGCGCCCCTTCCAGCCCAACGGCTGGGGCGGGACGTTCGCCGGGGCGGCGGTCGTCTTCTTCGCCTACATCGGGTTCGACGCGGTTTCCACGGTTGCCGAGGAGACGCGCAATCCGGGGCGCAACCTGCCGATCGGCATCATCGCCTCCCTGGTCATCTGCACCGTGTTCTACGTCGTGGTGGCGGCGGTCTTCACCGGCATCCTGCCCTACCGGGAGCTGGTCCAGCGCCTGGCGACCGAGCAGGCCGAGCCGCTCACCATGGCCCTCGACCACGTGGCGCCCAATCAGAACTGGGCCACCGGCATCGTCGCGTTCGGCTCGGTCATCGCCCACACGGCGGTGCTCCTCGTGTTCCAGCTCGGCCAGCCGCGCATCTTCTTCTCGATGGCCCGCGACGGCTTGCTTCCCCAGACCTTCGCCCGCGTCCATCCGCGCTTCCGCACCCCGCACGTGACCACGATCGTCACCGGCGTCCTGGTCGGCGGCTTCGCGGGCGTGGCGAGCATCGACGAGATGGTCGACCTGACCAACATCGGCACTCTCTTCGCCTTCGTGCTGGTGTGCATCGGCATCCCGATTCTGCGCTACACCGACCCGAACCGGCCGCGGCCGTTCCGCGTGCCGTTCGGCCCCTGGCTGCTGCCGCTGATGGGCGTGGCCTCGTGCCTGTTCCTGATGGTCTACCTGCCGCCGGCCTCCTGGTGGCGCTTCATCGGCTGGCTCCTCTGCGGCATGGCGGTCTACTTCTCCTACGGCTACAACCACAGCACGGTGGGCAAGGAAGTGGGACGGCCGGCGGCCGGGGCGGGGCAGAAGCTGGCGGCTTTCGGCTTCCTGCTGGCGGGCATCGGCCTCTTCGTGATCCCGCACAATGCCGGCCTCGGCAGGCTGATTGCCGAGGCTACGACGGCCGGAGCCGAGGACCACGGCCGCGCCATGCTCGGCCTGGGCCTGGTCGTGGCCGGGCTCCTGGCCGTTCTGGTGGGATCCCTGATGGGACGGAGGGAGACCGCCGCGTGAACCTGGCGCTGCTCGCCCTCGTCTTCCTGGTGCTGCTGGTCGCCGCCTACCGCCTCTACGGCGGCTGGGTGGCGCGCCAGTTCGTCATCGACGACAGCCGGGTGACCCCGGCCCACCGGATGAACGACGGGGTCGACTTCGTGCCGACGCGTCCGTTCTACCTCTTCGCCCAGCACTTCTCTGCGATTGCCGCGGCGGGTCCCATCGCCGGGCCGATCATCGCCTGCCAGACCTTCGGCTGGCTGCCCTGCCTGCTCTGGATCGGGCTCGGGGTGGTGCTGATCGGCGCGGTCCACGACTTCTCCAGCCTGACCGCGTCGGTGCGCCATGGCGCCACCTCGATCGCCGAGATCACCGGCGAGCACCTGGGCCGCCGGGCGGGCTTGGCCATGATGGCCTTCATCTGGATCGCCCTGGTCTACGTGATCGTCGCCTTCACCGACATCACGGCCCGCACCTTCGTGGTGGGCACGGAAGAGCTGGCTGCCGGGACCTTCGACTTCCATCCGGGCGGTGCGGTGGCGGCCGCCAGCGTCCTCTACCTCCTCCTGTCGCTGGTGCTCGGGGTCGTCCAGAAGCTCTGGAACCCGCCGCTCTGGCTGGTGACGGTGATCTTCGTGCCGGCGAGCTTCGCCGCGGCCTGGATGGGGACCCACCTGGCCGACGTGTTCCAGCTCGAAGTGGGCTCGTGGTCGACCGCGATCCTGGTCTACTGCGCGGTGGCGTCGCTGCTGCCGATCTGGCTGCTGCTCCAGCCGCGCGGGTACCTCGGCGGGTTCATCCTGTACACGGCGCTGGCCCTGGGCCTGGTCGGCATCTTCTTCGGCGGCTACGAAGTCCGGCAGCCAGCGTTCAAGGGCTGGGACATCGGCGGCATGACCGGGACGCTCTTCCCCTTCCTCTTCGTGACGATCGCCTGCGGGGCCTGCTCGGGCTTCCACGGGCTGGTCTGCTCGGGCACGACTTCGAAGCAGGTGGACCGGGAGTCGCATCTGCAACCGGTCGGATACGGGGCGATGCTGGCGGAAGGCTTCGTGGCACTGATCGCGCTGGTGACGATCATGATCCTGCTGCCCGAAGAGGCCAAGGGGCTCGGGCCCGGCACGGTCTACGGCAACGGCATCGGCAACTTCCTGGCTCTCCTGATCGGCAGGGAGAACCTCCCCTTCGCCATCACCTTCGGGGCCATGGCCTTCTCGACGTTCGTCTTCGACACGCTCGACGTCTCGACTCGCCTGGGTCGGTACCTTCTCCAGGAGCTCTTGGGGATGAAGGGCAAGGCCGGCGCGGTCGTAGGGACCGTGGCGACGGTGGCGGCGCCGATGCTGCTCCTGACCTTCGCGGGCGAGGGGATGTGGCAGAAGTTCTGGACGCTCTTCGGAGCCTCGAACCAGCTCCTCGCGGCGTTGACGCTGCTGGCGGTGACGGTCTGGCTTCACCAATCCAGGAAGCGGATCGCGTTCACCCTGCTCCCGATGATCTTCGTGCTGACGATCACCCTCTGGGCCCTGGGCAAGCTGACCTGGTCGAACCTGGCTGCAACGAAAGGCTTCGACGTCGAGCTGCTCAACGGCGTGGCCGCCCTGCTGCTGATCCTGCTCGCGCTCTATCTGGCCGTGTCGGCGCTGCTCAAGCTGCGGGGGGAGCGGCGGGGCGAGGCGGTGCCCGCGGGAGCGCTATAATCGAGCCATGGCTCGGACCCTTCCTTTCCCGCCCCCCGGCTTTGACGAGCTCTCCGAGGATGAGAAGCTCGTATACGTGCAGGCTCTCTGGAACAGGATCGAAGCCTTTCGCGAGGATGAGCCCATCCCTGACTGGCACCTCAAGATCGTTCGCGAACGTCTTGCCGAACATCACGCCCATCCGGAAGCGGTGATTCCCTGGGAAGAATTCCGGGCCGAGATGTATGCCTGGAAGCGTCGGACCTGAAAGCCCCTACAGCACGCCCCCCTCCGGCCAGCGGCTCCAGTGGGTGTTGGGCTTGCGGCGGGGGCGGTAGAAAGTCACGTCCCCGGTCACCAGCACCTTGGCGAGAGCCTGAAAGGTGGGGCTTTCGGCCGGCATGTCCCCTTCCGAAATGTCGGGGTGGTTCCACTCGTCCAGCCGGAAGAGCTGCGGCAGGTCGGCGGGGACGCGGGCGCGGATCTCGGCGTCCGTGGCCAGAAGCAGATTGCGGTGCTCCGGCAGCAGGCCGCGGAGCAGCTCGAAGCCCTGGACGTCGGGCGGTATCTCCAACTGGATCTGCCGCTTCAGGTAGTGCTCCGGGCCTGGCGGCAGGGGTACCCGGCAGCCGCGGATGCGGAGGTCGGCCGCGCCGCGGCAGAGGGTCATCCCGTCCTCGTCGAACAGCGGGCCGGAATCGCCGTCGCTCACCGGCCGCAGGGTGTCCTCGGGACTGATTCCCGGCGGCCGCCTCAGGCAATTCCCGAAGCAGTAGAGGGCGTCGTCGATCCCGCCCGTTCCTCCCATGTGCGAGTTGAACCCCAGCACCTCGATCACCATCGCCCAGCGCTCTGCGTCCCGGAACAGGGTCATCCGGGTGTCCGCCGGATACACGTAGGCGTTGTCCAGGATCGGGAACGTGAACGCCTCCGCGCACCCATCCAGTTGGGCGAGGATCTCGGACGCCGAATAGGCCGCTTGCATCGACGGGATTCTATGACACTCGCGGGTTCGCCAGAGATGTTGTAGCCCGATCAGCTCAGTCGGGCGTCCGCCAGCCTTCGAACACGAGAAGGTCCAGGCGCTCGTAGCCGTTCACGGGTCCGTTCCAGGGGACCGGCACCCGCCCACCTTGCGTGGAATGGTCGCGCAGGAAGGCGCCGAACCGCTGCTCCCAGTCCTGCTCGTCCATCCCGATGCTGCCCGCCACCCAGACTCGGTGGCCGGAGCGCAGAGTCCTCTCGACCGCGCCGAGCACGCCGGCGATCGGGTCGGGCTCCGCCAATCGGACCTTCAACAGGTCGAAGCGATGGATGCGGTGGTCCGGCAGGTCCGGCAGGGTCATCCAGGGCGTCGAGCCGCGGGAGTACCGCAGGTAGCTGATGCCCATGTACCAGGGCGCCACGACCACCAAGTCCCCGGGCGCGGCCTCCGCGGCGATCCGCGCTTCCACCAGATCCACATTGGTCATCCGCACCCGGGCAAGGGCGGTGACGGGCAGGGCCAGCGCGAGTACCGCCAGCAGGGCGGCTCCCAGGCGCGAAGCCCGCCCGAGCTGCGAGCCGGCGAGCCGCACGTCGAGAGCGACCGCGGCCACGGCCAGTACGGCCAGGAAGTACCAGGGCCGGGGCGGATAGCCGAGGGCTTCCAGGAATGCCCACTGTGCCAGCAGGAGAGCCGGCAGGGAGAGCAGGGCAAACAGGCGCACGTCCTTCTCTTCCTCCGAATCCTCGGTCGTGCGCAGGGGGATGAGGGCCAGGACCGCGAGCAGCAGCCAGACCCATCGCAGCTCCGCGACCGGCGCGCTCGCCGTCCGCGCCAGCTCGCCGAAGATCTCCGGCGGCCCCAGGGGGACCTTCAGCAGTCCGCTCCAGGACCGTGTGGCAAGCACCGGCTCGATCCAGAGCAGTAGCGACAGCGCTGCTGCCGTGCCGATCACGACCACGGCCCCGATCACGCGCGGACGCCGCCTCGCGATCCCGACCCCGATCGCCGCCAGACCCAGAGCGAGCAGCAGGGCGGCGTTGAAGAAGAGGAGCTGGACGCTCAGCACGGCGGTCACTGCCGCCACCGCGATCGCGCGGCGGTCAGGCCTGGCAGCCAGCCGGGCGAACGCGCCGAAGGCCGCGACGATCGCCACGGTCCCGAGGCCGTAGCCGCGCAGGGAATCCCCGAAGATCAGGACCGACGGATTGACCGCCACCAGGGCGAGGGCCAGGAGCGGCACCGTCCCGGCAGCCCTCCGGGCGGTCCACCAGAACAGGGCGAGGAGGCCGAGGCCCACCAGCAGGCCGAAGAAACGCAACGAGGCGTCGGAGCCGCCGAGCACCGCCGCCCAGGCGCGGACGAGGAAGAAGAACGGCGGCGGAAAGGACTCGTGCTTGGCCACGACCTCGGCCAGGGTGGGCGAGGTCGCCAGGTGGAACGCGGCGGCCTCGTCGCGCCACAACGGCCCCGCATGGACCAGCCGCAGTCCGTGGAGCCCCACGGCGAACAGGGTGATCAGGAGGGCGGTCGCCCACTCCCAGCGCTGGAGCCGCATTGCGGCCCGATATTACCTTCCTTTGATTGAGTTCTCTGCGACCCTGAGCTCGACGATCCGGCGAATCAGGTCCGTGGGTAATGGCTGACCAAGGGGGAACTGCACCGAGCCCTTCGCGCTCTTGTAGGACTTGAGGTCCTCTTTGAACGCCTCGATCCCCCTCGCTCCCGGATAGAAGCCGATGTGCCTCTCGTAGCCTGCGAAGTGCACCAGATTTCCGTTCAGGTAGAACGTGGGGATCGCGTAGCTGATCTTCTCCGTGGCGCCGGGCGCCGATGCCTTGATGAGAGCTCGCATCTCTTCCAGCACCTTCCGAGTCTCGGGAGGGAATTCCTCTATGTACTCGTCGATGGACCTGGCGGTCGACCTGTTTGGCATCTTGTGCGGATTCTACTGCAGTTCACCGTCACCGCTTCCTCCCGCCCGCGTCGATCTTCCGCGGCACCGCCGTCACGCCCTGCCCGTAGTCTGCCTCCGCGCCTCGATCCACCGAGGCCCTTCCCAGAGGAGCGCAGTCATGCCACGAGCGAGTGGTCCATCTCTTCTTCTTGTCCTGGCTCTCCCGATCTCGGCAGCCTGGGGAAGACCGAATACGGCCTCGCCGACGACCTGCCGCCGGCCACCGTGCTCGTCGAGGCGCCTGCATGGCGCGTCTGAAATCCGGTCATTTTCAAGCATCCGACTCAGATCAGCCCCGACAGGGGCGACGGCATGTAGCCCCGGGCTTCAGCCCGGGGTGGGTAGAAAGCAAAATATCCCAAGCTGTAGCCACCGACATACATAGATCAGTGTGTCGGATCGCTTGGATGAGCAGCACCGCATAACGCTTGGGGCCTCAGCGCGCACTTGGGCGCGAGCCCAAGTGTCCGCTGGAGGCCAGGGTTAAACGGCGTCCACCTCCGGCTCCTTTGCTGGTCCTCAGTTCAACCACATTGCGAGAAAATACCTCTAGATAGAAGGTCCTATCAAACAGCGAATGGTATATATGCTGAGCGCTTTCTTGGGCAGGTTGGATAAGATTTGAGTCGTCAAAACCTTCTGCCGCTAGCACAAGCCAACAGCGCGAGCACTTGTCCAGATAAGCAGATAGTAGCTTGTTCTTCGCGTCAATTGCCTCCGTAAGCAGATCAACGCAATCCGTTTGCACCCAACCACCTCCGTGAACCCTCCAAAAATGGGCGCAAGGCTCAGGGGGGCGAAAAATTCTCAGCTGACTGACGAACTTCGGTAGGTCTTTCCACGGTAGGTCGAGGTCGTGGCCACTTCGAATGGTGCGGCCTTCTTCAGGCATGTGTTTCGCTATAGCTTCAAACAAACTGGCAGCATGCTGTGACCTAGCCGACTTCTTAAGAGAAGTGTACGGTGAGAAGGTCACCGCAACTGCGAGCCCCGGCAAATCTCTATTGACAGCAGTTTCTTGGGCCTGTGCTACTATGCATCTGGCCTCACTCTCCGTAGCCTGTCTCGGCGGGCGGTTGTCATCGCTTTTGAAGATCTGGCGCACTTCGATCCCAAGAGGTCCTTCTCGAGTTGAAATCAAGAAGTCGGGTTCCTCATCCGGCACTACCGCTCCCTCGGGAAAATCCCCTAGCTTTTCCCGCAGGATTTGAAGGTAGTGCAGTTCCCTGTCTTTGCTAGCCACGTCAACTACTCCCGACGTTCAACCTTGGTGTCTATGTGTGCCGCTCGCAGGACTAGGACACCAGATCAGTGTCATATGACGTCAGCAGCTCCAACGTGGTCGCCCCCTCGAAGATTCAGAAACTTATACTTAGCAAGTTTACGCCCGGTACTGGAGGGTGTCAATCGGGACGCAGAAGCGCCGAATCGAAAATCAACGGCCGGCTCCGGGGCTCGGCACCTCGCTCTCAGGAAGGGGAATGGCGTTCTCATGCGCGAGGTGGGAGGGGAAATGCTTGGAGGGCAGGCGCCCTCGCCCCAGCCTCCCCCCGGAGCCGGCCGGTCCTCTCCTCGCTAGGAGAAGGACGCACGGCTTCCCTGGAGACCGGGTCCCCTTCAATTTGGGCGGACGGCGGCGTCCTTGGACTCGGAGGCCGGCCGTCCTTCTAGATTTCAATGAACCGGGAGGCTCATCGAGCCTCTCGTCGAACCTTTTAAGCCTCTCGCCGGACCTTTCGAGAGTCTCGTCAATCCTTTCGAGCCTCTCGTCGACCTCGACGAGCCTCCCATCGAACCTTTCGAGCTCCTCATCGGACTTTTCGAGAGTCTCGTCCGACCTTTCGAGAGCCTCATCGAACCTTTCGGGCTTCTCGCCGGATCTTTCAGCCTCTCGTGAGACCTTTTCAGGGTCTCGTCGGACCTTTCGAACCTCTCGTCGAACCTTTTGCGCCTCTCGTCGAGCTCAATGAGACTCCCGTCGAACCTGACGAGCCTCTCGTTGAGGGCGACGAACGGCAAAAAAAGGGGGCGTGCCCGATGGCACGCCCCCTTTCGGTGCGACAACTACTCAGGGATGGGAGTGGGAGTCTCGGGGTTGCGCGGACGGCCGCGGAGGGGCTGCATGCCGAACTCGGCCAGCTTCTCGCTACGGTTGCCGTAGTGCTCCCGGACGATCGTGCGCAGCAGAGTGGAGATCTTGCGGCCCTTGGCGAGCAGCAGGTAGATCCGCTTGGTCGCCTCCTGCTTGTTCGCGGTCAGAACCGCCTGCTCGGCCGCGAAGCCACGGATTTCGTTCAACACCCCCTGGAGCTTCTCGCGAGGGATCTCCGCCTGCGGCAGATCGCCGGCGTTCCGCTCGGCCGCGATGAGCTCCTGCTCCCAACTGGTGACCGTTTCAGCGTACGAATTCGACTCGGACATGATGCCTCTCCTTTTCTGGGACCTTAGGGCCCGATGACGGCGCCATCATTGGCGCCGATTGCTACCTTCTGCGAGCCTGGGATGTGCCCGCCTGTCAACTGCGAAGCGGGAATCTAGCCCTCTATATGCTCTTGGTCAAGAGAGATGTATGCGAAACATACATGTTTGTCGCTTCCAACTCTATTTGCGGTTGACCTTCAGGGACAGTTATGCGACTTTGATGGCCATCCTGACTGAGAACCCGGCGATGCGGGTTTTCTTGGCCAAGGAGCGTTCTTTGACAATCGATGTGCCCATGAGGTTCGGCGGGCCCGGGCGCGGGCCCGCCGCTCATGGGGTTCCTGTGGCTAGCCGAACCGGCCGGTGATGTAGTCCTCGGTCT
>DATLNC010000177.1:0-30161 GCA_035536935.1 Thermoanaerobaculia bacterium
GGTTTTCCCGGCCACCGGAGAGGCTCACAACACCGGGAAAACGCCTTTCCCGACAAGAGAAGAGACTTGGAAGCTCGGGAAAACGGCTTTCCCGACGATCTGAATGACCTGGAACGCCGGGAAAGCGGCTTTCCCGGCTACCGAAGAGATTCACAACACCGGGAAAATGCCTTTCCCGACAAGAGAAGAGACTTGGAAGCCCGGGAAAACGGCTTTCCCGAGCCTCGACGAGATTCACATCCCTGGGAAAGGGCCTTTCACGACGATCAAAGCCATTCTTTCCGCGCCTTATCTCGTGCGTGAGGCTTCGCGCACGGTTCGTGGTGCCGGCGCCGGTGCCGGCCCCGGCTTGTAGAGCGTCACCAGGCATCCTCCCAGCGCGGCGAGCAGCAGGCCGACGTAGAACGGCCAGCGGATCGCCCCCCAGCCTCCCTCCGGCGGGTGGAGGGCCAGCGAGTAGAGGGCGTTGACGATCGGCGCGCCTCCAAAGACGATAGACATCACCACCGGCGGCGTCCCCTTCGCGCCGAAGGCCAGCAGGACGCAGAAGGCCCCGGCGGCTCCCACGGTGCCGGCCAGGAGCGACCAGAGCGCGCCTTTCATGGGGAAGGTCCAGTCGGCCCCCTGCAGCTTGAGGAGGAGCAGCGGCGCGAGGACCGCGGTCAGGAAGTACGCCAGCCCCACGAAAAGGAAGGCCTTGTAGCGCCCGTTCACCGGATCGGCCATGCCCATCTGGCCGGTGTGGAGGAAGGCACCGTAGAGGCCCCAGGAAACCACGGTCATCAACGCGAAGACGAGCCAGTTCATTTTCATCGTTCCTCTTTGAGCACCGGCAGCAGCGGCGCTTTCAGCGCGCTCCGCACCGCCGCGGCGCAGGAGATCAGCCCCACCGCTACCACGGCCAGGATGGTGGCGACCAGCGGAGCCCAGGGTAGACGGGTTATGCCTTGTCCCAGGTGGGGCGCCACCGCGAGGAGGCCCGAGACCGTCCCCACGGCCACGCCCAGGAGCAGCAGGAAACCGTTTTCCGCGACGACCATACCGGCAATCCGGCTGCGGCGGAAGCCGAAGGCACGCAGGGTCGCGAGCTCTCCCCTCCGCTCGATCAGGCTGCGCAGCAGGGCCACGCCGAGCCCGAGCGTCCCGAGCAGGAGGCCAAAGCCGCCCAGCGCCTGGAAGGTCGACAGGTAGGTGTCCTCCACCGCGTGGTAGGAGGCCAGCCGCTCGGCGGTCGTGGAGACGTCGAAGCCGTAGCGGCTCAGCGCCTCCTCCAGGGCCTGCGCCGTCTCCAGGGGACCATCGATCAGGAAGAAGGTCTTCCGCGCGAGGCCCGGGAAGTGGCGCAGCATCGCCGCCTCGGAGATCAGCACCTCGCTCTGGAACAGGCTCCGCTCCAGCAATCCGACCAGGCGGATGCGCACCGGCCGGCCGGATTCGTCTTCCATGGAGAGCTCGTCTCCGATCCCGAGCTTGAGGATCCAGGTGGCCGAGTTGGCGTCCGCGACCGCCGGGACCACATCCGGCCCGAGGTCCTGCTTCAGAGCGTCGAAGCCGGCGAAGGTGGAAGGCACGCCCAAAAGCCGCGGCCGGGTGGGACGGAAGAGGTTGAGGCAGCTGATGTCGTCGCCTGGCACCGTGTACAGGGAGTGGACCGTGACGCCGTGCAGTCCGGCTTCTTCCGCTGGGTCTACAACCACGGGCACGGCGGACTCGGCGTACAACGGGAACTCGGCCTCCCCGTCTCCCGCCTCCCGGCGGTTCGCGGCCACGGTGACCAGGACGAAGCAGGCGCAGGCGACCAGGGCGACGGAGAGCAGGCTGCGGCCCGGGCTCGCCGCGCCGTTGCGCGCGGCCATGCCGGTCAGGGTCAGATGGCGCGCGGGCCGGGGCCGGCGGAGCCAGAGCGAGACCAGGGCGAGGCCGCAGACGAGCAGCGAAGAGCCGATGCCCATCCACAGGGCCGGGGACGATGTCTTCCAGGAAAGAGCCAGGAGCGCCGCGGCAACGAGGGCGGCTCCGGGGGCGAGGCGGCGTGCGAGCCGCCCTCCCTTTGCCTGCATGGCCGTCGAGCCGGCGAGGAGAGCGGGCGCCGGCAGCTTCGAGAGCCGGCGGACGGTCCAGGCCACGGCGAGCAGGACCGTCGCCACCGAGGCGGCCCAGCCCATGGCGAGGCTCGCGGGGCTCACGTGCAGGAACAGGTGAGGCGTGCCCACGGCAGGGAGCCACCAGCTACGCAGCCCCGCCATGAGGAGCCAGGCGTACCCCGCGGCTCCGGCGAGGCCCAGGAGCGAGCCGAGGCCGGCGAGCACGGCGCCCTCGGCCAGCAGCCGGCGGCGGACCTTGGAAATCGGGTATCCCACGGCCAGCAGCAGCCCCAGCTCGCCGGCGCGCCGCTCCACCGACAGGCTGAACAGCAGCCCCACGAGCAGCACGGCGGAAAGGATCAGGAAGAAGCTGAATGCCAGAAATAGACCGGCGAAGTCCGTCGATCCCTCCGCCGCGGCGAGCCCCTCCCGCTTCAGCGGCTGGAACACCAGCCCGAACGGCTCAAGGGGCACCTTTCGCGGCAGCTCGCGGCGCAGGTTCTCCTCCATCTCGAGCGGAACGCGGATGGCAGTCAGATCCCCGAAGCGCGTGCTCCAGAGCCGCCGCGCGGTCTCCAGGGAGACGAACGCCTTGGGCGCGGCGCCCCAGGTATCCCAATACTCCTCGTCGTGGGGACGGATGACGTCGAGGTCGACCGGGAACGGCGGGTCCCAGGCCGACATGTCCTCCGCGTTCTCGATGCCCGGGAACGTCGGGGTGAGCGAGCGGTCCGCACCGAGTCCGGACATCTCCAGGACTCCACGGAGCCGCAGCGTGGTTTTCTTCTCCAGCAGCCCGCCCCCGGGCGCCATCACGAGGTAGCTCATTTCGACCGGCTCGCCGGGCCGGGCCTGGAGGTCGTCGGCAGCCCAGCGGTTCAACAGGATTTCTCCGTCGCCCACATCCAGGCTGGAGATGCCGGACACCATCGAGTACGGCAGGAGCCGCTCCCCCACCCGCAGCCCCGTGGCGAGGTGAGTGAAGATCCGGGTGGAGGGAGTATTGGAGGGAGTATTGGAGGGAGTACCCCCGATCGCTTGGGCGACGGCCGGATCGAGGTAGAACTCCTCGCTTTCTAGAGAGACGTGGCGCTCGCCGCGGACGAGACGCAGGCCGAGATCTTCCAATTGAAGGGAGTCCCTCACCTCCCTCCCCTCCTTCGTTACCAATGCATTCACCTCCCCCGCCCGCTCGGCCGCGAGTTGGAGGTCCTTGAGCGACACGAAGGCCGTCCGCGGCTGGGATTGTTGAGCCGCGAGACCGAAGCTCCCGAGGCCGCGCTCGGGCAGCACACGCGCCACAGTGAAGCGGCGGGTGGCGAGCACGTCGTCCGGCTCCCTCTCGCCGAGCAGGGTCTCGCTGGGGATCTCCCCCGGGCGCTCGAAGGAGAGGAGGACGTCGTCGCCGGGCCGCACGCCCAGCTCGCGCTGGAGCGGTTCGTTGAGGACGACCGGCGGAAAAATGCCAGTCTCGGTCAGCCTGGTCAGCTCGGGGATGGCGGTCCCGTGCAGCTCGGCGAAGCGGGCGTCGATGCCGTAGATCGCCACTCCCGCGGCCCTCGCTCCGGTTTCCCCATGCACGGCGGTTCCCCGGAGCACGATCAGCGGTGCAGCCTTCAAGTCCGCGGCCAGCTCTTCACGGAAGAAACGCGAGGAGACCAGGGCCTGGTCGATCCCGCCGAGGCGCTCGAGGGTGAGGTCGCGCAGGCTGCCGCGCACCGAGTCGCCGGTCAGCAGCGCGCCGGTGAGGACGGTCGAGGCTACCGCCGCCCCGAGCGCCACGGCCAGGCTGGCTTTCCGGAAGTGCGTCAGGCTGCGGAGGGCTGCTGGGTGCATCGTCCCTCCAACAGCTCGCAGCGGCGGGCGAAGCGCGCGGCGAGGTCGAGGCTGTGGGTCACGGCGATGAGGACGGTCCGCTCCGCCTCGTGCAGCTCGAAGAGAAGGTCGGTCACGGCCGTCGCGGCGGCGCGGTCGAGGCTGCCCGTGGGCTCGTCGCAGAGCAGCAGGCGGGGCCGGTTGAGGAGCGCTCTCGCCACGGCCGCCCGCTGGCGCTCGCCGCCGGACAGCTCGGCGGGCCGGTGGGTCATCCGGTGGGCGAGACCGACCCTTTCCAGCAGCTCGGCAGCCCGGGATTCCATGCTCGGACCTTTGAAAGCCAGGGACGGCACCAGCACGTTCTCGAGCACCGTGTACTGCGGCAAGAGATGGGAGTCCTGGAAGACGAAGCCGATCGTGCGGTTGCGGAACCAGGCCAGCTTGGGCTCGGGCAGCGCGAAGGGATCGGTGCCGCCGATCTCGATCGTGCCCGACGAGGGGCGGTCGAGCGACCCGATCAGGTGCAGCAGCGTGCTCTTGCCCGATCCGGACGGCCCGGTGATCGCCAAGGCCTCTCCCTCCCCCAGCTCGAACGAGATTCCGCGCAGCACCTCCACCGGCTCCGAATTCTCCGACGTAGAGCCGAAGCGCTTGTGGACGTCGCGGACAGTCAGCACCGGTGCCTCGTCACAGTCCAAGTTTCATGTAGGGGCGGCCCTTGTGGCCGCCCTCCGGAAGGGCACCCACAAGGGGTGCCCCTACAGAGGATCCATCTTTTCCGATGTGACAGGGCACTACGCGGTCGCCCTCCGGGCCGGCGCGGCGAGCAGCCGCTCATAGATCCGCAGGGTCTCCTCGGCCTCGGCGCGGTCGTGGAAGCGGGAGTGGACCGCCTCGCGGCCCTGCCGTCCCAGCTCCCGCCGCAGTGCGGGATCGCGCATCAGGGTCTCGATCCCGCGCGCCAGCTCCTCGGGCGAGTCGGGCTCGACGAGCAGGCCGCCTCCCGTGGCTTCGATCATCTCGGGAAAGGCGCCGTGCCGGGGCTGGACGACAGGCACGCCGTTGGCGAGCGCCTCCAGCACGAAGAGCCCCTTGGGCTCCAGATAGACGGTCGGCACCGAGAGGACGTCGAGCGTCTGGAGAAAGCGGATCTTCTCTTCCCGGTTCACCTCTCCGACGCGCTCGTAGAAACCCGACAGGCCCCAGCCCGCGATCCGGGCCTCCAGCTCCTCCAGGTAAGGCCGATCCCGCTCGCCGAGGTAGCCCGCTACCCGGAGGCGCACCCTTCCCGCCAGAAGCCGGAACGCCTCGACCAGCACGTGGAGCCCCTTCTCGGGACAGATGCGGGCGAGATAGCCGACCGTCAGCGGATCGTTTTCCGCGGTCCGGAGGAGGAGACCCTCGCCGTCGTGACCTTGAAGGGTGAGCCCGAGCGGAACCACGAACATCCGGTTCCGATCACATTTCAGGTAGTTGGCCATGAAGTCCGCGTACCAGGCGCTGTTGACCTGGAAGGCATCCACGTCGCGGGCGCGCTCGCTCAGCAGCTCCCGCACCCGGCTCCTCCACGGCTCGCGGAGCTGGTTGATGAACAGGTCCTCGCCCTGCAGGCTGCAAACCACGGGCACGCCCAGCTCCCGCTTCAGGTTCCGCGCGAAGCCGGCGAACATGGAGTTGGTCAGATGCACGATATCCGGGCGGAAGTCGTCGCGCAGCCAGTCCACCAGCTTCGCCAGCTCCTTGGCCTGGAATCCCTCCTCCCCCTGGAGGATCGAATGCGTGAGGTCCCCCAGCTCCGTGGGATCGGTCGAAGCGCCGAGCCGCGCGGCGCGCTGGATCAGCCCCGGCCGGTCGAGCAGCCGGTCGAGGGCCTCCGGCGTGTGCCGGAAGGCCGCGGCCTTCTGCTGCAGGTAGACGTTCAGCGCGCCGAAGAAGACCCGGTCGAGGCTGATGCCCGGCGCCTCGGTGCGCAGCGGCGTATAGGTAGGGATCAGGGCCACATCGTGGCCCATCTTCTGGAGCGCCGACGCCAGCGTGTTGTCGTGCAGGCAGCTCCCGCAGTACATGTCGGCCGCGCCGGCCGCGATGTAAGCAATCCTCATGGGAAAAACTTCTCCAAGGTCGCCTCCACCGGCGGCCGGGTCAGGAGCGAGCCCACGATCATGGCCACGGCGGAGACCAGCAGCATCAGGGCCACCGGCATCACGCCCGAGTCCGCGATCGTGTAGTCCGCGGATTTCCAGCCAATGGTTACGAAGTACAGCCAGAGCACGACCACCGAAATCGTGGAGGCGAAGGCCCCCCACTTCGTGCTGCGCTTCCAGAAGACCGCCGCCACCACGATCGGCAAGAGCGCGGCGAAGCCGGTGAAGCACCAGACGCCGAGCTTGAAAATGCTCCGATCAACCACCCGCGACAGCAGGTAGGCGGCGACCAGGACGGCAACCATGAACAGCCGGCCCACCAGGATCTGCTTGCTCTCGCTCATCCGGTCCTGGAAGCCGTAGTGGCGGACGATGTCCTGCGTGAACATGGTCCCCACCGAGTGCACCTGCGAGTCGAAGGAGTTCATGATCGCGGCGAACACGCCGGCCGCGAGCAGCCCCGCCAGCACGCCCGGCGCGTGCAGGTCGATCATCTTGACCAGGACCGAGTTGGCGCCCCCGGGCCCGAGGTCGGCGACGTTGGGGAAGTCGATGCGGGCGAAGACTCCCAGCAGCACGCTCGGCACCCAGACGATGGCGATGCAGATCGGATAGAAGGCGAGCGTCGGCCGGAAGGAGGCGGCGTTCTTCGCGGTCAGCCAGTGGATGAACATGTGGGGGAACATGCCCACCGAGAGCGGGATGCAGGTGTAGGTGAGGAGCTGCAGCGGCTTGACGTGCTCGCCGCGCACCAGCATGTCCGGGTGCGTGGCCGCGAGCCGGGTCATGGCAGCCGAGAGCCCGCCGAGCTTGTCGACGATCACCCAGAACGCAATGAAGCCGAGCCCGAGCAGCACGACCGTCTGGAACACGTTGACCCAGATCGTGCCGCGCATGCCGCCGTAGGCGACGTAGGTGAGCACCACGGCGCAGATCACGAGCCCGCCGACCCAGTCGGGCACCTGCCCGCCCGTCACCTGGGTGAGCGTGGCGCCGCCGCCCATGACGCCGATCAGGAGATAGGGGATGAGCAGCGCGACCTGCACCACGAAGATCAGCAGGCCGAGCGCGTCCGAGTCCCACCTCTCGCGGAAAAATTGCACCGGGGTGAGGTAGCCGCGCCGCTTGCCAAGAGCCCAGATCCGCGTGCCGATGAAATAGAAGACCACCGGGATGACCAGGGCCGACGACGAGGCCATGAGCGCGAAGACGCCGATGCCCTCCATGTAGGACTCGCCCGCGGAGCCCAGCAGGGCGAACGCGGTCATGTTGGCGCCGAAAAGCGAGACCAGGAGGATGAAGGGCCCGATCGTGCGGGCGGCGACGAAGAAGTCTTCGCTGGTGCCGCGGAAGAAGCGGTGGCTGAAGAGACCGATCACCAGCACGATCGCAAGGTAGACGATGATGATCGCGAGGGTCACCGGGGGGTCTCCCGATCGAGGTGGTCCGGCCAGGCATGGATCACCAGGAGCGTCAACACCACCGACGCCGCGATGCAGAAGCCGATGTGATAGGCGAGCCCGGCCGGCAGCCCGAGGACGAGCCGCGGGTCGTTCCACAGCCAGAGGTCGTTGTGCAGCAGGTACAGCGCCACGAGGGCGAGGTACAGCAGCAGCCTCTTCACACGTGAGTCTCCAGACGGGCTTCCTCGGGCAGGTGCGCCATCTGGCCCATGTCCGCGAAGAGGCTGTCGGACGGCCGGAAGACGTTGCCGACCAGCAGGTGGATGAGCTCGACCCGCTGGTCCGGGAAGCGGCGGAGGAACCTGGCGAAGCTGAAATCCTTCTCGTAGAAGGCATAGACCAGCTTGCGCATCGCTTCCATCCCCGCCAGGAACCGCGGGCCGTGGGCGCCGAGCCGCTCGCCCGAGAGGTCATCCGCCGTCAGCGCGGCATGGATCGAATCGGCGGCCTGTTCGCCCGAGGTCAGGGCCAGCAGCACGCCCGAGGAGTAGATCGGATCGAGGAAGCCGAACGCGTCTCCCGCCAGCACCCAGCCGTCGCCGGCAATGCGCGAGGAGCGATAGGAGAAGTCGTTGAGGACCTGGGCCGGGAAGGCCTGGCGGGAGCCAGCGAGGCGCCGCTGCGCTTCCGGACAGAGCGCCACCTCCTCGTCGAACACCGCCTGCGGATCGCCCGGCCGGCTGGTGATCAGCTTTTCGATCGAGCCGACCACACCGACGCTCACCTTGTCGCCGGGCAGCGGGATGTACCAGAACCAGGCGTTTTCCTGGTTGTCGCCGCCAGTGTAGAGGACGAGCGTCGCTCCCTCGTCGATGCCGGGGTCGCGCAGCGCTCCTTCGAAGTGGGAGAAGATCGCGGTCTTGCGCAGCTTCGGGTCCTGCCGCATCAGGCCGAGCTTCCGGCCGAGGAGCGCGCTGCGCCCGGTGGCGTCGACCACGACCTTGCACGGGATCTCGCGGACGCCTTCCTGCTTTCCGAAATCGGCACGGACCCCGACCGCACGCTCGCCGTCGAAGAGGACCTCCTTGACCGCGACCCCCCGGCGCACCTCGGCCCCGTGCTCGCGGGCGTTGTCGAGCATCATGGCGTCGAACTCGCTGCGCAGCACCTGCCAGGTGACCGAGCTCTCGTGCGGATCGGTCTCCTGGAAGTAGAACGGAGCGGAGGCTCTCCCAGACCGGCCCCAGAACTGGACGCTGTACTTGCGCGGGAAGTGGCTCGCGTGGAGCTTCGGGAGCATCCCGAGCCGCTCGAAGGTATGCCAGGTCGCAGGCATCAGCGACTCGCCGATCTTGAACCGGGCCTGCGGAGAGCGCTCCAGGAGGAGCACCCGGTGTCCATGCTGGGCGACCAGGGTCGCCGCGGTGGCTCCGGCCGGGCCGCCGCCGATCACGATGACGTCATGCTCGGTCAAGAATCCTTCCTTTCCTGCCACGGCAAACCGATCCGGTACGACAGATTGCCCTGCAAGGTGAGGCCCGGAGCCGGGATCACCGAAGTCGATCCGAAGCCGCGGGTGAACGTCTCCTCATCTGTCAGGTTTTCGAGGTGAAGCCCGAGGCTCCAGTCGCCCACGTCATAGAACAGGGCGGCGTTCAGCGTGAAGGTGCTTTCGACCTCGAATGCGTTGTCCTCGGCGATGAACTGTTCCGAAAGATAGCGCCCGCCGAGCCCCGCGCCGAACCCGCTCCCGAAGCGCCGGCTCACCCAGAGGTTCGCGAGGTGCTCGGGAGCGAACGCCGGGCGGTTGCCCGAGCGGTCGACGATGTCGAAAGTCGGCGGAGAGATCCCGACGAGGACCAGCTCGGAGAACCGGGTCAGCTCCGCGTCGGTGTAGGCGTAGGAGAAGAACGTGCGCAGGCGCGGCAGAGGCTCGGCCGCCAGCTCCAGCTCGACGCCCCGCGAGCGTTGGCTTCCGGTCTCGCTGATCACGCCGGTCCGGTCGGGGATGGCCATGTTCTGCCGCTCCAACTGGTAGAGGGCAAAGGTCGCCTGCGCCTTGCCATCCCACAGCTCCGTCTTGATGCCCGCTTCGATCTGCTCGCTCTCCTCGGGCTCGCGCTCCCCCACCACCCGGCTCGACGGCGGCGCGAACGCGCGGCCGGCGTTGGCGTAGAGCGAGAGCGGCGCCACGGGCGTCCAGACCACGCCGAGCGTCGGCGAGATCTTCGAGAAGGTCCGCTCGGTCACGGAGACCTCGTCCTCATAATCGATCCTATCGAAGCGCGCCCCCACCAGCACCTGGAGCTTGTCCGAAAGGGCGATCTGGTCGGCCACGTAGGGCGCGATCACCAGGCTCGACGCGTCCGCCGACTGCGACTGGCCGGGGATCACGAAGACCGGCCCCTGGGCGGTCTCCCGGGGGTGCTCGAGGCCGATGACGGGCAGGAAGCCCACATCGAGCGTGAAGCGGTCGGTGAGGCGGGCGACCTCGATCCCGGCGAGAAGCTGGTGGGTCACGCCGCCGGTCTCCGCGCGGAGCACGCCCTCGAGCTGGTTGCCCAGGAACTCCTGGCGGTCGTCGAGCAGGATCAGCGAGCGCGAGATCAGGGACTCCCTGCCGAGAAACTCGGGGTTCGGGAAGGTGCCGTTGAAGATGGTGGCGTCGGAGTCCCAGTCCAGGCTGCGATAGTAAGCCTTGTTGCGCAGGGTGAACCGGCCGGACCGCTCGTCCTCCCAGTCGGCCTGGACGCGCCGAGTCTCCTGGTCGGAGTGATCGTACGGGGATTGATAGTTGCGGGTCCGCGGCACGTTGGCAACGCGGAGCGTGGGTACGAGCGCCGCGCGGTCCACAGGGACGAGCGGCAGCCCGGAGTCGGGCGAGAAGCTGGTGTCCAGGAGCTCCAGATTGAGGTGCAGCGAGCTCTTCTCGTCCGGGCGCCAAACAAAGCCGGGGTTGATGGCGCGCACCTCGCTCGGCCGGTCGCGGTAGCCGTCCGCCTCGTGCCAGAGGCCATTGAGGCGGAAGCCGACAGTCTCGCCTCCCTGGTTCCAATCGAGGTTGCCGCCGTAGGCGTTGAAGGTCCCGGCCGAGAGGCCGAGGCCCAGGAAGCCGCCCGGCTCGGGCTGCCGGCGGACCATGTTGATCGTGCCGGCGATCGGGTTGCCGCCGTAGAGGAAGCCGCCCGGACCCTTGAGGACTTCCACCCGCTCGACGTTGTAGAGCTGATAGAAGCTGATCTCGGGCTCGGCCGCGCCGTCGACCAGTACGAGACCGTTGGCGATCGAGTCGAAGCCGCGCACCACGAAGAAGTCGGCCACGCCGCTCTGCGTCTGAACGTTGACGCCGCTGACGTTCTGGAGCGCCTCGCCCAGCACGGAGCTGCCCTGCTCCTCGATCAGCCACTCGGTCACGACCCCGACGCTCGCCGGGGTCTGCTGCAGCGGCGTCGGCAGCTTGGTCGCGATCGTGCTCGAATCCGGCACGTTGGGGAGGGTCCCCTCGACGAACAGCACGTCCTCGTACGTAGGCGTCGGTTGCTCTTCGGGGGGCTCCTGCGCGAGGAGCGGGGAGGCGATCAGAAGGAGAGCGATGGCAAGGTTTTTCACTTTCCGCCCTTCCAGTCGAAAGCGATGAGCTGCTCTTCATTGCGCACGTAGAGCCGGCCGTCGGCGAGCGACGGCGAGGTCCAGCACTTGCCTTCGATCACCTGGGCGTTCCCCAGCTCGCGGTACTCCTCGGGCGTCGCCTGCACCAGCGCCAGCTTGCCGCGGTCCGAGAGCACGATCAGGTGGCCGCCGGCCAGGATCAGCGAGCCGTGCCCGAAGCCGCGCTGCTTCCAGCGCTCTTTGCCGGTGGCCGCGTCGATCGCCTTGAAGGTGGAGTCGTCGAAGCCGTAGAGGATGCCGTCGTGGAGCACCGAGGAGCTGAACTGGTTCTTCATGCCCCGGCTCCGCCAGACCTCCGTCACGTTCGTGCGGTTGATCTGCAACAGGGCCGAGCCCGTGCCGTAGCCGGAGGAGACGAACAGCTTGTCCGGCGGCAGGAAGATCGGGGTCGCGGCGTTGACGTCGTAGTCGGTCTTCCAGCCGCTGCGCCAGAACAGCCTGCCGTCCTTGGGCGAGATCGAGAGGATCGCGTCGGCGGTGAAGACGATGACCTGGCGCACGCCGCGGACGGTGATCGCGATCGGCGCCGAGTAGCCGGCGCCGTCGCCCTGCGAGGTCCACACCGTCTTGCCGCTCGTCTTGTCGAAGGCGACGATCGACTTGTTGCCGGATCCCCCCACGTTGACGATCAGGAGGTTGCCCTCGACGAGCGGCGAGGTCGAGACGCCCCACTGGGGCGGGTTGGCGCCGTACTCGGCGCGCAGGTCGTGCTGCCAGGCCGCCTGGCCGTTGGCGGCCCGGAGCGCGGCCAGGTTGCCGTTGGCCGAAAGCACGTACACCAGCTCGCCGTCGACCGTGGGCGTGGAGCGCGGGCCGTCGCCCTGCCCGTCGTTGTACTCGCGGTCGATGCGGGTGCGCCAGAGCCGCTTGCCCGTGGCTCCATCGAAGGCGAGGGCGACCTGTTCCTCTCCCTGCTGGGCGAGGGTGAAGAGGCGTCCCTTGGCGGAGACGACCTGCGAGTAGCCCTCCCCGAGCGGCGCCTTCCAGAGGACCTTCGGGCCGCTGGCGGGCCAGCTCTTGAGCACGGCCGCCTCGGGCGAGATGCCGTCCCGGTTGGGCCCGCGGAACTGGGGCCAGTCGGCAGCAGCGACGATGCTGGCGATCAGGCAAAAAGCAAGAAAACGGAGACTGCGCATGCTGGGTTCTCCTGGTATAAGCGCTAGGTATAACGGGCATTCCGGTATTGGTCGTCGTAGAACGAAGGCAGCAGGCGGTCCACCTGGAGCAGGCCGGCCCGGGTGAGCTCAACGGCATCCCCCTCGACCCGCAGCATCCCCTCCTCTTCCAGCTTCTGCCACGCGGGAGCGAACTCGGCGAGCACGTCGGCTCCGAACTTCTGGGCAAAATAAGAGACAGGAAGCGTGCCGAGCTTGAGCTGCAGGATCATCTCGCGCGTGAGCCGCTCGCGGTCCGTGATCGCGAGCCCCCGGCCCAGCGGCAGCCGCCCCTGCGCCACGGTAGCCAGGTACTCGCCCCATTGCGTCACGTTCTGGAAGTGAACTCCGCTCAGGTGCGAGAACGAGGCGACGCCGGTCCCCAGCAGATCGCAGCCGTGCCAGACCGAGTCGCGATAGACGAAGCTCGACGATTTACCCTTGGGGCGCACCATCGTGTAGGCGGAAGAGAGCACGTACCCCGCGGCCGCCAGCTCCGCGAAGGCATAGTCCTGCCACTCGCGCTTGGTCGGCCAGTCGGCGAGCGGCTGGTCGAAGCTCCCGCCGAGCACGCTCTGCGAGTAGACCGTGTTGTACGGCAGCTCCATCTGATAGATCGTGACGCTGTCCGGCTCCGTCTCGACCGTCTTGCGCACCGACTCGCGCCAGGTGTCCCAGGTCTCGCCGACCATGCCGGCGATCAAGTCAATATTGAGCTGCTCGAACCCCAACTCGCGGATCCAGGGGAGCGTGCGGTAGATCTCGGTCGAAACGTGAGCGCGGCCGTTCTCGCGCAGGACATCGTCGACGAAGCTCTCGATGCCGAGAGAAAGCCGGGTCACGCCGATGCCGCGGATCGCCTCCAGCTTCGAGTGGGTGAGCGTGCCCGGCTCGCATTCGAACGTGATTTCTTCAGCGCCGGCCCACGGCATCACCGCCTGGATGCGCGAGACGAGGCCCTCGAGCTGGCGGACGCTGATGTAGGACGGCGTGCCGCCGCCGAAATAGACGAACTTGAGCGGACGGCCGGCGACCGCCGGCTTCCGCGCAAGCATCTCGACCTCGGATGCCAGCGCATCGAGATAGGAGCCGATCTCCCCCGCGTCCTTGTCCGTGTAGACGCGGAAGTAGCAGAACTTGCACCGCTTGCGGCAGAACGGGATATGAAGATAGAGACCGAGCGGCGTGCCGGGGCGCGGCGGAGCGTCGAGCGCCGCGTGGACGTCGGGCAGGTTCTCCGGGCTCCACGCGCCGAACGGCGGGTAGTTCGATACGAAGACGCTGCCGATCTCGGTTTCAAGGGGGGCAGCGGGCGCGGGTTGACTCATTTTCCTTTTGCTCCAAAGCAATAGAGGGTGCCGTCCATGGCACCGATCACCAGGCGGTTGGCGCCGACCGCGGGAGAGGCCTCGACGGGAGCGCCGGCCTCGAAGCGCCAGACCGGCTTTCCGGTTTTGAGATCCAGGGCGAAGATCGCGCCGTTCTTCGCCGCGGCCACCACCCGGCTGCCGACCACCACCGGCGAGGCATCGATCGCCGAGCGCGCGGACCAGCTCCAGAGCTCCTTGCCGCTCGCGGCTTCGAAGGCATGGATCATCTGGTCCCGCCCTCCCACCAGCACCGTGCTTCCGGCCAGCGCGGCCGAGGCGTAATACGGAAACTTGCGCACCGGATGCTCGTACGTCCAGAGCACCTTGCCAGCCTGCCAGTCGACGGCGAGGAACTTGTTCTCGAAGTTGCCCAGGAACGCGCGGCCGCCAGCCAGCGCAGGGCTCGCCGCCGCGTATCCGCCGAGCGGCACCCGCCGGACTTCCGAGCCGTCCTTGACGCGCAGCACTCGCAGCAAGCCGTCGCAGCCGGCCGAGATCACGTTGTCTCCAGAAACGGCGGGAGTGCCGTGCACGTACCCGTCGGTCTCGATCTTCCAGACGACGGAGCCATTCCTGGGAGACAGGCAGTAGAGAAACTGATCGTAGGAGCCGAACAGCACGCAGTTGGCCGTGAAGTTGGCCGAGGAGACGATCCCGGCCCCGGCCTGGAAGGTCCAGCGCACCTTGCCGGTCTTCGCGTCCAGCGCGTGGAACATCCCCTTCTCGTCACCGAAGTAGACCGTCCCTTCGCGCACCGAAGGCGAGGACTTGATCTCGTCCGTGGCCTTGTGCTTCCAGCGCAGCTTGCCAGTCGCGAGGTCGAGCGCGTACAGGTGCCCGTCGAGCGACGCGGCATAGACGGTGCCGTCCGCGCCCCCGGAGATTGCCGCCGCGGAAGAGAAACCTTTTTCCGCGCGGAAGGTCCAGAGCGGCTCGGGCTTGGCGGGCAGATCGCCCTGCGCTTGACCGGTAAGCTGAGAGTCGCCGCGGAACATGGTCCAGCCGGCCGTTCCCGGAGGAGTCGCGAACAGCAGGAGAAGCAACAGAACCATCATCAGAAAGCCGCCTCGTAAAGCGACAGCAGAGCCGCCGCGTCGACAGGCCGCGGGTTGAAGCCCGCGGTCCATTGGCGCGAGGCCTCCTCGGCCAGGAGGGGGAGGCTCTCGGCGTCGACTCCGCAATCCCGCAGGCGCTCGGGCAGGCCCGCCACGGCGCGCAGATCCTCGATCCGCGCCGCCACCTCGCCCTGCAGCTCGCGATACCTTTCCTCGCCGTTGAAGCGGACCACGTGAGGGAGCATCAGGCCGACAGCCACGCCGTGAACGATTCCGAAGCGCGCGGTCAGGGGGTTGGCGCACGCGTGCGCCGCTCCGAGCATCGAGGCTTCGATCGCCGCGCCTGCGAGGTGGGCTCCGAGCAGCGTGTCCTCAACCGACCGCAGGTCTTCCGGAGAGTCGAGCGCGGTCTCCAGGCTTGCGGAGAGCAGGCGCCAGGCTTCCCGCGAGAGCAACCGGGACACGGGGTTCGAGCGCGAGGTGACATGGCTCTCGACCGCGTGCGAGACGGCATCGATGCCGGCCGTGGCCGCCACCTGGCGGGGAGCGCTCGCCGCGAGCCGCGGATCGAGGATCACGTCCCGGAAGCGGGCCTTGCGGTCGCCGCAGGCCATCTTCTCGTGGGTCTCCGGGTGAGAGATCAGGGCGTAGGACTGGGCCTCGCTGCCAGTGCCAGCGGTCGTCGGCACGCCGATCGAAGGCAGCATGGGCCGCAACGCCTTGCCGCTGCCCCGGTAGTCCTCCATCCGGCCGCCGTTGGTGAGCAAGAAGTTGATCCCCTTGGCGCAATCCATGGCGCTGCCGCCGCCAAGGCCGATCAGCAGATCGGGACCAAAATCCGCGGCGGCCCGCCGACCCTCCTCGACGTGCAGCGAGGTCGGGTTCTCCGCCACGCCGTCGAACACCTGCGTCTCAAGTCCCTCCAGTGAGGCGAGCGCCGAATCGACGTGCCCGGCGGAGCGGACGCCGCGGTCGGTCACGACCAGCACCCGGCTGCCGCCCAGCTCGCGGGCGAGCGTACCGAGGAGGCCGAGCGCGCCGGGACCGGCATGGACACGCACCGAGCCGACTTCGGCCGACCAGGTCATGCCCGCGCCTCGGAAAAGACGGCCGGGGCCTGGATCGCCCGCTGGCGGTACAGATGAGCGAACAGGTTTCCCTCGTGAGGCTGGTCCCAGGAGACACGGGAGGTGGGGACCGGCCCCAGGTTCAGGCGGTCGATCCAGGGGCAGTCCAGGAGCTCACGCTGGAAGCGCGGGTCCTCGGTCAGGCCGGTGGCGACCAGCGTGGGGCCGATGCGCGCGAGCATCTCCGCCCGCGGCACTTCGACGACGGAGGCGAAGGGGAACAGCAGCTCGGTGTTGGCGAGCGGATGGTCGGGGTCCTCGCACCAGATCAGCGTCGGCAGCAGGAAGGTGCAACCGCCCGCCTCCGCCACTCGACTTCCACGGATCTCGGCAGTGAGATCGACGGCACCGGGAACACGGAGGTGCCGGTCGATCAGGTCCGAGAAGTGATGCGCCACCTGGGGCCGCGGGAAAGCGGCCAGCCGGGCGTCGGGATGATCGAGCGGCAACGCCTCGATTTCTGCCAGGCGCGCAGCGAGCGCCTCGGCCAGCTCTCTCCCACGTTCGGGGATCCAGACGCCCGAGGCGTTGAGGCAGGAGCGTCCGCCGTTCTCGGCGATCGAAGTCACCAGCAGATCCAGGTGGTCCTCCCAGCGCTGATCCTCTCCGAAGAGGACCTTGCTCCAGCCGGGGCCGTGGATCTGCACCCGCGCGTCTCCCTTCCAGGGGCGCACCGTGGCCTCGTCGCCGAAAAGCATCGACCGGCCGCAGCGCTGGAGGATCTCGGACGCTCCGGCGTGATCGCTTGGATAGAAACCGATCGCGGTGGGCGGCAGACCGGCAGCCATCAACGCCTGGCACATACGGAACGGCGTCCAGGGCTCCTCGCGCCCCGGCTTCAGAGCCACCGGAATCTTGAGAGCAGGAGCCGGCAGCCAGAGGTTGTGGACGCCCGGCGAGTTGCTGGGAAGGACAGCCCCGAGCACATCGGCCTGCGGAAGGTAGGAGAGGCGGCGCCCATCCTGTGTGCCCAAACCCGAGTCGAGCACCGAGAGGTCGAGCCCCCGCGTCAGGCCGGCGAGCACGTGCTCCATGCCGTCGAACACCGTGCGGATCTTCTCCATGTTGAACCGGCACAGCGTCTCCGGCAGGCCGGAGGTCGCCGAGAGCTGGCGGACATACTCGTCCGGCGATTGGGGCAGATCGGCCTCGGCGAAGAGGCGGGCCGCCCGGCGATAGATCTCCAGAAGCTCGCCGACGCCCAGGTTCAGACGCCGCATCCCGGCCAGATCCTTCGCGATGATCCCGGGATTGGCCTGCGAGATCTCCGCGATTGTTTCCCCCGTGCGGAAGTCGCGCAGCGGCCTCACATCCAGGCTGCGATAGGGGCGTCCGCCGCGGAGCAGAGGAATGTGAAACATCAATACACCCCGACGACGACCGAGTCCTGCAGCTCGGTCAGGAGACGCAGGTTCGTCACGCCGTCCCACGGGTAGCGCTCGATGGGCTCGGCCAGCTCGCCCTCGTCGCGCTCCAGGAAGCGGGGCATGAAGAAGTCGCGGGTGAGCGTCGTGAGCATCACGCGTCCGGTCTGTCCGTACTCCACGGCGCGCCCAGGGTCCTTCGGATCGACCAGCTCGAAGACCGCGCGCGGAGCCGGCGGATAGTAAGTGATCGCGTAGTTGTCAACCGGATCGAACGGCTTCGGGCAGGCGAGCCCCATGAGCGTGTTGCCGTACGTGGGGACGAACTCGATCCCCGGCACCAGCTCCTCGCGGGCGAAGCGGTTGAACTGCGCGTTCATCTCCGTGCCGCCGCAGAAGATGCCGCGGATGCCGAGCTTCACCAGCGACACGCGCTCGCAGAGAGCTTCGAGCAGCTTCGGAGTCGTGAACAGGCAGGTTATCTCGTGCGCGCGGAGCACCGTGAGCCCCTGCTCGATCACGTGGGCCTTGTACTCCTGCATCTCGCGATGGCGGCCCTGCTTGATCAGCCTGTTGACCCAGCGCGGGTCGAGATCGACGTGGAAGCAGATGCCGCCGCGGTGCTGCGCCAGGTGCTCGACCGCGAGCCGCAGCCGGCGCGGTCCGGTCGGACCGAGCATGAGCCAGTCGGCGCCCAGAGGAAAACCGGCTTCGGGCAGCTCGTCGCTGAACCGCTCGTAATCGATCTGGAAGTCCTCGATGTTGACCCGCGACTTCGGCACCCCGGTCGAGCCGCCGGTCTCGAACACGTACGCCGGCCGGCCGGCCAGGCCCAGGGGGATCCACCGGCGCACCGGACCGCCGCGCAGCCACGAGTCCTCGAAGTGGCCGAAGAGCTTCAGGTCCTCGTAACCTCTCACTTCCTTCCGCGGATCGAACCCGAGGCCCGCGGCCCGCTCGAGCCAGAACGGGCTCCCGGTCTGCGGATCGAAGTGCCAGGCCACGATCTCGCGCACGTGAGCGTCGAGCCGCGCGCGGGATTCCGCAACCTTCTCGGCCAGTTCGGCCAGCGAGGATCTCGTCAGCACGTCCATCAGGGCGTCTTCTTCTCCGGAGCCTTGCCCTTGCCCTCGGCGATCGCGAAGAGCGTCGAGCGCGAGTTGATGTAGAGGATGCCGTCCTTCGCGACCGGCGTGGTGTAGATCGAGCTGCCCATGTTCACCTCGTTCAGCAGCTCCTTCTTCTTGCCTGCCCGCAGCACCACGATGTCGCCGTCCTCGTCGCCGAGATAAACCTTTCCATCCGCGACGAAGGGGGAGCCCCAGACCGCGGCGAAGACGTCGTGCATCCAGAAGAGCTCGCCGGTCTTGGCATCGAGAGCATGGAGGTGGCCCGAGAGGTCGGAGGCGTAGACGATGCCGTCGGCGATCGCCACGGTCGAGATCGTGCGGTGGAAGTCCTCGCCGCCGCGGTGCCAGACGACGGCCTTGGCCGTAACGTCGCCTTCCATCGAGGCATCGATCACCCACAGGTGGCCGATTCCCTCGCCGTGCTCCGGGTCCTCGCCGACGCCGATGTAAACCTTGTCGTCGAAGACGACCGGCGTGCCGATGATGTTGTTGCGCGTGGCGGCGCCGCCGATCTTGTACACGGAGTCCTTGGGATTGCAGTCGAATTTCCAGATCAGCTTGCCGGTCTTGGGCTCGAACGAGTAGAGCCAGCCGTCGCCGCCCGGGAAGATGACCTGCGGCTTGCCCTTGATGGTGCCGTAGGCCGGGTTCGACCACTGCCCGTGCAGGATCTTCTCGCGCGGCAGGTCGCTCTCCCAGAGCAGCTTGCCGGTGTTCTTGTCGAGCGCGATGAAGCTCGGCGCCTGCGGCGCGGGCACGTTGACGTGCCCCTCGTCGACCCCGTTGCCGGTGACCGTGTAGAGCACGCCGTCGGCGATCAGCGGGTTGCCCGCGGCCAGGTTGTGGGGGAAGACGTCGAGCTCGTTGATCATGTCGACCTTCCACAGCACGTCCTCGTCGATCTCGCTCTTTTCGGTCTCGGCCGCAAACGGGCCGTCGTTCTCCTTGTCGAGAAACCCTTCGGTGTCGGCCGCGATCACCTCGGCGCGGTTGGAGATGTAATACACGCGCTCGCCCTCGACCGCGGGGCTCGAGCAGATCCCCTGGAGCGGCCAGTCGTTCACCCGTCCCGCCGGCAGCTTGGGATAGGCCGACTGCCAGAGGAACTTGCCATCCTTGGCGTCGAAGACCATGAGCACGCCGCGGTCGCCGGTCAGCTTGGGGTTGCGCGGCCCCTCGTTGTTGGTGCCGACGAAAACCTTGTCATCGCCCAGGACCGGCCCGCCATAGCTCTGTGAACCGAGCTTGGCCGTCCAGAGGATGTTTTCGCCCGTCTCCGGGTTCCATTTCGTGGCGAGCCCCTTCTCGTCCGAGGCCATGTTGCGCGAAGGGTCGCCGCCGAACATCGACACCTGCGCCAGGCTCGGCGCGGCCAGCAAGAGCCCGGCCGCGATCAGCTTTTCGATCTGCTTCATGGGTTGTTCACCGTCACCTGTAGGTTGTCGTAATAGATGTCCGCCGCCGAGTAGCCGTAGATGCCCGGGCTCCCCTGGTGGACCGGCTGCGGGTCTTCTGCCGTGATGGTCCACTCCTGCGGCTCGGGCTCGCCGCGGCGCCACACCTTGCCGCGCAGAAGCGCCTTGTCCCCCTGCTGATCGATGCGGAACTTCATCGTGTACCAGACGTCCGGCTCCCACGGGAACGGCACCGACTTCTCCAGCCGCAGATCGGAAGCCCAGCCACGGAATTGGATCTTCTGATGGTTGCCCATCAGGTCCATGTGGTAGCCGCTGTTGATGAGCCCAAGGTCCGGCCGCTTGCGGCCCTTGACCGCGCCGAGCAGGTCGGCCTGGATGGTGTAGTTCGAGAGCTCGTCGGGGCCGAGGTAGACGTCCGAGCGGTCGAGCCCGACCGCGACGGGGGGCTTGGACAGGACCTTGCCGCCGTCCAGCTCCTTGACCGGGAACTTGAGTCCGGCCGCCACCCACCAGGGCGGCGTCTTGCCCACCTCGACCGCCTCGAAGTCGTAGGTCCAGGGAAGGGGCGGGATTACACGAACCCGCGCCGTGCCTTCAAGCGCTCCCGCTTTCACGGCCACCTTGCCGGCCTGCGGCTTGCCGGCATCCGGCGTGAAGGCGCCGTTCTCCAGCTTGCCGGCCAGCCCCTGCAACGACCATTCAGCCGTTGGAGACGAAATCATGCGGCCCTGGGCGTCGAAGGCCCGGACCTGGAAGCGCGTGGTCTGACCGGGCTGGATCAGGACCTCGGCGGGCACGACCTGGAGCAAAGCCGGCTGAGCGGCCTTTGCGCCGGCCGGCTCAGCGAGAATCACCGGCTGGCCCTTGGTCACCTTGAAAGGCTTGCTCTTGTCACCCAGGGCGTAAAGACCCGCCTCGGTCGAAAGATAGATACGGCCGTAGGCGATGGCGGGAGACCCGTACAGCTCCGCGTAGCGGCCGGCCGGCCCCTCGGCCGTGTCCTGGACGGTGATCTCGTCCATGTCGAGCGTCTGCACGCCGTCCGCGCCCGGCTTCAGGATGTAGAAGCGGCCGTTGAGCTCGGTGACGTAGATCTTGCCGTCGGCCCAGGCCGGCGAGCCCTTCCCTACCGTTCCGAGCTTGTGCTTCCAGAGCTGGCGGCCGGTCTTCGCTTCGAAGGCGAAGAGGTTGGCCGAGTTGTCGATCACGTAGAGGGTGCCGGCGTGCACGAGCGGCGAGGAGAAGCCGGCGCCCAGCTCCTCCGCCCGCCAGCGCTCGTGCGTCTTGGTCACGTCGCCCGTGCCGGTCGCGTCGATCGCGACCAGCCGGCCCATGATCCCCGGCGTGTCCACGTTCTCCTCGCTGTGGGAGGCGTAGACGGTGTCGCCATCGACCGCGACCGTGATGTTGATGCCGGCCTTGGTGAGCTGGAAGCTCCAGACCTTCTGCCCCGTGCGCGCCTGGATGGCATGGATCCAGCCGTCGGCATTGCCTTCGATGAGCAACCGCTGGCCGTTGATCACGGCTGCAACCGGCGTCGTCGAGGTGTTCAGGTCGTACGGCTGGCCGCCCGGGCTCGAGGCCCAGAGCAGGTCGCCCGTCCTCTTGTCGAAAGCGAAGGTGCGGTTGCGGGGCGGGCCCTGCTCCCCCCAGCCGGCGTTGACGAAGGAGAGGATCAGCCGGTCCTCGTCCACCATCGGGGTATGGGTGCGGCCGCCGAAACCGGAGTAGAAGCCGAACTCCTCGGCCAGCTCGCGCGACCAGACCACCTTGCCGGCGCGGTCAAAGGCGACGAGCAGCCCACCCACGCCATGGACGTAGAGGTTGCCCGTCTCCGGATCGCCGACCACGTTGGCCCAGCCCACGCGGTTGAAGGGGACCATCGAAAGATAGACGTCCAGGCGGTGCTCCCAGAGCTTCTTGCCGGTGCCGGCGTCGAAGCAGGCCACGATCTCCTGCTTGTGGAGCCCCTGGCCCACCCGGCCGTTGGCGCAGACCCGGCCGTCGAACACGGCCGGCGTGGAGCGGCCGACGAGGTCAGCCCGCCAGGCGACGTTCTCGCCTGCCGGCGACCAGCTCGAGATCAGCCCCGTCTCGGGGGAGATTCCGTCCTGCCCGGGTCCGCGCCAGGCCGGCCACTCGCTGGCAGTCAGGGGCTCGCCTGCCGCAAGAACTAGAACAATCGGGACGATCTGAAAGAAACGCATGCACACTCCTCCAGTGCTGCTGCCCATCGGGCCGCCTACTCATGGTACGCAGCCGCTTGGGGAATGTTATCCCTCATCCCCCTCCCCGCCTATCGGCGCTTGTAAAAAATCGGTAAACAGTTCGAAATGCTTGACTTGGAGAACTCTGGAGGGAACCCTTGACGAGCGCGTCTCCTGCGTGTCAAAATATTGACATCATGCCTCGCCCCCCGAAAGAAGGCTTCAGCCGCCGCGAACGACAGATCATGGACATCGTCTACAACCTGCGCCAAGCCACCGCGGCGGATGTTCACGAGCGCCTCGCCGACCCGCCGACCTATACGGCGGTACGCGGGCTGTTGCGGGTCCTCGTCGACAAGGGGCATCTGGCGGTAGAGCGCGACGGCTCGCACTACGTCTACCGTCCGACCATGCCGCGGGAGGCGGCGGGCGCCTCGTTGCTGGCGCAGGTCATCCACAACTTCTTCGACGGTTCGGCTGCGCAGGCGATGGCGGCGCTCGTCGGCTCGCCCAACAGCCGGCTCTCTGCCGCGGAGCTCGAACGGCTGGAGGAGATCGTCAAAGAGGCGCGCGGGGCGGAGGAGGGCTCGTGAGCACCTATGCCGCTCAGGCCGCCCTGGTGCTTCTCCTGGGCGCCATCGTCGTGCGTGCCTTGCGGGGGTGCTCAGCCGCGTTGCGCCACCTTGCCTGGACGTCGGCGCTCGGCCTTACCCTATTGCTGCCGCTTCTCGCGGCGCTCCCCGTGTCGCAGCTGAACGTGCGATGGCCGGCGGCATGGTCGGCTGCGGCGGTGCAGCCTGGCGCCGCGGGCGAAGTGCGGGCGCCGGGGAGTGCCGCCACGCGCCTCCTGGCCCTGGCCGCGCCGGCGATCGCCACCCGGGAGGCGCGCACGGGGGCGGCCGGCTTCTTGGCAATGCTCTGGCTCGGCGGCTCGCTCCTGCTCGGCGCGCGGCTCGTCGCCGGCCATCTGAGCCTTGACCGCCTGCGCCGCTCGGCGCTCGCGGTCGAGGATTCCGCGGCGCTGGCGCTGCTGCGGGAAGCGGCGCAGGAGGCCGGCTGCCGCCGCCCCTTGCGGCTTCTCGAGAGCGAGCGAGTGGGAGCACCGGTCGCGTGCGGCATCCTCTCCCCGGTGGTGGTGCTGCCCGCGCGCTGGCGGAGCTGGCCGGAATCGCGGCTGCGCACCGTCCTTCTGCACGAGGTCTGGCACATCCGGCGCCGCGATGCGGCGACCCAGCTCCTGGCGGAGCTTGTGCGGGCGCTGCACTGGTTCGATCCGCTCGCCTGGCTGGCGGCGAGGTCGCTCGCCCGCGAGCGAGAGAGCGCATGCGACGATGCCGTGCTGCGTTCGGGTGTGAAGCCGGGAGAGTATGCCGAAGCGATCCTGGCGGTCGCGCGGGAGGCGAGCTGCGATCCCGTGCCCGCCGGCGCGCAGGCGTTCGCGCGCGACCTGGAGCGCCGGTTGCGCGCCATCCTCGATTCCCGGACACGGCGGCAACCTCCGTCGCGGGCCCAGGCCGGGCGCCTGGTCGCGGCGCTCACCGCCGGTGCCGTTGTCGTCGCGTGCCTCGGTTTCGCGCCAGACCTTCCGGCTACCGAGGCGGCTGCGCTCGACGATCCGCTCAGCGAGCTGCTGCCCGACGGTCCGGTACCCACGCTGTCGGACAGTGACCTCGAAGCGAGTCGCGACTTCGAAGCCATCCTCCGCCTGCAGGCCGCGGCGCGCCACGAGAAGACTTCAGAGTTCGATCTGGTCGGGGAACGGGCCCGCTGGGCGCTCGGCCGCGTCGATCGCGGCGAGGTAGTCCGTCCTCTCCTTGCCGCGCTGTCCGATCCCGACTGGCGCGTCCAGGCCTACGCCGCCTGGAGCCTGGCCGTGGCCGGCGATCACCGGGCGGTCCCGGCGTTGCGCCCGCTGCTCGCCCATCCGGTCTGGCGCGTGCGCGCCCAGGCCATCTACAGCCTGCTCGACCTCCAGGCCGAAGAGGCCGAGCTGCCTCTGCCCCTCCTCGCGCAACTGTCGGGCGACTCGGCCTGGCAGGTCCGCATCGGGGTGGTCGAGCACCTGGAGCGGCGCGACGGCGCGGAAGCCCGCCGGCTGCTCGCGGCGCTCGCCGCGGACCCGCATGGCGCTGTACGCCAAACCGCCCTGCACTCCGTCTCCCAGTAATCGACAGGTTTGAATGTCCTGCAACGGCAAGCCTTCTCATGCCCTCGATGCCAAAAATTTGACACTTCTTGGAGGCCCGCGAATGCTCTCACTCCGACTCGTTCTGCTCGCAACCTTTCTCGTCGTCCCGCCGCTCTTTGCCGTCGAGCCCTCTCCCTTTCCGCCCAACGTCGACGCCTACCTGGCCAAGGCGCTTCGCGACTGGGAGATCCCCGGCATGGCTGTGGCCGTCGTTCACCACGGCCGGATCAGCGCCCAGGGTTACGGGGTGCGGGAGCTCGGCCGCCCCGAGCCGGTGGACGTGCACACCGTCTTCGACTCCGCCTCGCTCACCAAGTCGTTCACCTCGACGCTGGTTGCGACGCTGGTCGACGAAGGGAAGATGAAATGGGACGAGCCGGTCCGCAGCTACCTGCCGGCTCTCGCGCTCGGCGATCCCTACGTCACCGAGCACGCCACCGTGCGCGACTTCCTCTCCCATCGCACGGGGCTCGCGGCCACCAACTCCCTGTGGAAGCTGACCGCGCTGTCGCGGTCCGAGGTAATGTCGAGGCTGCGCTGCCTCCGGCAGGCGGCGCCGTTCCGCAGCGCGCTGGTGTACAGCAACCTCGGCTACATGGTCGTGGGCGAGGCCGCCGCGGCGGCGGGGGGCGCCAGTTGGGAAGAGCTCGTGCGCCGTCGCCTGCTCGAGCCGCTGAAGCTGAGCGACACTGTCGCGAGCTACGAGGAGGGGATGACCCGCCCCAACCATGCCTCCTCCCACTCCTTGATCGGCGGCGCGCAACGGCCGCTGCACCGCGAGACACAGCGCGAGCCGATCGCCGCCGCCGGATCGGTGCTGTCGAGCGCCGCCGATCTGGCGCGCTGGGCAGCGCTGCACCTCGGCGGCGGCGAGCTCGAGGGCAAATCCTTCGGAGCGGAGAGCCTGGCCGAGACCCACTCGCCCCAGGTGGTGATCGCCACCACCCCCGAGATGCGATCGGCGCGGCAGGTCGAGTTCTTCGCCGCCTACGGCATGGGCTGGAACGTCATGGACTACCGCGGCCACTCGATGCTCTGGCATAGCGGCAGCGGCGACGGACAGATGGCCTACATGGCCCTGCTGCCCAAGGACGACCTCGCCGTCGTGGTGCTCGTCAACACCTGGGCGGCGGACCACGTTCATGGAGCGCTCGCCTCGTGGCTGCTCGACGTCTATCTCGGTCTCGAGCCGCGCGACTCGAGCGGTGAAGCGCTGGCCCGTCATCGGAGCGAGCTGGCGAAAGGAAACGAAGTCCAGGCGCTGCTCGCCTCCGCGGCTGCCGCCGTCGATCCGCCACGGCCTCTGGCAAGCTACGCCGCCACCTACGAGTCGTGCCCCTGGGGCCCCATCCACGTGCGCGTCGAGAACGGAGGGCTGGTCCTGCAGATGGACAAGGGCGAGGTGGCCGACCTCCGCTACCACCACGGCGACAGCTTCGTCGCGGTGTGGCGCGACCCGCTGTACCGCGAGGACCGGACGACCCTGGTGGAGCTCTCCGCAGCGGACGGCAAGCGAAAGCTGCGGATGTCGGTGTTCCGCGACGACATCGAGGCCGTGGCTCCCTTGGACGGCCGCTGATCCGGAGCACTGGATTACGCTGGCGGCACCCGCAGCCCGAGATGCCTCACGAACGGCTCCGCGGTCCCTGGATCGGTGAGCAGCGCCATGCCATGCTCCAGGCAGTAGGTGGCGAGGAGGCAGTCCACGCCATGGACCTCGATCCCCTTGGCGGCCAGAGAGTTGTAGTGGATGGCGCTCTTGACGGCGAGGTCGAAGCCTGCGAGGTCCACCTGCCAGAACTTCCGGAGCGCCGCCTCGGCCGTGCGGCGGTGCCTCTCCTCGCGCATGGCGTAGAGCACCTCGGCGAGGGAGAGATCCGCCACGGCAATGGCGGAGCGGCCGAGGAGACGGTCCAGGAGGTCGGTCTCCTTCGTGTGCACGCCCGCGAAGTAGTCGAGCCAGACCGGCGCGTCAACGAGAACCTGCACGGCGCCTCCGCTTCGGGGGCTCCGGCTCCTCCCACACGAGCTGGCCCCGTAGCTCGCGCACGCCCGCCTGCTCGTGCAGACGCACCAGCCAGCGCAACGCCTCCTCCACCACCGCCTTCTTCGTCTTCAAATCCGTGAGCTGCCACGCCTGCCGAAATAGTTTCTCGTCCAGATCCATGCTTGTGAACACGCTTTCTCTCCTCGGGAGACCCGGTCATATACCTTCCTGGAGACTTCATACGGATGAGGCCCCCGACATATACCCGGCCATGGCGGACATATGAAGGCGCCCCGTCCCCGCCGAAGAAGGGGGAGATCCATATGTGCAGCGCCTCCACGCAATGGGTAGAGGGCTCTTCCATGTGCGTGGAGGCCGCGGATATTGGCAGGATGGCCGCTTTATATATCGGCCGAGGGAAAGCATTGGGTAGACACCCCAGGCAAATGGGTAGACATGGCTACCCATTGGTTTGGTCCTCCTCACCCGGACGCGTGCCGCGCGAACGGCTACCGCGGCGGTGAGACCGGTCCCGAGACCTCCGAGCGGCCGTAGGGGGAGACGTAATCCTCGCGTGGAACGACGGGCGCGTTGGGGTCGTCGCCCGGTTCCCGCACCGCAGGCAGGATGTACCTTGGAGTGAGATGTGAAGCTTCGCTCGAGCCTTTGCTGCTGTAGTTGCCGGCGAACGTGGCGACGATGAGGTCGAGATCCGGGACCACCGTCACGGTCTGGCCGCCGGCGCCGGTGGCGTAGAAGGCGTGCACCGTGCGGTTCTTGTACGGGTAGTCGATGCTCCACCAGAGATACCCGTAGGTGACGTTGCGCAGGTGGTACAGAGGCGCCGAGGCGCGGGCCACGAATTCGCGGCTGAGAATCCTGCGGCCTTCCCAGGTTCCGCCGTTGAGCATGAGCTGGCCGAACTTCATGAAGTCGCGCGGGAGCAACTGCACGCTGCCGCCGCCGTAGGGATGCCCAGCGGGATCGAGCGGCCACCCGTAGCGTTCGATCTTCATGGGAGCGCCGAGCAGGCGGTCGAAGGTGTCCAGCGGAAATTCATTCGTCGCGCGGCCCACGATGCCGAGAGCGAGGTTGGGGCTGGCGCTGCAGTAGACGGCCTTCTCCCCCGGCGCCGAGGCCATGGGGACCTTGAGCGTGAAGCGGTAGTAGTCCGGCTCCTCCTCCTGATTGATCATGATCTCTTCGCCGCCGGGCGCCTCGGGATTGGTGTCGTCGCAGAAGTATCCGGACGACATCGTCAAGAGGTGCTCGAGAGTCATGGCCTGCTTCCGCGGTTCGAGATCCGCCGGAAAAGCGCCACCGTTCATGATTTTGTAGACCGGGGTCGACAGCTCGAGCGGCGCTCCGGCCTGCATGGCGGCGCCGACGACCGTCGCCGTCACGCTCTTGGCTGCCGAGCGCGTCTCGTGCAGCTTGTCGCGGTGCTGGCCGTGGAAGTACTCCTCCAGCACCAGCTTCCCGTGCCGCGCGATCAGAAGGCCGTGGATCTCGGGAGTGTCCACCGACTCCATCGGCATGTCGACGATCCTCTGGACGATCCTCTCGATGCCCGCGCGATCGATGCCCGCCTCTTGGAGACTCCCGACAGGCCAGCCGTCGTCCCGCGCGGGGGGCGGACGATATTCATAGCGCGCCGGGTTCTTGCCCCGGGGATAGAAGTCGCTGTCGTCGCCCTCGCGCCGGAAATCGTAGGACCCTCCGCGATTCGGAAAGAAGAGGGTGATCACTTCGCTCTCCGCGTCGTACGTCCCGCTGGCCGCCTCTCCCTCCTCGTTCTGGCCGGGACGCTTTCCGATGAGCTTCACGATATTGCCGTCACGGACGAGGCGGTCGACGCCGAGCCAGGCGCCGAAGTCGCGCTCGGGATTGCGCAGGAATACGCCCATCGTGCCATCCGGCCGTTTCCGCGCCAGGAGATAGAAGGTGAACGCGTCGTCGAAGGGCACCACCTGTCCGCTCCACCGGTTCGGACCGTCTGGCTTCAGGCGGACCGGCGAGACGAACCTGCCGCCCGCGTTCTGGGCCATTCCGTTCGGTGGATACCAATGGCCGGCAACGGTGCCGTCAGCCTGCTGCCTGCCACGAAATCCACCCTCGCCATTCGGCAGGTCGAACGAGAGCTCGCCCTTCTCGCTACGGACGGGCACGATCCGCCCGACCATCTCGGCGGAGTACCCCGCATCGTTCCGCTGAAGGACCAGGAGACCGCGGGCGTCCGGCCCAAACCGCCGCTTCGCCTTCCACAGACCTTCGAGCTCGTCCACCGGAGCGGCCGAAAGGGCAACGGCAATCAACAGGAAGACGATCCACAACGCTCTGATCCTGATCATGGCTACTCCGTGCGCAGCGCCGACAGAGGGTCCACGCGCGCGGCTTGCATTGCGGGACGCAGGCATCCCGCCACGGCGGTCACGAGACAGAGCGCCGCGGCGGCGGCGATCGTGAGCGGATCTTCCGGCCTCACTCCGAAGAGCAGCGCGCTCATCCCGCGCGCGGCGGCGTAAGCCACGGCAACGCCGATCGCGGTTCCGATCAGCGCGAGCGCCAATCCTTCTCGCAGCACCAGTCCGATGATGTCCCCGGTCTGCGCTCCCAGCGCCCGGCGCACGCCCAGCTCCTGCGCTCGCTGGGACACGGTGAAGGTAAGCAGCCCGTGAATGCCGAACCCCGCGATCAGCAGCGCGATCGCCGACAGGGCTCCGAGCAGCCAGAGCTGCGTTAAGCGCGGCGCGGTCTCCTCGGCGACGATCTCGGACATCGTGCGCACATCGGAGATCGGCTGCTCCGGGTCCACGGCCTTGACGATCTCGCGTATCTTTGGCAGCAGGCCGCGCGTCCCCCTCTCAGAGGGCACCTCGGTTCGCACCACGAGGTCCTTGGGGATGTAGCCGATGATCGAGCCATCCTCGACCTGCCGGTACGGCAGGTAGACCTGGGGCTCGCTCGGCCGCTCCAATCCGCGCACCCGGACGTCTCCCACCACTCCCACCACCGTGCGTTCGTCGAAGGCCAGATGGAAGCGTTTGCCGAGAGGGTCCTCGTTCGGCCAGTGCCGGTTCGCGAACGACTCGCTCACCACGGCGACGAACGGCTGCTCGCGCGTGTCCGTCGCCGCCACGTCGCGTCCGCGCCGCAGCGGAATGCCGAGGGTCGCGAAGTAGCGCGGCGTGAGGTAGCGCAGGCTCACCATGTTCCGGTCGTCGGGGAGAACCTCCTCGCCCGTGAGCGACACCGGCCAGACGCCGCCGCGATGGGACATCGGCAGCCCGGTGACGTACGCGGCGCTGCGCACTCCCGGGAGCGCGCGCACCTGCTCCAGGACGCGCTCGTAGAACTGCGCGCGGCGGACGACCGGCTCGTACCTGGGCAGCGGCAGCGTCGTGCGCAGCGTGAGGACGTCTTCGGCGACGAACCCGGGATCGATCGCCTGGATCCGCCAGACCGCGCGGATGAGAAGGCCCGACAGGATGAGCAGAACGACCGACGCTGCGACCTCGACGACCACGAGCGTGGCGCGCAGCCGTTGCGTGCGTCCGCCCCCGGCGCGCGTGCCGCTGCGCAACGCGGCGAGCGCGTTGCTCCGCCCCGCCCGCAGCGCGGGAGCGAGGCCGAAGGCGAAGCCGGTGAGGAGGACGAAGCCCGCGGCCAGGGCGAGGACACGCAGGTCGAGCGACGCCTGCTCCGCGATCGGAAGCGTGCTCGGGACGAGCCGCGCGAGCAGCGGCATGCCTGCGACCGCGGCGGCGACCCCTACGACACCGCCGACCAAGGCGATGCCCACGGTCTCGGTGATGAGCTGGCGCGCCAGCCGGTCGCCGCCGGCGCCGAGCGCCGAGCGCACGGCCAGCTCGCGCTCGCGGTAGGCGCCGCGCGCCAGGAAGAGGCTGGCGAGGTTGGCACAGGCGAGGAGCAGGATGCAGAGCGCCGCGCCGCAGAGTGTGATCAGCAACAGGCGCGCGCGCTCCGAAAGCTCGTCGCGCAACCCCAGCACCACGGCGCCGATACCCTCGTTTTCCTTGGGATAC
>DATLNC010000178.1:0-32861 GCA_035536935.1 Thermoanaerobaculia bacterium
CCCGGTGTTCATGACCCGGTTCGCGCGCACGGACATCCACCTCGAGCAGGCGACCCTGAAGCCCGGCGACCGCTATCTCCTCAGCCCCTATCTGATCCATCACGACCCGAAGAGCTGGAAGGACCCCGACACCTTCGATCCCTACCGCTGGCTGCCCGAAGCGGAGCGCGGCCCGTGCAGCCATGCGAGCTACGTCCCATTCGGCTGGGCGCCCAAGGCGTGCATCGGTGCCAGCCTGGGCACCACGCAGCTCATGCTGCTCTGCCACCTTTTCCTGACGCGCTATCGAGTCGAGGTGGAGGAGCCCCAGTCCGTCCGCATGCTGCTGGCCGCCGTGCCCATGCCCGTGGGCTTCCGCGGGACGATCGCGCGGCGCTGAAATGACAAACAGCCGGCCTCGGATGAGATCGAGCCCGCAAAAACGCCGTTGAGCGCGCTCGAGATGAGGTCGAGCGCGTGAAATTCGAATCTGAAGGACTCGAGGTCAGAACGAGCCCGCCGAATTCCAATTTGAAGCGCTCGAATTCAATTTCGAGGGAGTCGAAGTCAAAACGAGTCCTCCAAATTCCAATCGAGCGCGCTCGAGGTCATCTCGAGTCCTCCAGATTCCAATCTAGTGCGCTCGAAGTCTTCCCGAGTCCTCCAAATTCCAATCGAGAGCGCTCGTCTTAAATTTATTGGAGTTGAAGTCTCATCGGGTGCTCCAAATTCCAATCGAGAGCGCCCGCAGTCTCGTCGGGCGCTCTCGATTCGAATTCTGGGCGCTCGAAGTCTTCCCGGGTCCTCCGAAATCCAATTCAGCGCGCTCGAAGTCATCCCGGGCGCGCAGAAACTCAGTCTGGCGGGCTCGAAGAGACTTCAAGCCCGCTGAAATCCAGTTCTGTGCGCCGGGAGTGACCTTCGGCGCGCCGAATCCGACGGTACCTTGTATTGACAAGTACCTTGCAAGGGGTTACTGTGTTTCCCGTGACAGATCTCTCCCTCGACAACTGGATGACGCAGCTTCGCAAGGGACTCCTCGAGCTCGCGGTCCTCAACGCGATCTCGGCCGCGCCTCTCTACGGCTACGACATCGTCCGGCGCCTCCGTGATGTCGAGCACCTGGTCATCACCGAGGGAACGGTCTATCCGATCCTGAGCCGGCTGAGGAACAGTGGTCTCGTCGAGACGTATATAGAGGAGTCGCAGGAAGGCCCGGCGCGTAAGTACTACCGGCTGACGCCCCGCGGCCGCGACGACCTTCATCGGATGAATCAGCATTGGGACAGCCTCCACCGAGCCATCGGCGGTCTGCGAAAGCAAGGGAAGCGATGATCGAAATGACACCTGCAGCACGCCAGCAGCTCGACCACTACCTTCAGCGCCTCCGCAGCGAGCTGCGCGGAACGCGTCCCGAAGTCGTGGAGGAGGTGGAGCAGAGCGTGCGCGAACACATCGAGGTCGCGCTCGAGGATGCGCAGACGCCGGTCGGCGAGACGGAGATCATCGGCATCCTCGATCGTCTGGGGCCGCCCGAGCAATGGCTCGGTGAGGAAGAGCGGCCGATGTGGCGCCGCGCTCTCGACGGAGCTCGATCCGGGACCGACGATTCGCGCCTCCCCTACGTTTCCTTCGGCCTCGTCCTCGCCTCGATCGCGCTGTTCATGGAGTTCGGCTTTCTGCTGCTGATCCCGGCGATGTTCGTCAGCCGCGCCTGGATCGAACAGAAGCGCGAGCGCGGCGAGCCGCTCGGCGCGCGTCGCTGGCTCGTCTACCCGGCGATCGCGCTCGTACTCGCGTTCGCAACAATCCTGCTCCTCATCGGTCCGCCGCTCTACGCGATCACGTTAGCGGTTCAGGACGCGCGACAATTGTTCGACGTTCCGGCGACCCGCGCCGGCGAGCTCCGTTTCCTGACCGGGCTCCGCGGCGTGGTGTTCGGATCGTGGTGGATCATCGCCGGCGCTTTCTGCGCCGCGTTGATACGGCCGATCCGCTTCATCTTCGCGCCGCTGCTCGAGCGCGTGCGGCGAAAGCACTTCGCACTGCTCGCCGCCATCGGCGCACTCCTCACGGCTGCAGGCGCTGCGCTCATTTACTACCGGCACTGAACAAGGCCAAGCCATGTCGATCGAGCTGCGTATTGACCATCTCTCCAAGACCTACGGCAACGGCGTAAAGGCATTGCAGAACATCAGCCTGACCATACCGGCGGGGATGTTCGGGCTGCTTGGCCCGAATGGCGCCGGGAAATCGACGCTGATGCGGATTCTGGCGACGCTGCAGGAGCCGGATGAAGGGAGCATCCGATTGGGAAACCTCGACGTCATTCGGCAGAAGGAAGCCGTGCGCCAGACGCTCGGCTACCTGCCGCAGGACTTCGGTCTGTATCAGGACATCGCGGCCGAGAAGCTCCTAGACCATTTCGCGATCCTGGAGGGAATCGTCGATCGCACGGAACGCCGTTCTGTCGTCGAGGCGCTGCTGCACCAGACGAACCTCTGGGATAGGCGCAAGCATAAGCTCGGCGGCTTCTCCGGCGGCATGCGCCAGCGATTCGGCATCGCCCTCGCGCTCCTCGGCAATCCGCAACTGCTCATCGTCGATGAACCGACAGCAGGTCTCGATCCCGCGGAGCGAGTGCGCTTCCTCAACCTGCTCAGCGAGCTGGGAGAGAACGGCATCGTCATTCTCTCCACGCACATCGTCGAAGACGTCTCCGAGCTCTGCACGCGCATGGCCATCATCGACAAGGGACAGATCCTGCTGGAATCGGAGCCGCTCCGCGCGGTCGAGACGATGCGAGGGAGCGTGTGGGAACGGGTCGTGGCGAAGGACGAGCTGCCGGCAATCGAGCGTGACCGCAACGTGCTCTCGACGAAGCTGCTCGCGGGAAAGACCGTCGTCCGCGTCTATGACGAGACGCAGCCCTCGCCCGCGTTCTACGCCGTCGGGCCCGAATTGCACGACGTCTACTTCAGCGTCATGGGTGGCCACTACCGTCGTCCCGCCGCACTCGAGGCAGTACGGTGACGAAGCTACTCGCAGTCTTCCGTTTCGAGCTCGCCTATCACTTCCGCCGCGCTTCGACTCTCTTCTACTTTCTGATCGTCTTCAGCATGTGCAGCATGCTCATGCAGGTCATCGCCGGTGGGCCGCGCGACGACGGCAGCTTCAACTCCCCGTTCACCTTGCTGGTGACCACGGTCTTGGGGAGCATGCTGGCGCTGGCGATGATGGCCGGCTTCGCCGGTGATGCCGCGGCGCGCGACACGGATACCCGCGCCGACTCACTCTTCTACACCTCGCCGGTCGGGAAGCGCGCCTACATCCTCGGTCGCTTCCTTGGCACGTTCGCGATGAGCGCGCTGCTGCTGCTCGCGTTTCCTGCAGGGTGCCTGCTCGCGAGCGTCATGCCTTGGGTCGATCCCTCGAAGCTCCTCCCGATTAGCCTCTCCGCCTATCTTGCCCCTTACATCTTCTTCGCACTGCCGAATGCGTTCGTAGGAACGGCTCTGCTCTTCGGCGCTGCGCTGGTCACCCGTCGCGCGACGGCGAGCTATGCGGCCGGCGCGTTTCTCTTTTTTTCCGCATTGATCTGCGGAAAGTTGCTGGCGCCGCAGCTGGGCGTCAGCGTCGCGACGCTGCTCGACCCGCTCGGCTTCACCACCATCAACTCGCTCCTGGTCTCACTGACTCCGCTGCAGAAGGACGCGTTCGTCGTGCGGCTCGACGATGAGCTCGTGACCAGCCGGCTGCTCTGGATCGCAATCGCGACGAGCGCCGTGGCGGCGGCGCACGCGCGCTTCCGCTTCGCCCATCACGCCGCCGGCCGCGAATCGACGGCAGTCACTTCGAGGCCGGCCGACGCAAGCCGCGCCGGCGCGATCACGAGCACGGTACCGACGGCACGGCGCGTATTTGACGCCTCGACGAGGCTGCGCCAACTGCGCGCGATCACGGTGCGCTCGTTCCGGGAGCTCCACGCCAGCCGCGCATGGTGGATCGTGCCGCTCCTGGCGCTCCTCTTCATCCTGCAGGCGCCGGCGCTCGCCACGAACAAGCTCGGAGTTCCCGGACCATTGACGACCGCTCGCCTGGTCGAATTCCTCACCGGCGACATCTCCATATTGGTCACATTGCTCATCGCGTTATCGGCCGGAGAGCTGGTGTGGCGCGAGCGCGGTGCGCGCATGCACGCCCTCGCCGGCGTTACACCTGTAGCCGACTCGCTCTCGGTCACCGGCAAGTTTCTCGGGCTCGCGTTGATGCTGGCCGTCGCGCTCACGGTCTTCCTGGCCGCGGGACTCGCGGTTCAGACGATCTACGGCGCCGATGAATACGACCTCGTGCTCTACGCACAGCTCCTCTACGGATTGCAGCTGCCCGAGTATCTGCTGTTCGCGGCGCTCGCGATGATCATTCACGTCATCGTGAATCAAAAGTACGTGGCCAACGTGGTCGTCGTGCTCACCCCTTTCGCCAGAGACCTCATTCAGAGCCTCGGCGTCGAAAACAAACTGCTGCTGTACGGCAGTCTGCCTGTGTGGATGCACTCGGAGATCTCCGGCTTCAGTCCGGAGACGGAAGCGCGCCTCTGGTTCACCCTCTACTTCGGCGGTTGGGCGCTGCTCTTCGCGCTCGCGACGTACCTCTTCTGGGTTCGCGGCGAGGAGCGCGGCCTGCGGCAGCGAATCGCGCTCGCGCGTCGACGCGTCACCCGCGCGTCCGCGACGGTCGGCGCAGCGGCGCTCTCCATCATCGTCAGCGCCGGCGCGTTCATCTTCTACAATACGCACGTCCGCCAGGATTTCCTCACGACTGCGGAGACGGAGCAGCGCCGCGCCGAGCTCGAGCGTCGCTACGGCCGCTACGCATCCCTCCCGCAGCCGATCCTCGCCGCAACGAAGCTGCACGTCGAGTTCTATCCGCAGCACCGTGAGGCGACGATCCGCGGCACGCATCGTCTCGAGAATCGCAGCGGCGCGCGAATCGACACGATCCAGGTCGCCACCTCACCGGATGCCGACACCACGATCGTTTCCTTCGACCGCCCATCGCGCCTTACCGTCGACGACGATCTGAATTACAGGATCTACAAGCTCGATCAGGCGCTGGAACCGGGAGAGTCGCTCGAGATGCGCTTCGGCGTCGCGATCGTGACGCGTCTGTTCCAGAGCCAGGCGACTCCGCCGGTCGTGCGCAACGGCTCGTTCATCACGCACCGGCCGCGCGACGGCGTGGACTGGCTCCCGGACGTCGGCTATCCGACCGCTCGTGAGCTCGATGACCCCGGGATCCGCAAGACATACGGGCTGCGCGAACGCTCACCGTATCCGCGCCTCGGCGAGGTTCCGGTCGGCAGTGAGCAGCGAGGATACGAGGCGATCGAGCTCGAGACGATCGTCGGAACGGACGCCGGCCAGATTGGCGTGGCGCCCGGGATCGCGCGCCGCAGCTGGACGGAGGCGAGCCGCCGCTATGTGCATTACGTCACTGAGGCGCCGATCAGCAACGCCTGGACGATCACCTCGGCGAACTACGCTGTGCATCGTGCGCGGTGGCGCCCTGCAGCAGGGTCACAGCAGCCGGTCGACATCGAGATCTTCCACCACCCCACGCACACAGCGAATCTCGAACGGATGGTCCGGGCGGCGCAGGCATCGCTCGACTACAACACTCGAGCGTTCGGCCCTTACCGATACCGGCAGCTGCGGCTCGTCGAGTTTCCCAGCCATGCATCGGTGGGAGGCATGACCGCGCACAGCAGCCTCGTGACGTATGCGGAAGGCATGTCGCTCTTACGACCCGCGAAGGACCCGCGCAAGATCGATTTCCTGTTTGCCGTCGTCGCCCACGAGGTCGGCCACCAGTGGTGGGGCCATCAGCTCTCGCCGGCGTTCGTCGAAGGGGCGCCGTTCCTCGCGGAGAGCCTCTCCTGGTACAGCGCGATGCTCGCGGTCGAACAGACGCTTGGTCGCGATCACCTGCAGCGGCTGCTCGACGTGCTGCGCGCCGACTACATGCAACCAAACCAGCCGCGCACCGTCCCGCTGCTGCAGACGTTCGAAAACGTCGACGCCTATCGCAGAGGTCCATTCGCGATGTACGCGCTGCGCGAGGCCGTGGGCGTCGAGCCGGTGAACCGTGCACTCCGCAATCTTCTGGCGAAGTTCCCGCCGGGACGCCCGCCGTATCCGACATCGCTCGACTTCTACTCCGAGTTGCGCGCCGCGACCCCGGCGTCGTCGCACGCGCTGCTGCGTGATCTCTTCGAAGAGATCACCTTCTGGGAGCTCAGCGCGAAACGCATTGACGCAAGGCCCGACGGTCAAGGTGCCTACCGCGTGACGCTGCACGTGGACGCACAGAAGCTGAAGGGCGACAACACCGGCACGGAACGGGCGGTAGCGATGGACAATCTCGTCGAAATCCTCATCTACGACGCCGATCGCAAGCCGCTCCACCGCGCGCCGCAACGCCTCCGCTCAGGGCCGCAGACGCTCGAATTCACCCTGCCACGCTCCCCCGCAGGCGCCATCATCGACCCCGATCACGAGCTGCTGGATCGCCAGCCGGCGGACAATGAGATCACGGTGGAGCCAGCGCCTGGCTAGCCTCTCACCGCCAGCCACTCGACCAGATCCCGCAAGACCCGCTCCTTCCCGATCTCGTTGAAGATCTCGTGGAAGAAGTCGTCGTAGACCTTCAGGGTCTTGTCGAGGCTGCCTAGCCGCTGGAAGATCTCGCGTCCGCGCTCGGGCTCGGCGATGGGATCGGCTGAGCCGATCATCATCAGGACCGGGAGACGGATCTCCCCGGCGCGCTCCAGCACCTCCTGCTGCGCCTCCCTCGTCTGGAAGAACCAACGCGCGTTGAACGTCTTGAAGACCAGCGGATCGGCGATGTAGGCCTCGACGACGGCGGGGTCGTGGCTCAGCGCCTTGGCCTCGATGGGGCTCTTGGTCAGCAGGGTCGGCGCCAGATGGGACGCCGCCGTTGCTACAGCCTCCTTGAGGAAATGGACGTCCGTGGCGAGGTGGAGATAGGGGCTGCTCACCGCGACCGCCGCGAAAGCTTGTGGATGGTCGAGGACATAGCGCAGCGACAGGAGCCCGCCCAGGCTGTGGCCGACCAGGAAGCGGGGGAGGCCATCCTGCGGCAGCGCCGCGATGAAGAGATCCAGGTCGTCCAGGTAGTCCTGGAAGCGGAGGACGTGCCCGCGCACCCCCTCGGATTGACCGTGCCCGCGCAAATCCAGGGTGTGGCAGTCGTATCCGGCTCCGTTGAGGGCTTCGATCACGTGTGGATACCGGCCCACGTGCTCGGCATAGCCGTGGACCAGAACGACCCGGGCGCTGGGAGCGGGGCAGGGGTAGTGCCACGTCGAGAGCGCGAGGCCATCCCGCGTTTGGAGGGTGGAAGCCACGGCGCGAGGTTAGCAGATCCTTGACAGCGGCCGGAAAGGGGGTCTAGAGTCACCCCGGATGTAAACGGTTACACCGCCGTGAACGATCCCACTCTCCGCTCCTCCTCGCCGCCAGCCGCTACCATCAAAGAGGTGGCCCGCGAGGCAGGTGTATCGGTCGCGACCGTCTCCCGGGTGCTCAACGAGAAGGGGCCGGTGCGGGAAGAGACCCGGCAGCGCATCCTGGAAGTCGCGGGACGGCTCGGCTACTCGCCCAACGCCGCCGCCCGCAGCCTCAGCACCCGCAAGACCGGCACGATCGGCGTCCTTCTCCCTGATCTCTACGGCGAATTCTTCTCCGAGGTGATCCGCGGCCTGGACCTGGCGGCGCGGCGCAACGGCTACCACATCCTCGTGTCGAGCTCGCACAGCGACCGCAGCGAGGTAGAGGACGTGTTGCGCACCCTGCGCGGCCGGGTCGACGGCCTGATCGTGATGTCGCCCGAAGCGGGGGCCGTGACCCTCCAGGCCAACCTGCCTGGAACGCTGCCGATCGTGCTCCTGAACGCCCGCGCCGAGGGGAGCAGCTTCGACTCGATCAACCTCGACAACCATGGCGGCGCGGCCGCCATGGTCCGCCACCTGGCCGGGCTCGGCCATCGCCGGATCGCTCACGTCAAGGGCGCGCCGGGCAACAACGACGCCCTGGAACGCCTGATCGGGTACCGCGAAGCCATGCGGTCGCTGTTCGGAGCGGCGACGGAGGATCTCGAGCTCGAGGGGGACTTCAGCGAGGAGTCGGGCGACCGGGCAGGCCGCGAGATCCTGAGCATGAATCCCCGTCCGGACGCCGTGTTCGCGGCCAACGACGCCATGGCCATCGGCCTGCTCCACGCCTTCCAGAAGGCCGGGGTGAAAGTCCCGGAGGAAGTCGCTGTCGCGGGCTTCGACGACATCCCCATTGCCCGGTTCCTGACTCCGCCTCTCACGACCGTGGGCGTCGCCATCGCCGATCTCGGCGCCTGCGCGATCGAGCGATTGCTCCAGGTCATGAAACGCGGAGAGGCCCGGGAGGGTCAGCATGAGGTGCTGCCCACGACCCTCGTCGTCAGAGGATCGTGCGGCGGCGTCTTTTCCCCAGCTTTGCCCCCTTCGAATACCCCATCAAGGAGGAGTGTATGAGACCAAGCAAGGCAGCTTTCTTGCTCCTGCTGCTGGCCGCGCTGGCCGGGACTGTGGCGCGTGCCCAGACCACCGTATCGTCCATCCGCGGCGTGGTGCGCGACGACTCGGGACCGGTCACCGACGCCACCGTCGAAGCCGTGGGAGCCCAGAGCGGCTTCCGCCATACCGCCACGACGGGCCCGCAGGGCGGGTTCACGCTCTCCGGCCTCGAACCGGGCGTCTACACCTTGACGGTCTCCTCCGGGGCCTACGCGCCTCAGAGCCGCAGCGTGCAGCTGCTGATCGGTCAGGACGTGGACGTCAGCTTCGTGCTCTCGCCGAGCGAGATGTTCACCGAGGACGTGACCGTCGTCGGCGAGTCCGTGCAGCTCCTGCTGGAGACGCGCAACTCGGAGGTCTCCACCAATATCACTCCACGGCAGATCGAGTCGCTGCCGCAGAACAACCGCAACTTCCTGGGGCTCGCGACGCTGGCCCCGGGCGTCCGCATCAACGATGATCAGGATGCGGCCGGGCAGAAGTTCCGCAGCGGCGGCTCCGATGCCCGCCAGGTGAACGTCTTCATCGACGGCCTGTCCTTCAAGAACGACATCCTGCCGGGCGGCGGCTTCATGCAGGAGTCGAGCCGCGGCAATCCCTTCCCGCAGAACGCGGTGCAGGAGTTCCGGGTGCTCACCCAGAACTACAAGGCCGAGTACGAGAAGGCCTCGGCCGCGGTGATCAGCGCGGTTACCAAGTCGGGCGGCAACGAGGTCCATGGTGACGTCTTCTACCTGACCCAGGACAAGGACTTCGTGGCGCAGGACGACTTCTCGCGCGAGCGCGGGCAGGAGAAGCCCGACTACTCGCGCGAGCAGATCGGCCTCTCCGTCGGCGGCCCCATCGTGCACGACAAGCTGCACTACTTCCTTTCCTATGAAGGCCAGGAGCAGGACCGCAACGCCGCGGTCTTCTACGGCGGCTCCTTCAACTCCGCGCCGGCCAACATCCAGCAGTTCCTCGGCCAGTCCGAGACGGGCGTGTTGACTACCCCGTTCGAGTCGGACCTCTACTTCGGCAAGCTCTCCTGGCAGCCCGCGGTCGGGCAGACGTTGCACACGACCTTTCACCGCCGCGACGAGCAGGAGATCCGGGGCTTCGGCGGCCAGCGCACCCGCGGGGGCGCCGAGAGCTTCGAGATCGGCACGGACGCCTTCGTCGCCAAGCACACCTGGATCCTCGGCAATGTCCTCAACGAAGCCTCCGGCACCTTCCAGTCGCAGGAGTGGCGGCCGACGGCGCTGGACACGACCACGCCCCGCCTGAACTACATCGGCATCCTCGACATAGGCGGCAAGGACGCGACGCAGGACTTCCAGCAGGACCGCATCGGCGTGCGCGACGACGTCTCCTGGGCGCTCGACTGGCGCGGCGGCCACAGTCTCAAGAGCGGCGTCTCGGTGAGCTGGCTGGACTATTCGATCAGCAAGAACACCTTCGAGAACGGCCTGTTCGAGTTCCGTAGCGACGAGGGCTGGCAGTTCCCGTTCCAGGCGCGCGTCGGCTTCGGAGACCCGGAGCTCGCGTTCAGCAACACCCAGGCCGGCCTCTATCTCCAGGACGACTGGACGGTCCTTCCCAATGTGACTCTGAACCTCGGCGTGCGCTGGGACTACGAGTCGAACATGATCAACAACGATTTCCGGACGCCGCCGGAGCTCGTCTCCGCTCTGCAAGGCGCCTGTCGCAACTATGGCGCGCCGGTGGGCGGGCAGAGCACCTGGTGCCTGCGCGATTTCCTCGACCTCGACCGCTATACCACCGACGGCAGCGACCGTGATCCCTACTACGGCATGATCCAGCCGCGCCTCGGCTTCGCCTGGGACGTGCAGGGCAACGCCAAGACCGTGATCTTCGGCGGCTGGGGCAAGTACTACGACCGCGTCGTTCTGAACGACATCTTCGACGAGCAGTACCGCCAGCAGTACAAGATCTATTCGTTCTGCTTCTCGGCCGACGGCAGCCCGACGCCGAACTGCAGTGTGCCGTCGCTCGCCTGGCGCCCCGAGTACCTCTCGGCCGAAGCGCTGCGGCAGCTCATCGCCAATGGCCAGGCGCCCGGTCCCGAGGTCTTCCTGGTCGACAACGAGATGAAGCCGCCGCGGTCCGACCAGTGGACGCTCGGCATCCGCCGCCAGTTCGGCAGCTGGCTCACCTCGCTCTCCTACGCCGGCGTGCGCGGCTACAACAACCTCATGTACTTCTTCGGCGATCTGCCGCCGGGCACCCAGTTCAACGACCGCTTCGGCAACAACGTGGGGGTGCCGGGCTACGCGCGCGTGTTCGTCACCTCGACGGGGCGGCGCACCTGGTACGACGGCTTCTTCCTGAACCTCGACCGGCCCATCACCGCCGATAGCAGGTGGGGCTTCAACCTGGCCTACACCTACGCCGAGGCGGAGCAGACCGGTACCGATAACGCAAGCGAGGGTCTTGCGTTCGGCGCCTTTGATTATCTCAACCCCGAGAGCCTCTACCGCTTCCCAGGGACCAACGACGAGCGCCACCGGCTGATCATGAGCGGCATCGTGGCACTGCCGGCCAACTTCCAGCTCTCCTCGATCATCACGCTGGGCTCGGGACTGCCGTTCACGATCAACGACGATTCGACCGCGCCGTTCACCGTACGCTGGAACGAGGGCCGGCCGGAAAAGAAAGACTTCATCATCCCGAACGCCTGGTCGTACCGCAGCGTGGACACGCGGCTTGAATGGCAGGCGCCGCCGATCGCCAACACGGCCCGAGTCTCCCTGATCGCCGAAGGATTCAACATCTTCAACTATGACAACGGGAGCTGCTTCGAGAACTTCAAGCCGCGCCTGCCGGCCACCAACCCGCGCTTCGGGGATCCCAACTGCCAGCTCAGCACGCGCCGCTTCCAGGCCGGCCTGAGGGTGGGATTCTGATCTGATGATCCGGGGCGGACGGATCGCGCTGCTTCTGCTTCTGCTGGCGAGCTGCGCCGCTCCTGCCCCGGTCCTCGCTCCGCCCGTTTCTGCTCCGCAAGTCTCCGCGGATCTCGTCGGCGACATTCAAGAGCGGACGTTCCGCTACTTCTGGGACCTGGCGCAGCCGGAGAACGGGCTGATCCCGGATCGCTGGCCCACGCCTTCGTTCTCCAGCGTCGCGGCGGTGGGCTTCGGACTCACCGCCTATCCGATCGGTGCCGAGCGGGGATGGATCACCCGCGAGGAAGCCCGGCGCCGCGTGCTCACCACGCTGCGCTTTTTAGAGACTGCGCCCCAGGGGCCCGAGCCCACGGGCCGGACCGGACATAAAGGTTTCTTCTACCACTTCCTCGACATGAAGACGGGGACCCGCTTCGAGACGGTGGAGCTGTCCACCATCGACACGACGCTGCTCCTGGCGGGAGCCCTGTTCTGCCAGTCCTACTTCGCCCGCGATGATCCCGAGGAGGAGGAGATCCGGCAGCTCGCCGAGACGCTCTATCGCAGAGCGGATTGGACCTGGGCAAAGCCCGAGCCTCCGCGGGTCTCGATGGGCTGGCATCCGGAGAAAGGGTTCATCGAGCACGAGTGGATCGGCTTGAACGAGGCGATGATCCTTTACGTGCTCGCGCTCGGCTCGCCCACGCACCCGATCGATCCCGCCGACTGGGAGGCATGGACCAGCACCTACAAATGGGGGACGTTCTACGGCCAGGAGCACGTCAACTTCGCGCCGCTCTTCGGCCATCAGTACTCGCACATCTGGATCGACTTTCGCGGTATTCGGGATGCCTACATGCGCGGCAAAGGGATCGATTACTTCGAGAACTCGCGCCGCGCCACGCTCTCCCAACGCGCCTACGCCATGGACAACCCCAACCGCTTCCGCGGCTACGGCGAGAACGTCTGGGGGTTGACCGCCTGCGATGGTCCGTTGGATGGCGGTCTGAAGATCGACGGCCGCAACGTCCACTTCATGACCTACGCGGCACGCGGAGCGGCCCTCGGAGAGATCCGCGACGACGGCACGATCGCGCCTACCGCCGCCATCTCTTCGATCGCCTTCGCGCCGGAAGTGGCCATCCCGGCGATGGAGGAGATGCATCGCCGCTGGGGCGAGCACCTGGTCTCGAAGTACGGCTTCCTCGACTCGTTCAATCCCAGCCTGACCTTCGCGACCAGCACGCACCACGGCAAGGTAGTGCCCGGGGTCGGATGGTTCGACGGCGACTATCTCGGAATCGATCAGGGGCCGATCGTGGCGATGATCGAAAATCATCGGAGCGGGCTGGTGTGGGAAACGATGCGGAAAAATCCTCACATCGTGCGCGGCCTCAAGAGAGCGGGTTTTACCGGCGGATGGCTCGATACGGCATTTTGATCCTGCTGGCGCTGCTCCTCGCGAGCTGCGGCCAAGGCTCCGCCGACCAGCGCACAACCGTGCGCTTCTGGGCGTTCGGCCGCGAGGGGGAAGTGGTGCGCGAGCTCGTGCCGGAGTTCGAGCGGCGCCATCCGCAGATCCGGGTGGAGGTGCAGCAGGTCCCCTGGACAGCCGCGCACGAGAAGCTCCTCACCGCGTTCGTCGGCGACGCCACGCCCGACGCCGCGCAGCTTGGCAACACCTGGGTCCCCGAGTTCGTCTCCCTCGGCGCCCTGGCCCAGATCGACGAGCGGCTCACGGCGCCGCTCCGCGCAGACTCCTTCCCCGGCATCTGGGACACCAACGTAGTCGAGGGCAAAACCTGGGGGCTGCCCTGGTACGTTGACACGCGCCTGCTCTTCTACCGCACCGACCTCGTGGCGGAGGCGGGTGTCCCCTGGCCGCCGAAGAGCTGGGCCGAGTGGCGCACGGCCATGGAAGGGATCAAGCGGCACGGAGGACCGGGCAAGTTCGCCATCCTGCTGCCCATCGACGAGTGGACACAGCCGGTCATCTTCGGCCTCCAGAATCAGGCTCCGCTGCTCGCCGATGGCGGCCGGCATGGGGCGTTCCGCGATCCGCGGTTCAAGGAGGCCATGACCTTCTACCTCGGCCTCTACAGCTCCGGCCTGGCTCCCGCTCTCGATCTGCAGAGCGTCGCCAACATGTACCAGCAGCTCGCGGAGGGGTACTTCGCCATGGTCATCACCGGCCCCTGGAACCTCGGCGAGTTCCGCACCCGGATGCCTCCCGAAATGCAGGGCCGCTGGGCCACCGCGCCTCTGCCGCCTCCCGAAGAGGGAATGCCCTATCCGGGGCTCTCCGTGGCGGGCGGCTCCAGCCTCGTCCTCTTCCGCCAGAGCAAGCACCCGGATGCGGCCTGGATCTGGTTGCAATACCTTTATGAGCCGGCCCAGCAGGCGCGCTTCTATGAGCTGTCCGGAGACCTGCCGGCGCGGCCCACGGCCTGGAAGCTGGCGGGGCTCGCCGATGATCCAAAGGCGGCGGCCTTCCTGGCTCAGCTCAAGAGCGTCGCGGCCACGCCCAAGGTGCCGGAGTGGGAGCAGATCGCCACGAGAGTGGCCGAGTGCGCTGAGCAGGTGATGCGCGGCGGCCGGGACCTGGACGAGGCGCTCGTCGCCCTGGATGCCGACGTGGACCGGATGCTGGAGAAGCGGCGCTGGCTCATGGACAGGGAGACAAAGGCGCATGGTCACTAATCAGCCCCGGGAGGGGCTGTATCCGTCTAGCCTGGGGTTTCAACCCCAGGCGGATGCGCCGGGTCACCGTCGCCTGGGGTTGAAAGCCCAGGCTAGACGGGTGTCGCTCCTCCGGAGCGAGATTCAGGAGGCGGTGTTCTGAACGAGAAGGATCTCGAGAGAAGCGGCAGGCCCGCCGAACGGAGAGCGGCCTGGGTGCTGCTTTCGCCGGCCCTGGGGGCAATCGCGCTCTTCTTCGCCATCCCGCTGATCGCGGCCCTGCTGCTGTCGCTCACCGACTTCGACATCTACGCCCTGGCCAACTGGCGCAACGCGCGTTTCGTCGGAGGTGGGAACTTCCTGCGGTTGCTCAAGGACCCGCTGTTCTGGAGGGTGATGCGGAACACGCTGGTCTTCGTGGTGATCGGCGTGCCGCTGACGCTGGGGGCCGCGCTCGGAGGCGCTCTCCTGGTGCATTCGAAGCTGGCGCGGTGGCGCGGCCTGTTCCGTACCGTTTTCTTCGCGCCGGTGGTCACCACGCTGGTCGCGGTGGCGGTGGTCTGGCGTTACCTCTACCATCCGCGCTTCGGCCTCATCAACCAGATGCTCGGGCTGATCGGACTGCCGCCCGTCGATTGGCTCGGCAATCCGGCATGGGCCACGGTGGCGATCACGGTGCTCGCCGTCTGGCGCGGCTTCGGCTACGGTCTCGTGATCTATGTCGTCGGTCTCCAGAGCATCCCCGAGTCGCTCCACGAGGCCGCGCAGCTCGACGGCGCCGGCCCGTGGCGGAAGTTCAAGGACGTCACGATGCCGCTGCTCGCACCCACCACCCGTTTCGTGGCGGTGCTCACGACCGTGAGCCTGTTCCAGATCTTCGCCGAGCCATATGTAATGACGCGCGGCGGCCCGCTCTACGCGACGACCTCGATCACCCTGCTCATGTATCAGCAAGGTTTCCGCTGGTGGAACCTCGGCAACGCGGCCGCGGTCGCGTTCGTGCTCTTCGCGCTGATCATCGCGGCCACCGCTCTGCAGGAGCTGTGGCGCCGGTGGAGAAGCTCATGAATCGCCGCCGACTGGCCACGCTGCTTGTGAACGGCGCGCTGGCGCTCATGGCGCTGCTCACCGCCCTGCCCCTGCTCTGGATGATCTCGGCGTCGCTGATGCCCGCGGGCGAGGCCATGAACCTGCCGGCACGCCTGCTGCCCTCGCGGCCGACGCTGGAGCATTACGCGATCCTCTTCGAGCGGCTCAACCTCGGACGGACCCTCGCAAACACATTCCTTCTGGCCTCGATGGTCACAGGCGTCTCGCTGCTCTGCAACTCGATGGCGGGGTACGCCTTCGCCAAGCTGCGCTTCCCGGGCCGGGGCCGTCTCTTCGCGCTGCTGCTGGCGACGCTGATCGTGCCGCCGCAGGTCACGGTGCTGCCCCTCTTCCTGGAGATCCGCGCGCTCGGCCTGGTCAACTCTTTCGGCGGCATTCTGGTTGCGGGCATCGCAACGGTGTTCGGCATCTTCCTGGTGCGCCAGTTCGCCCAGGGCATTCCGGACGAGCTGCTCGACGCGGCGCGCCTCGACGGCGCCTCGGAATGGAAGATCTATTGGACCGTGGTAATGCCGTTGCTGCGGCCCATCCTGGTCACGCTCGGAGTCTTCACCTTCCTCACCTCGTGGAACGACTTCATGTGGCCCCTGATCGTTCTAACGGATGAGAGCAAGTACACGCTGCCGGTGGCCCTCGCCAACCTTTCGGGCGAGCACGTGCAGGACACGGAGCTGATGATGGCGGGAGCGGTGGTCACGGTGCTACCGGGGCTTCTGCTGTTCCTCGCGCTGCAGCGGCAGTACATCGAGGGGATCACCATGGGAGGCGTGAAGGAGTGAAATGGTTTCTGATCCCCAGCCCCGGAGGGGCGACGGCATGTAGCCCGGGGTCAGAGCGCCGCAGGCGCGGCGACCCCGGGCTGCCGATCCAAAAATACCCCCAAGCCCCGCAGGGGCGGCGGCAGCAGCCCCGGGCGTTAGCCCGCCGTCGCCCCTGCGGGGCTTGGGGGAGGTGGGGGGCTGCCTTAACCCGGGCTGAAGCCCGGGCCTACATGCCGATGCCCCTGCGGGGCATGTTTGCGGGCTGGGCTCTCGTGTTGCTCTTGTTGGCGCTGCCTGCCCGCGGCGCAAAGCTCGACGACTTCGAAGAGATCTCCGGCTGGAAGTCGGTCCCCTCGGACGGCGTCTCCCTGAAGCTGTCGCAGGCCGAGGGCGTGAGCGGAAAGGCCTTGCGTCTCGACTTCGATTTCCACGGCGGCGCGGGCTACGCGGTGGCGCGCAAGGAGCTGCCGTTCACGTTGCCGGACAACTACGAGATCTCGTTCCGCCTGCGCGGCGAGGCGCCGGTCAACAACCTCGAGTTCAAGCTGGTCGATCCCACGGGCGACAACGTCTGGTGGGTGAACCGCCGCAATTTCCAGTTTCCCCGGGAGTGGACGCAGGTCCGTCTCAAGAAACGGCATATCCAATTCGCGTGGGGCCCGCTCGGCGGGGGAGAGATCCGCAACGTCGCGGCCCTGGAGCTTGCGATCACGGCCGGAACCGGCGGCAAGGGATACATCCTTCTCGACGAGCTGACCGTGAAAGAGCTTCCACCCGCGCGGCCCTACGATCGCACGCCGCAAGCGACCTCAACCGCGAATGGGCTTTCGCTCGATTTTCTGGAGAACCGCGAGTATGGCGGATTGGTGATCGATTGGGGCAAGGGACCCCATGCATCCAAGTACGAAATTCAGATCTCGGACGACGGCGCGGAGTGGAGGACGGTGCGCACGGTCGAGGGGAGCGATGGAGGAAAGGATTATTTTTTCCTGCCTGAAACGGAGTCGCGCCATCTCCGGCTGCGTTTTCTTGAAGGCGCTGGAAAACCCGCGATCGACGTGAAGCCGCTCGAGTGGGCTCCCACGCCGGACGCCTTCTTCGCCGAGATTGCCAAGGATTCTCCGCGAGGCTCCTATCCCCGCTGGCTCACGGGCGAGCAGTCCTACTGGACCGTGATCGGTGTCCCCCGCGACAAGCCCGAGGGCCTCTTCAACGTGGATGGGATGCTGGAGAGCGGCAAGGGCGGATTCTCCGTCGAGCCCTTCCTGGAGCAGGACGGCCGCATCGTCACCTGGAATGACGTGCGGTCCAGGCCATTGCTCGCGGAAGGCTACCTGCCGATTCCCTCGGTCAGGTGGGAGAGCGGCACGCTGGCGCTGGACGTCACCGCCTTCGCCACGGGCGAGCCCGGCGCCTCGGTCCTGCGGGCGCGCTACCGGGTGTTCAACCATGGGACCGCGACCGCGCGCCCGCGGTTCTTCCTGGCGATCCGGCCGTTCCAGGTCAACCCATCCTGGCAGGTCCTCGGCAACCCGCCCGGCGGAGTCGCTCCGATCCGAGAGATCGCCTTCGACGGCTCGCTCACGGTCGATGGAAAAAAGGTATCGACGAGCGTGCCGCCCACGGCATTCGGGGCCTCTACGTTCGACCAGGGCTCGATCGTCGAGCACCTGCGGAAGCTGCCCAAACGCACGCGGGTCTCCGATCCCTTCGGCTACGCCTCGGCGGCGCTGGCCTGGGATCTCGTCATCTCTGGCGGAGAAGCGCGGGAGGTGGAAGTGGCGATCCCGCTGCACGAGGCCCTGACCGCGGGGACGTTGGATGATGCCGTGCACGCCTGGAAATCCGAGCTGGACCGGGTCGAGATCCGGCTGCCCGCGGCCGAGGAGCTCGTCCGCACGTACAAGAGCACGCTCGCCTACATTCTGATCAATCAGGACGGACCCGCCATCCAGCCCGGCTCCCGCTCCTACGAACGCTCCTGGATCCGCGACGGCGCCCTCACCGCCACGTCCTTGCTGCGGCTGGGGCACGAGGAGGACGCCCGCGCCTTCCTCGCCTGGTACGCGCCCTTCCAGTTCGAGAACGGCAAGGTCCCCTGCTGCGTGGACTACCGCGGCGCCGACCCCGTGCCGGAGAACGACAGCCACGGCGAGCTGCTCCATCTGGCCGCGCAGGTCTACCGCTTCACGGGAGACCGCGAGCTGATCGAAAAAATCTGGCCCTATGTCGAAAGGGCGGTCGGCTACATTGAAGAACTGCGCCAGCAGCGGCGGACCGACGCCTACAAGAACGGCCCGTACTTCGGCCTCCTCCCGGAATCGATCAGCCATGAGGGTTACTCGGACAAGCCTGTCCATTCCTATTGGGACGACTTTTTCGCGCTCCGCGGTTTGAAGGATGCCGCCTGGCTCGCTCAAGCGCTGGGAAAAGCCGAGGCTGAGCCGTGGGCGCGCATCCGCGACGAGTTCCGCACCGACCTCCTGGCATCGATCCGCCGGACCATCGCCGTGCACAAGCTCGATTACCTGCCTGCCTCGGTGGAGAAGGGGGATTTCGATCCCACTTCGACCAGCATCGGCATCGCGCCCGGCGGCGAGCTCGCCGATCTGCCGCAGGCCGAGCTGCGCCGCACGTTCGAGAGGTACTACCAGGAGTCGATCGCCCGCCGCGACGGCAAGCGGGAGTCGGACATCTACACCCCCTACGAGCTGCGGACGCTCCGTACCTTCCTCCGCCTCGGCTGGCGCGACCGTGCCCACGAGCTGCTGGACTTCTTCATGAGCGACCGCCGCCCCACCGCGTGGAATCACTGGTCCGAGGCGGTCTGGCGCGAGCCGAAGACGCCCAAGTTCATCGGCGACATGCCCCACACCTGGGTCGGCTCGGAGTTCCTCCACTCCTTCCTCGACTTCTTCGCCTACGTCCGCGAGCCCGACGGCGCCCTCGTCGTGGGAGACGGCCTCCTGCCGGCGTGGAACGATGTGACCGTCCGCGGTCTCCGGACCGAGTATGGCCCGCTCGATTTCTCGGTGACTCCGGCGGGGGAGGGGGTGCGTTACAGGATTTCAGGACCCACCGTGCCGCCCGGCGGTATCATCGCGCGATGGCAAGGCAAGGAGGTCGTGGTCCGCGAGCTGCCGGCCGAAGTGATCATCCGGCCGTAGTCCTCCTCGTCTTCGTTGCTCTCCTCGCGGCCGGCTGCGCTCCCGTTCTCCATTCGCCCTACCGCGAGTTCGCGGAGGTGGACCGCCTTCTGGAGAGCTACCGGGAGCGCGGCGCCTTCCCGGGCGGCGTCCTGGCGGTCGGGGACCGGGAAGGGCTGATCCACCTGCACCCCTTCGGGCGCCAGACGTACGACGAAAACGCGCCGCCGGTCACCGCTGCCACGCTCTACGATCTCGCCAGCCTCACCAAGGTAGTTGCCACGACGACCATGGCGATGATCCTGGTGGACGAGGGACGGCTCGACCTCGACCGGCCGGTGCGGGAAGGCGTGACCGTGCGCCACTTGCTCACGCACTCCTCGGGCCTCCCCGCTCTGGCACCATTCTTCAAGGAGATCCGCGGCAAGGAGGCCTACGTCGAGCGCATCCGGTCCATGGATCTCACCTATCCCCCGGGCAGTCGCTCCGTGTACAGCGACCCGGGCGTCATCCTCCTGGGAGAGATCCTCGAGCAGATCGCGGGCGAGCCGCTGGACGCCTTCGTCCGGAAGCGGGTGCTCGAACCGCTGGGGATGAAGGACACGATGTACCTGCCGCCGCCCGACCTGCTGCCCCGCATTGCGCCGACCGAATTCGACCCCTGGCGCGGCCGGCTGGTCCATGGCGAGGTCCACGACGAGAACGCTTTCGCCATGGGGGGTATCGCTCCCCACGCCGGGCTCTTCAGCACGGCCGGCGACCTGTCGCGCTTCGCCCAGATGATGCTGAACGGCGGTATTGGCGGCATGGGCGGCATGGTCTCCCGGGAAACGATCGAGCTTTTCACCCGCAAGGCGGGGATCCCCGATTCCGACCGCGCCCTCGGCTGGGACACGAAGTCCGCCGAGGGCTCCTCGGCGGGCACGCTCCTCTCGCCGCGTTCCTTCGGCCATACCGGCTTCACCGGCACCTCGATGTGGATCGACCCGGAACGGCAGATCTACTTGATTCTACTGACGAACCGGGTCTATCCGACGCGGGAGAAGAACCTGATCCGCGAGGCGCGGCCGGCCGTGGCCGATGCCGTGGTCAGAGCCCTCTCTCCAGCCAAAAGAATCCACTGAGGGCGGCGGCAGTCGAACCGCGAGCTTGGCGAACGGCTAATTTTCGCACAAGAAAATAGAATTCTCGCACAGAAATTTACTTTTCATGGGCGAGAAAAGCAAATTCTTGTGCGAGAAAACCAAATTTTCGCACAAGAATTTAGAATAGTTGTGCGAAAATTTACTTTTCTCGCACAACTAAGAGCTTTTCTTGTGCGAAAAGTTGAAATTCTCGCACAAGAATTTGCTTTTCGCGGCCTTGAAAAGAGAATTCTTGTGCGAAAATTTAGGATTATTGTGCGAAAAAGATGGATTCTGGCCACCGAAGGACGGCGGCAACAGCCCGCGGCTTATACTCACGCCATGCGATCCGTCGCCGATGACCTGCGTGACGAGCTTCAGGAGGAGGTGCTTCGTCTTCCTTTCGAGGAACGCATGGCTCTGGCCTTGCGGCTTGGGGAGCGGGGGCTGGAGATGTTCCGCCAGGCGAACGGCCTCGATCGAGAGACTGCGCTCCGGGAGCTCCAGCGCCAGCGCCAGGCTGGGCGGACGCCTTCGAAGTGCATGTCCGAGCTGATCGGATGAGCCTGCTCGACGAGATCAGCTCGACTCTTGACGCGGCCGGAATCCGCCATGCTCTGATCGGCGCGCTCGCCCTGGCTGCCTACGGAGTCAACCGCGCAACCGTCGACCTCGACCTGTTTGCCACCGATGCCTCCTGTCTGAGACCTGATTTCTGGGCAGACCTGCGAAACCGCGGCATTTCCGTCGAGATCCGGAAAGGTGACCTGACCGATCCCCTGGCGGGGGTGGTGCGGTTCCGGACGGCTGGCGAGAGTCCGATCGATGTGGTGGTCGGGAAGTTCGCCTGGCAGGCGAGGATCCTCGAGCGGGCCGAGCCCATCGGGGACACCTTGGTGGTCCGGGCTGCGGACCTCGTCCTCCTCAAGCTCTACGCTGGAGGTCTTCAGGACGCGTGGGATGTTCAGCAGCTTCTTGCGCGGCCGTCCCGGGAAGACCTCATCCGCGAAGTCGAATCGCGCCTCTCCGACCTTCCTACGTCTTGTGAGGATCTCTGGAAGAAGATCCTGCAAGGCTGATCCGATCCCGGGCAATCACCCGGCACGTGGTGGGGGTGCGCTCAATTCGCGGGTCTATGGGGCAGGACCCAGCTCGCAGTGAGGCCCGCGGCGACCGTGAGCAGCGAACCTGCGAGGGCATACCAGGTCCAGGCGAGCGGGGTGGCGAAGAAGATCCAGGTCATGCCCGCGAGGCCGACGACGAGACCCGCGAGCGCCGCGTGCTGACCCACTCGGCGCGTGAACATCCCCAGGAAGAAGACCCCGAGCACGATGCCGGTCGTGAAGGCGGCGATCCCCAGGACGCTGCTCACGATCGAGGTCTGCACCCACTGTCCGGCAATCCCCACCGCGATCTGCACCGCTCCGAAGACCGCGGTGAGGATGCGGGTCAGCCGTAGCTGCCGCTCCGGCGCGACCCGTAGAAGATCGTTGACGGCTACGGTGGCGCACGAGTTGAGGGAGCTCGTCATGGCCGCGGCGAAGATGGCTCCCAGCAGCAGGCCCACCAGGCCGGATGGCAGCTCTTCCAGGATGAAGCGGGCGAAGATGCGGTCCGCGCGGTCGAACGGCACGGCCGGCGGGTGGAGCTGGTAGAAGCTCCAGAGCCCGACTCCGATCAGCAGGAAGAGGGCGAACTGCGCAAGCGCGACGATCCCGCTCATCCAGACGGCGCGCCGAGCTTCCGGGAGCCCGCGGGCGGAGAGATATCGCTGGACGGAGAGCTGGTCCACCCCATGAGAGCCGAGGGCGATGAAGGCGCCTCCCACCAATCCGGCCCAGAGCCCGTAGGGCTCGCTCCAGTCGAGCGTGAAATCGAGCGCCCGGAACTTGCCGGCGGTCTGGCCCATCTCGACCAGCTGATTCCATCCACCCGGCAGGCGGGCGAGGATCGCGAAGAGGGCGATCAGGGCTCCGGCGAGGTAGAGGAAGAACTGGATCAGGTCGGTCCACAGCACCGCGCGCATGCCGCCGAGGTAGGTGTAGACGACCGTCGTGATCCCGAGCGCCGCCACCGCCCAGGGGATGGAGATGCCGGTCATCTCCTGGAGCACCAGCGCGGAGAGGAAGAGCCGCAGGCCGTCGGCGAGGCTGCGGGTCAGGATGAAGAGCACCGAGGCGGTCTGCTTCGTGGCGCCGCCGAACCGGCGGTGGAGGACCTCGTACGACGTGAAGAGGGTGCCCTTGAAGTACTCGGGCAGCAGCAGAAAGGCGACCACGAAGCGCCCGGCGACGAAGCCGAGCGCGATCTGGATCCAGGTGAAGTTCCGCTCGTAGGCGAAGCCCGGGATGCTCAGGAAGGTGACGGCGCTGGTCTCGGTGGCGATGATGGAGAAGAGGATCAGCCACCAGGACTGGTCGCGGCCCCCGACCGCGTACTCGGCCACGTCGCGTGCCCCCCGGCCCAGCCACGAGCCGAGCAGGACCATGCCGGCCATGTAGGCCACGAGGATCGCGATATCGAGGGCGCCGATGTTCAAAGGCAGGCGCCGCGCGTGCGGATCACTTCGGAGTAGAGCCTGGCGCTCGCCTTGGGCGTGCGGCGCTGGGTCTCGAAGTCCACGTGGACGATGCCGAAACGCTTCGAGTAGCCGAGGCTCCACTCGAAGTTGTCGAGGAGCGACCAGGCGAAGTAGCCGCGCAGGTTCACACCCTTTTCGATCGCGTCGTGGGCGGCCAGCAGGTGCGTCCGCAGGTACTCGACCCGAAGCGGGTCGGAGAGCTCGCTGCCATTCACGGTCGGCGGGTCGTAGAAGGCGGAGCCGTTCTCGGTGACGTAGAGCGGCAGGTCGCCGTAGTGGGCCTTGACCCAGACCAGCGTGTTGGTGAGGCCGGGCGGGTAGACCTCCCAGTCCGTTTCCGTGTAGACGTGGCGGGTCTGGCGCACTCGGCCGGCGCGGACGGGCAGGGCCGTCGGATCGTCGCAGGTGACGCTCCGGGTGTAGTAGTTGATGCCGAGGAAGTCGATGGGCTGGCGGATGAGGTCCAGGTCCGCCTGCGGAAATTCGGGCCAGGCTTCGCCGAAGATCTCCCGCAGCTCTTCCGGATAGCGGCCGTGGATCACCGGGTCGAGATATTGCCGGTTCATGTAGGCATCGGCGCGGGCCGTGGCCGCCAGGTCCTCGGGCCGGTCGGACGCGGGGTCCTTGGGCTCGATGTTGAAGACGATCCCGATGCGGTGCTTGCCCTCGGCGCGGTAGGCCTGGACCGCGGAGCCGTGGGAGCGCAGCAGGTTGTGCGAGGCGATGGGCGCCTCGAAGAGGTTCTTGTGCCCGGGCGCGAGCGCGCCGTGGAGGTAGCCGCCGTCGGTCACTACCCAGGGCTCGTTCAGGGTCGCCCACATCTCTACCCGGTCGTCGAGCGCCTTGTACATCACCGAGGCGTACTCGGCGAACCAATCGGCGATGTCCGGGTTGAGCCAGCCGCCGCGGTCGTCGAGCGCCGCGGGCAGATCCCAGTGGTAGAGCGTGACGGCGGGCTGGATGCCGTTCGCGAGCAGCGCGTCGACGAGGCGGCGGTAGAAGTCGAGCCCGCGCTCGTTCACTCGGCCTTTGCCTTCGGGGAGCACGCGGCTCCAGGAGACGCTGAACCGGTAGGCGTTCAGGCCGAGGTCGCGCATCAGGCGGACGTCGTCCTCGTAGAGGCGGTAGTGGTCGCAGGCCACGTCGCCGGTCTCGCCGTTCTTCACCAGTCCCGGCGAGTGGGAAAAGCGCTGCCAGATGCTGGGACCGGCGCCGTCCGCGAGGGGGGAGCCCTCGATCTGGTAGGCGGAGGTCGCCGCGCCCCAGAGGAAGCCTTCGGGGAAGTTGACTCCATCCTGGGCTTCCTGACTCATGATGCGCGGAGTTTATGAGAACGGTTACATTCTGTCCACGCGATATGCTCGCTCCGTGGAGAGACCGAGCTTCAGGACCGCGCTGGTCCGCGGGATGCGTGGCCTTTGCCCGCGCTGCGGCGAGACACCGATGTTCCAGGGGTGGAACCATCTGCACGAGCGCTGCGCCGTCTGCGGGCTGGACATCGAGGCGCGCAGCGGCGATACCTGGTTCTTCATGTACATGAGCACGGCCGGGCTGACCGGGTCGATCGTGGTCATCATGTTCCTGCTCCGGCCCCGGGTGCTCTGGGTCGGGCAGCTTCTCGTGATGTTGGCGGCCGTGCTGGTGATCGGGCTGTCGCTGCCCCTGCGCAAGGGGGTGGCCATCGCGCTGGATTATTTGATGACGCGGGAGAGGGGCTCGGAAAGGACTTAAAGGACGTCCGTGGTGTCCTTCATGTCCTTTAGGTCCCTTTGGTCCTTTCCGGCCGCTTCACTGCGGCTGACCCCTTACCGGCGCGCCCTGGGCGCCCGGGGCACCGTCGAGCCGCTGGAGCACACGTTCTGCGATCAGCTTCGCGAGGTAGAGCGACCTGGGCTGGTTGTCGGTCTGGGCGGTGACGACGAGCACCACGTTGCTCTTGAGCACGTGGAGCTGGTTGAGCGTGCCGCCGGCGAACATGGCCTTTTCGCCCAGGCCGGGAACCTCCTGGACCTCGCCGCCCGCCAGGCGCTTCAGCATGGCGCGGCTGCTTTCCAGGTTGCGGGCCGCAGCTTTGGGCGAGCGCGCTGGCTTGATTTCCAGCCCCAGCACCTGCGGCTGGTCGGGGGTCGAGACCGCGGTGTTGAAGGAGCAGGTCAGGGAGCTGCCGCTGCGGGAGGCATCGTCGAACGTGCTGCTCCTGGGCGCCACAGCCCGTCCGCCGTTGAACTGCAGGGCGTCCTGGACGGTGAACAGCTCGCAGGCGTTCAGCTTGGCCGTATCGATCGTGGCTCCCTCGGGCGCATCCTCCGACGTGGAGCCGCCGCCGCAGGCGGCCAGGAGCATGGTGAACGTCAGGGCCGGTAGCGTGCTCTTCGAAAAGGTCATGCGCCCATTCTATGCAATCTGGTAAAGTTCGTGAGAGGTTCCATGGAACAGACTCCGGCGATCCAGAACGCAGCTCCCAACGCGAGTGACGAGCCGGCGGAGTGCCCGTATCTGCCCGGAGACATGACCTCGTGTCTCCTCGCGGCGATCCAGGAGCTCAACGGGGCTTCCGATCTGCGTGTCGGACTGGCCCGGATGGCCGACCGCCTGCACGCCGTGCTCGGGCACGACTATTTCTGTGTCCTTCTGCTCGACGACCTCGGCCGCGAGCTGCGCTACGAGCTGGCGGCCGGGGTACCGTCCGAGATTGCGGAGCACTGGCGTTTTGGAATGGGGCAGGGACTGGTCGGCACCGTGGCAAAGACAGGGTTGACGGTGCGCGTGGGTGACGTCCTCGAGGACCATCGCTACATCCGGGCCGTGGACCGCACCCGCTCGGAGCTGGTGGTGCCGCTCGCCACCAAGAACCGCACCGTCGGCGTGCTCGACATCGGCAGCTTCGAGCCGCACCACTTTACGCACGAGCACGAGACCCTGATGACGTCGCTCGGGGGGTTCCTCGCCAATGCCATCGAGGGCGCCCAGCTCTATCAGAACATGCGGGAGCAGGCGCAGACGCTCTCGCTCCTGCACGAGGTCAGCCGGGAGGTGAGCTCGATCCTGGACCGCCGGCTCCTCTTGGAACGGGTGGCCGAGCTGCTCCGGCGCATGATCGAGTACGACCTCCTCAGCGTCCTTCTCTGGAACGAGGAACGGCAGGTCCTGGAGCCGTGGATCGCGTTCCAGCGTGACGGCAGGGAGGTGAGCGGCCTGCGCCCGACCGCTCTCGGCATCGGACTGTCGGGCACCGCGGCGGCCCTGCGGCAGTCTCTGCGGGTGCCGAACGTCCACCTCGATCCGCGCTACCTGAGCTGCACCGACGGGATCGACATCCGCTCGGAGCTGGTGGTGCCCCTGGTGTTCAAAGACCGCCTGCTGGGCATCCTGGATCTGGAGAGCAAGCAGTACGACGCTTTCACTACCCGCCACGAGCAGCTCCTCTCGACCCTGGCCGCGTCGCTTTCCATCGCCCTGGAGAACGCCCGCCTCTACGAGCAGGTGAGGCAGGACGAGCGGCGGCTGCAGGACGACGTGACCATGGCGCAACGCATCCAGCAGGCGCTGCTGCCGCGCGCGACTCCCTGGCTGCCGGGCTTCCAGATCGGGATCGCTTACGAGCCCGCGCGCGACCTCGGCGGCGACTTCTATGATTTCCTGCCCTACGGCGAGGGCCGGGTGGCTGTAGCGGTGGGTGACGTGGCAGGCAAGGCGCTCCCTGCCGCGCTCTACGGCTCTTTCGCCATCGGGCTCCTCCGGGAGTACGCAGCGCACGGCGAGCTTCGGCCGGAGCAGGTGCTGGAGGACATGAACTCCAAGCTCCTGCATGTCCGGGTGGACCGCCGTTTTCTCGCCATGATCTTCGCGGTGGTGGACAGCGCCGACTGGAGCCTCACGCTGGCGAGCTCCGGGCTGCCATATCCCTATCTGCTCCGGACAGGGACGGTGGAGCCGATCCTGATGGCCGGCCTCCCCCTCGGCCTGCTGCCGGAGCGGACCTATCAGGATGTCCGCGTGGAGCTCCAGCCCGGGGACGTGGTGGTGATCTGTTCGGACGGGGTGGAGGAGAGCCGCAACGGCAATGAAGAGGAGTTCGGCGGCGAGCGCCTGAGAGAGGTCCTCCTGGACCTGGCTGCGCTCCCCGCCACCGAGATCGCCGAAGGCATCCTCAAAGCCTGCCGCCGCTACAGCGGGAGGGCCGGCGCCGGGGATGATCGGACGGTGTTGGTGATCAAGGTGGCGTGAGGGCGCTACGGAAGTTCCCTTCCGGCGAGATCCGCGTTATGATCCAAGGGATGTGTCCCGCTGCCGATGCGGCGGGACACCCTCGGGCAGCAAGGAGGCACGCATGGCTGAAACCGCTTTGCCGCTGGCGTCTCTTGAGGATGGGCAGGGATGGCCTGCCCAGGGCGAATGGACGTATGAGGACTACCTGCGCCTCTCCGACGATGGCCGGCGTTACGAGGTCATCCGGGGAGTCCTCTACGAGGCGCCAGCGCCGAACTACGACCATCAGCTCGCGCATTCGCAGCTTTTCCGTGCTCTCAGCAACTACGTTGTGGCGAACCGTCTGGGCGTGCTGCTTTCAGCCCCTTTCGATGTGATCCTGCCCGAGGGCATCGCGGCTCCGGTGGAGCCGGACCTTCTCTTCATCAAAGAAGAGAACCGGCCCCGGCGGGGCGACAAAAACTTCCAGGGAGTGCCCGACCTTCTTGTCGAGATCCTCTCCCCGAGCACCCGCAGCTATGACCGCAAGACTAAGCTCGCGGCCTACCGGGACGCTGGCGTTCCCGAGCTCTGGCTGGTAGACCCGCAGACTTCCTCAGTTGTGATCTACGGCTGGAAGGACGAGCAGTTTACCGAGTTGGAGCGCGGCGGCGAGGAGGACGAGGTCGGCTCGATCGTCCTCCCCGGCTTCCGGGTACAGGTCGGGCAACTCTTCCGTTGAGTGGTGGTTTACCCTCCGTGCTAAGCTCTCCGAGCGCGGCCGCTGCCGTGAATGCAGAGACAATGCACCAAATTTTCTTCGAGAACGTCCGCTGTTTCTCCTCTCGGCAGGTAGTGCCTTTGGCACCGCTTACGATTTTAGTGGGTGAGAACAGTTCGGGTAAGTCGACAGCTCTGGCGTTGATCAGGCTCGCCTGGGAGATGGCTATGGAGCTCCGGACGCCGAACTTCAACCAGGAGCCGTTTCTCTTGGGAGCCTACGACCAGATCATTTCAGATGGGAAAAAAGGGGGAAAACGCCGTTTACTCATCGGATTGGAAGTGAAGCTGCCTGATGGCGAAAGGCTAACCGTTACCGGAGAGTGCGTAGCGAAGCATGGCCAGCCAGCTCTTACCAAGCTTATATGGGATTTCCCCTGCCATCAATTGGTCGCCGAATTTGAACAGGATAAGGGACTTGCACCTCTATCTCTCGCACGTCTTTCTGTTCAGGGCCCCTCTGGACGACGCACGCAGGTCGAGAGAAAGTTCACTGGTGATCTGAAGGCATTTTTGAAGTTCGTGCTCCGTGAGTTTGGGGGTTCTGTGGGTGAGGAACTCACTGACTACCTAGTAAATCTGTTCGGCCAACTGGGTGAGCGCCCTTTTGCATTCGCCCCTATTAGAACCCGACCCTCAAGAACCTACGATCCAATCAAGGCGCTGGACAACCCTGAGGGGAGCCACGTCCCCATGTTTCTCGCTAGCACTACTCTGAGGGAGTCTTCTGAGTGGAAAGATGTGATTGTAGCCTTGGACGACTTCGGCCGCCAGTCAGGACTTTTCGAAGATATCGAGGTCCGAAGGCTCGGCCAAAGCGAGAGTGACCCATTCCAGATCCGAGTTCATGTAGGTGGAAATATTGTAAATGTCATCGACGTGGGCTACGGTGTGAGTCAAGTCCTACCGATCGTGGTGGACAGCTTGCGTGGTGAGCGGGGAGGGACATTCCTTCTTCAACAGCCAGAGGTTCACCTGCACCCGAAGGCCCAAGCCGAACTCGGCTCCTTTCTCGGCGCTCTCGCCAAGCGACAGGAGAAGCAGTTTGTTATAGAGACGCATAGCGACTACTTGGTAGATCGGATTCGCATGGATATTCGCGACAATAGGCACGGCCTCAAACCGGAGGATGTCTCGCTGCTCTATTTCGAGCGCCGAAACGGAGAAGCTCAGATCCACCGGTTAGAACTGGACGGCCATGGAAACATCATCAACGCACCTCTCGGGTATCGCAACTTCTTCCTGGAAGAGGAACGGCGATTCTTGGGGGGCTGACGCGTGTGCATGATCGTTGACGCGAACCTAGCATCTACTGTCTTCTCCAGTCCGCCGCATCCTGATTTCGTTCCGGTCCTGGATTGGCTCCAGAAACGGGATGGCTGTCTTGTCGTAGGCGGTCAACTAGCGAGAGAGTTGGACAGGCTCCAAATTGCTCGCCGTTTTGTGCTGACGCTGCTGCGAGCAGGCCGAGCGCGGACAGTTCCCGACGAGGAGGTGAGGGATCAGGCGGAGGAACTGGAGGCAACAGGACTCTCCGAGTCCAACGACTGCCATGTGATCGGGCTTGCGCTGGCAAGTGGGGCGCGAACGCTCTGCACTCATGACAAGGCTCTGCAAAGGGATTTCCGGAACCCCGCGATTGTTTCCGATCCTCGGGGCTCTATCTATCTCAGACCGGCACACGCGAGACTCCTGCGGCACAGCTCCTCGTGCGGGCTGCGGCGCAGGAGGGGATAGTTACCGCACCCGCCGCCTTCGATTCCGGATGTAGTCCGCGAGGATGAACTCGCCGAGGTTGTAGGGCGAGGCGAAGTAGGCCCTGCCGCGGTTGATCTGGGTCAGCTTCTCCACGAACTGGGTCAGCATCGGGTCAGTCGCCAGCATGAAGGTCGTGATGACCACCTTCTGGCGGCGGCAGAGGTCCGCCTCTTCCAGCGTCAGGTTCACGATCTTCATGTCCAGGCCGAAGGGGTTCTTGTAGATGCGGCCCCCTTCCGTGATCGCCGACGGCTTGCCGTCCGTGATCAGAAAGACCTGCTTGTTCGGCTGCTTCTGCCGGGAGAGCAGGCTCCTCGCGAGCTGCAGGCCCTCTCTCGTGTTGGTGTGGAACGGCCCCGCGTTGATGTAGGGGAGGTCGGTCAAGCCCACCTGCTCGGCGCGGTCCCCGAAGAGGATCACGGAGAGGTGGTCCTTCGGGTACTTCGTCGTGATCAGCTCGGTCAGGGCCAGCGCTACCTTCTTGGCTGGCGTGATCCGGTCCTCGCCGTAGAGGATCATCGAGTGGCTGATGTCGATCGCCACCACCGTGGCGCAGGAGGTCAGGTGCTCGGTCTCGAAGACCTCCAGGTCCTCCTCGGCCAGGTTGAACTCGCCCTTGTTCCTCCGCATGGAGTTCTGGAGCGAGCGCGCCGGGTCGAGGAGGTGGATGTCGTCGCCGAACTTGTAGGGGCGCGTCTCGGGCAGGCGCTCGATCCCTTCGCCCGCGGCCGGCGTCGGGTGATAGCCCGGGCCGGAGCGGTCGAGGTTCGAGAAGATCTCCTCGAAGGCGCTGCGGCGGATGCGCCGCTCGCCTCCGGTGGTGAGCTGCATGCCTCCCTCGCCATCCCGGTTGACGAGCTGCTGGTCTTCCAGGCTGGCGAAGAAGGCCTCCAGGTCGATCTCCTCGGAGATGTGCCCCTCGCGCTGGAGGTAGCGCATCCAGTCCATGGCCTCTTCGACGTCGCCCCCGGTGGCCAGCACGAGCTGGTTGAAAAGGCGCAGGAGATCCATCCCGGCGAGGAGCGCCTGAATGAGCTCGGGGTCCAGATAGAAGTACTGGTGCCTCATCTAGTTGATGTCACCTCGGCTGCCCCGGCCGCCGCCGACGTTCTTGCGTGGCTTCAAGAGCTGGAACTTGACCATCTCCTTGTAGCTGATCTGGCTGTCCATGTCGTTGCGGGCGAGCTTCAGGTGCTGGTGGAGGCCCTCCAGGGCCATCTCGGCGGCCAGGGCGCGCTCCTGGCGGGTGCGGCCGAGCTTGCCCGTGAGGTCCGTCAGGCCCGGCACGCGCGCGAGCTCGGTCTCATAGTCGGTGAACGACTGCTCGTCCGAGATCGTCACGGCGTTGCCCTCGGAGAACCAGCGGACGATGCGGGCGTAGGGGCCCTTGTCGTCGTCGCTGCCGCTGCCGAGCTCCTTGCCCACTTCGGGGAAGCGGTCGTCGAAGATCTTGCGGACGGCCTGTCCCACGAGACGCCGCGCCACAACCTCGGAGCCCTGCTGCTCGCCCTCATAGACCATCTCTACCTTGCCGGTGATGGCAGGCAGCAGCATGTGGAGGTCGCAGAGGCGCGGGTAGACCGGATCGTCGCCGGTCGCGAGCGCCCGCCGCTCCAGGTTCGAGACCAGCAGCTCCAGGGCCGCGATGGCCACGCGCGCGCTCACGCCCGAGGACTGGTCCACGAGGTCGCTCTCGCGCGCCGCGAAGCTGATCTCCTCGACGAGGACGCGGATGTCGTCCGGCACTACCACGTTGGGGACGTCGCGCTCGGTCCAGGCTTCCTGCCGGGTGATGTCCGCTGCGATGTGGACGTCCGGCGGGTAGTGGGTCAGGATCTGGGACGAAATGCGGTCCTTGAGCGGGGTGATGATGCTCCCGCGATTCGTATAGTCCTCCGGGTTGGCCGAGAAGACCATGAGGATGTCGAGCGGGATGCGCACGGGGAAGCCGCGGATCTGCAGGTCGCGCTCTTCGAGGATGTTGAACAGGCCCACCTGGATGCGCGGCGCGAGGTCGGGCAGCTCGTTGATGGCGAAGATGCCGCGGTTGGTGCGCGGGATGATGCCGAAGTGGATCACCTCGGGATCGGCGAAAGTGAGCTTGCGCGTCGCCGCCTTGATCGGGTCGATGTCGCCGAGCAGGTCGGCGATGGACACGTCGGGCGTGGCGAGCTTCTCGTTGTAGCGCTGCTCGGCGGTCATCCACTCGACGGGCGCGTCGTCGCCGGCCTCGGCCACGATGCGGTGGCCGCGGGTCGAGATCGGCGCGAGCGGATCGTCGTTGAGCTCGGTGCCGGCGAGGACCGGGACCTCGGGCTCGAGCAGCGTGACCAGGGCGCGCAGAATGCGCGTCTTGGCCTGGCCGCGCAGGCCGAGGAGGATGAAGTCGTGCCCGGCGAGCAGGGCGTTGACCACCGACGGGATGACCGTGCGGTCGTAGCCCAGGATGCCGGGGAAGAGAGGCGCGCCGCTCTTGATGCGGGCGCGCAGGTTGTCGCGGATCTCCTGCTTGACCGAGCGCGGCCGGTAGCCGGTCGCCTTGAGCTCTCCGAGGGTCGTCGGGCGGCGCATCAGTCCTGCAGCTCCGCGAGCCAGTGCTCGGCGTCAATGGCCGCGCGGCAGCCGGTTCCGGCGGCGGTGATCGCCTGCCGGTAGATGGGATCGGCAGCGTCGCCGCAGGCGAACACGCCGGGGATGTTGGTCTTGGTGGAAGGATCGGCCACTCGGATGTAGCCCACGTCGTTCATCTCGACCTTTCCTTTGAAAATCTCGGTATTCGGCTTGTGGCCGATGGCGAAGAAGACGCCCTGGGTCGGGTATTCGGAGTCGAGCCCGGTGCGCTTGTTGTGCAGCTTGACGGCCTTGACCCCCTGCTCGCGGCTGCCCACGATGTCGGTGACCACGCTGTCCCAGATCCACGCGATCTTGGGGTTGGCGAAGGCACGGTCCTGCATGATCTTGGAAGCCCGCAGCTCCCGCCGGCGGTGGATGATGGACACCTTGCTGGCGAACTTGGTGAGGAAGGTGGCCTCTTCCATGGCGGAGTCGCCGCCGCCGATCACCACGACTTCCTTGTCGCGGAAGAAGAAGCCGTCGCACGTCGCGCAGGCCGAGACGCCGTAGCCCATGAGCTCCTTTTCGGCAGGGATGCCCTGGAGCTTGGCCGTGGCGCCCGTGGAGATGATCAGAGCGTCGGTGCGGAAGGTCTCTTCGTCGGTGCGCACGGTGAAGGGGC
>DATLNC010000179.1:0-13359 GCA_035536935.1 Thermoanaerobaculia bacterium
TGTCGTCGCTCTGCTCGGAGTCCCCCTTGAAATGCGAGAGATCGCCGAGGATGGCGTCGCGGATCTCGCGCACCGAGTGGGTGCCGGCCGCCGCGCGGCCCACGGTCTTCTGCAGACGGGGATAGCCGTAGTCCTGCCCGAAGCCGTTGCGGGTCTCGACCAGGCCGTCGGTGTAGAGCACCAGCACGTCGCCGCGCCGCACCTTGTGCCGCTCCTGGCGGTACTCGGCGTCCAGGCGGGTGCCGAGCGGCGGCGCGCCCTCCCCCACCTCGGCGAACTTCCCGGTCTGGGCGTCCCAGCAGAGCAGCGGCGGATGGCCGGCGCTCGCGACGGTGACCTCGACCCCGGAGCCGTCCGCGGCCCGGTCGAGCACGGCGCACAGCAGGGTGACGTAGGTCCGCCGGTCCGTGGTCTTGCGCACCATCGGGTTCAGCCGGTCCAGCACCGCGACCGGCACGGCCAGGTCCTTCTCCAGGAGATAGAGGCAGCTCCGGATGCCGGAGAGCAGCAGCCCGCTGGCCAGGCCGTGCCCGGAAACGTCGCCGATCACCAGCGCGAGCTGCGAGCCCGACAGGCGGAAGTAGTCGTAGTAATCCCCGCCGACCTCGGTCGCGGGAAGGGACGCCGCGGCCAGCTCGACCCAGCCGATGTCGGGGGGAAGCTGGGGCAGCATGCTGAGCTGGATCTTGCGCGCGTACTCGATCTCCTCGCGCATGCGCAGCCGCTCGCGGGAGCGGGCGTGCTCCGTCCTCCAGGTCCCCAGGAAGCGCTTTCTCTCCAATTGAGTGATGAAGGCCGATACGACCAGGCACAGCACGCCCGCGACGCTGACGGAAATGAATTGGTCGGTCGTCGCCAGGGCATCGGCCGATGGCAGGCCCGCCGCCGTCAGGGGAAAGACCGCGGTCAGCCAGAGCAGCACGTAGATCATCAAGTGCTCGATGAAGCGCAGGCGGAACCCCAGCAACGCGAGCATCATGGGGATGAAAACGGTCGTCGAGTCCTTGTCGCCCAGGTTCACCACCTTGATCGCCACCGCCTGAAGGGCCAGGAACCCGAGCAGGATCTGCCGGAAGTAGAGCCCGTAAAAGCGCTCGCGCCGCAGGAGCACCAGGAGGACCCCCGCGATCAGGTCCACCGCCATCAAGGACATCAACCCGAACCGCCGTTTGGTCGCCGACTCCACGACCACGACCAGGGACAACATGATCACCAGCCCCACGGCCAGCCGGAAATAGCGGTAGTTCTTGGCGTCGAAGTGACGCTGGAGCGCAATCGGCTCGGGGAGCTGGACGAGCTCTTCGATGGAGGGGGCTTTCATAAGCGGGGGCTGTCCCATTCAGGGTCGGGCCGGCGCAATGCTATCCTGAGCTGACCCCTGGAGGTAATCTAATGTCTCGTTTCCTTTCAATGCTTTCGCTTCTGCTCGTCTCATTCGCCCTTCCGGCACGGGCGGCGGAGCTGGTCGCCGACCTCCAGCCAGGCCAGGAGGGGAGCTTCCAGGAGATCTCCGATCTGCTCTCGTTGGGAGACCGGGCCGTCGTCGTCACCAATGAGCCGAGCTCCGGCTACGAATTGTGGACCACCGACGGAACGTCCGCCGGGACCGAGCTCCTGCGGGACCTCTGCTCCGGCTTCTGCTCGTCGTATCCCTCTCTGCTGGGGGCGATCGGCCGGACTGCACTGTTCATGGCCGGCAGCTACGAGATCGACGGCATCCCTACTGGGCAGATCTGGCGGAGCGACGGCACGAGACAGGGCACCTCGCTGGTGACCGCGGACGGCCCGGCAGCGTGCCACTTCACCGAGTCCGCCACGCTCGGAGGCGTCATCCTGTTCTCCGGCGACGCCCCCCCTGTAGGCTGCGAGCTGTGGCGCACGGACGGCACGGCGGCAGGCACCCACCTGCTTGTGGACCTCTCCAACGAGGGCGACAGCTCACCAAGGTTCCTCACCGCCGCCGGGGGCAGAGTCTTCTTCGCGGCGTGGACGCCGGAGACGGGCAACGGGCTCTGGCGCTCCGACGGCACAGCGGCCGGTACGGTGCTCGTCCGGAGCTTCCCCTGGCTCGTGAGCGGTATCGTCGCGGCGGGCCCCGATGTCCTCTTCATCCATTGGGCGGAAAGTTTCAGCGAGCTCTGGAGGAGCGACGGCACGGCAGCCGGCACGGTGCGGATCGCCGAGTTCGACGACCCGCACGCGCTCGATCCTCTTCACGGCGGCCGTCTGCAGGCTACGCAGCTCGGCGGCCGGGTGTTCTTCCATGCCTTGGACGGGGTGAACGGACAAAGGCTCTGGACGGCCTCCGGACCCGACTGGAAAGCCGCGCAGCTCGCCGGGTGTCCCGGAGGCTGCCCGCAGGTCCTGGACCGCTCGCCCATCGTCGCATTCGGAGGCCGGGTCCTGTTTGGTGCCTATGGCCCGGCGCGCTCGGTCGAGCTGTGGAGCACCGACGGCACCGGGCAAGGAACAAGGAAGGTCGCGACCGTCTGCCAGACGTCGTGCGGCATCTGGCCCCAGCAGATCGTGCCTCTGCTCGGCCAGGCGTTCTTCCTGGCCGGCTCCGACAGCGACTTCGCTCTATGGAGGACGGATGGCACCACGGCAGGGACCACCCGAATCGCCGCGCAGCGCCGCGAAACGGTCGGCCGGGAGCTGCGGGCCGCCCAGATCGGGGACCGCTTCGTCTTCGCCGGCAACGACAGGGTGCTCGGTCCCGAGCTCTGGGTGAGCGACGGCACCGCGGACGGCACCGGGCCTCTCACGGTGTTCGGCGAGCCGGCCTCCTCCACCCCGACCGGGTTCGTGGCCCTGGGGGATCAGGTGGTATTCCACGCGTCGGATGACGGGGTCTCCACCTATCTTTGGAGCAGCGGCGGCACGGCCGCGAGCACCGTCAAACTGTCCGAGGCGGCGCCCTTCGAAGGGCCGGCCATCGTCCCGGCCGCGGGTGTCGTTTTCTTCCTCAAATATGCGGAGGGCCTGCCGCAGCTCTGGCGCACGGACGGCACCCTGGCCGGAACCCTCCAGCTCACACCCACGGGCATCGGAACTGTCGTAGACCCGGTCGCCTTCGCAGGAAAGGCGGTGGCCCCCGTGCTTTCCGAAGGAGCCATCTCCTTCTGGGAGAGTGACGGCACGGCCGCGGGGACGCGCAAGCTCTTCGACCTCCCTCCGAGTCTCTCCGGCATCCACTACCTCAGGGCCGTCGGACCGGAGCTCTATTTCGTGATCTCCGGCTGGCTTTTCCGCTCCGACGGTACGGCGGCAGGCACCCGCCAGGTCACCACGCCCGAGCATGGGGTCAACATCGCCACCCCCCCGAAGTTCGCGCGCCTCGGCACCCAGGCCTTCTTCGTTCTGGGCGGCCGCAGCCTCTGGCGGACGGACGGTACCGCCGCCGGGACCCTGCGGGTGCTGGACTTCCCGTCGACCGGCGGCATCGAGCCGGAATTGGATCTGGCGGAGTTTGAGGGTTCCCTCTTTCTGATCGGCAAGAACGGCCTGTGGAAGTCCGATGGGACGGCCGCGGGCACAGTTCTCCTCAGGGCCTTCACACCCACTGCCGCGGTGCCCTCGTTCACGCGCCTGAGCGGCCATCTCTACTTCAGCGCCGCCAGCGCCGCCAGCGCCGCCAGCGCCGCCAATACCGAGCACGGCGTCGAGCTCTGGCGTACGGACGGGACCGCGGCAGGCACCGTGCTGGTCAGCGACATCTCGCCGGGAGCGGCATCCTCCAACCCGCAGGACCTGGAGGCGGCAGGGGGCCGGCTGTTCTTCAACGCCGGCGACGAAGTACACGGCCGCGAGCTCTGGGAGAGCGACGGCACGGACGAGGGGACCCGCCTCGTCCAGGACATCGCGCCGGGCGCTCTCTCCTCCAGTCCGTATGAGCTCACCGCGGCCGGCGGGAAGCTCTTCTTCGCGGCCGACGACCTCCTCACCGGGTTCGAGCCGTGGGTACATCCCCTGTCCGGCCTGGGCTGCCAGCCCTCCGCGGAAACCCTCTGCCTCGGCGGAGGCCGCTTCCGGGTGGAGGCCACCTGGCGCGACTTCCAGGGCCACGAAGGCCGGGGCAAGGCCGTCGCCCTGACCGCCGACACGGGCTACTTCTGGTTCTTCGACCCAGCCAACGTCGAGGTGATCCTCAAGGCCCTGGACGGCCAGGGGCTCAACGGGCACCACTGGGTCTTCTACGGCGCCCTGTCCACCGTCGAGTACACCCTGACCGTCACCGACACCCAGACCGGAGCCGCCCGCCGCTACGTCAACCCTCCGGGCCGTCTGAGCAGCGTCGGCGACACCCGTGCCTTCGGCCCCCTCGGAGCCCATGCCCCGGAGCTGACGCTCGGGCCGGCAGCCGTCGAGCACGAGCCGATCGTCAGGACCGGCAAGGCGACCCCCGCCAGTATCGCCGCCTGCGCGCCCACCGCGACACGCCTCTGTCTCCAGGGCGGACGCTTCGCCGTGGAAGCCCAATGGACCGACTTCCAGGGCAACCAGGGCGTGGGCAAGGCCGTGTCCCTGAGCGGCGACACGGGATATTTCTGGTTCTTCGACGAGGCCAACGTCGAGGTCGTGCTCAAGGTCCTCGACGGGCGGACGCTCAACGACAGGTTCTGGGTCTTCTACGGCGCCCTGTCGAGCGTCGAATACACCATCACCGTCACCGACACCCAAACGGGGAAGACGCGGACGTATCACAACCCGCCCGGACGCCTGGCCAGCGTCGCGGACACCGGCGCGTTCTGAAGCCATGCTGACCGAGGCGCTGCGCAAGGCCGGGACCGGGCTGATCCTGGTCGTGACCGGGGCGGGGGTGAGCGCGGCGAGCGGCCTGCCGCTCTTCCGCGGCACCGATCCGGACGCCATCTGGAACCGGGACATCACCGAGATCGCGACCCGCCGGTATTTCGAGCGCCACCCGGTCGAGTGGTGGGGCTGGTATCTCGATCACTTCTCCAGCCTCGGCGCCGCCCGTCCGAACCCCGCGCACCAGGCCCTGGCGGCGCTGGAGCGCTGGCAGCTCGGCCGCGGCGGCGATTTCCTCCTCGTCACCCAGAACATCGACACCCTCCATGAGGAGGCGGGCTCGAAACGCCTGGTCAAGGTCCACGGCACCCGCACCCGCCTCCGCTGCTCGCGCCACGGCTGCCCATTGGGAGCCCCCTCCGGCTCCCTCCCTGAAGAGGAAGCCGACCTCGCCGCCTTTCAGCGCGACCCCCGCCGCGAGACCCTCCCCGGCTGCCCCCGCTGCGGCGCTCTCCTCCGCCCCCACGTCCTCCTCTTCGACGAGCTCTACGACGAGCACGTGGACTACGGTTTCGCAGAGGTGCGCCGCGGCGCCGAGCGCATGGCCCTCGCCCTGTTCGTGGGTACCTCGTTCGCGGTGGGAGTGACCGATCTCGTCCTGCGCGAGGCCCTGGGCTGGCGCGTGCCCGTGGTTTCCATCGACCCCGCCGCATCGCCCCCCGCCCCCGGCGTCACCGCCCTCCGCGCTCCCGCCGAGGAGATCCTGCCGGCGGCCTGCCGGGAGCTGGGGATCGAGGTCTCCTAGGAGCCATCCTCACTCATACCGCAACGCCTCCAGCGGATCGACCCGCGTCGCGCGCAGGGCCGGCACCAGGTTCGCCACGAGGGCCACGGCGAGCAGGACCAGGGGGACCACCGCGAACGTCGCCGGGTCCGTGGCGCTCACGCCGTAGACCTGCTCGCGCAGGAACCGGGTCGCGAAAAAGGCCGCGCCGAGCCCGATGGCCGAGCTGATCAGCACGACCCGCATGCCCTGCATCAGGATCATCCCGCGCACCTGGTCGGGGCTCGCGCCCAGGGCCATGCGGATGCCCATCTCGTGCGTACGCTGCGCCACGGAGTAGCTGACGACGCCGTAGACCCCCACCGCGGCCAGGCCCAGGGCGAGCGCGGCGAACAGGCTGAGCAGCAGCGTCTTGAACCGGCTCTGCGCCAGCGCCTTGGAAACCACCTGCTCCATGGGCTCGATCCGCTCGAGGGGCAGGTCGCGGTCGATCGCCCGCACCGTCTCGCGCAGCGGCCCGGCGAGCTGAACCGGGTCTCCCGAGGTGCGCAGCACCAGCACGGAGTCCGTCGACGGCCCCTGGGCCTGCGGCCAGTACGCCTCCGAGGCCTTCTCCTCGTCCAGCGTGTCGTGCCGCACGTCCGCCACCACGCCCACGACCGTGCGCCATCCCGGGTCCTCCGCGTCCGCCGGATCGCCGAAGGTGAAGCGCTTGCCGATCGGGCTCTCGCCGGGCCAGATCTTGGCCGCCATCGTCTGATTGATGACCGCGACCTGCTCGGCGCCGAGGCGGTCCCGGTCCTCGAAGGCCCTCCCCTGGACCAGCGGGATGCCCATGACCTTGAAGTAATTGGGGCTGATCATCCGGACGTTGGTACTGGGCGTCTCGGCCGGCGGCGGCGCCGGCCGACCCTCCACCACGAAGGCGAGGATCATGTTGGAGCCGCTGAGCGGCAGCGGGTAGATCGAGGCGGCCGCCTCCACGCCCGGCAGCGCGCCGAGCCGCTCCAGGAGCTGATCGTAGAAGAGCGTCTGCCGCTCCTCGTCCGGGTACTTGAACTCGGGGATCGAGATGCGCGCCGTCAGCACCCCCTCGGGCTCAAACCCGGGGTTTACCCCGCTCAGCCGCGCAAAGCTCTGGATCAGCAGGCCCGCGCACACCAGGAGCACCAGCGCGACCGCCACCTCGAAGCCCACCAGCAGGTTGCGCACCAGCCGGCCATGGGCTCCGCCCACCATGGAGCGCCCCCCCTCCTTGAGCGCCTCGTAGAGCCTCCGTCCCGTAGCCGAGAGCGCCGGCACCAGGCCGAACAGCAGGCCGGTCGCGAGCGAGACGAAGAAGGTGAAGGCGAGCACCCGGCTGTCGACCCCGATCTCCTGGGCCCTTGGAATACCTTCCGGGTCGAGGGCGATGAGCGCCTTGACGCCCCAATGCGCGAGCAGCAGGCCGAGAGCCCCGCCCGCCACGAAGAGGAGCGCGGTCTCGATGAGCATCTGCCGCACCAGGCGCGTCCGGCTCGCCCCGAGCGCGGCGCGCACGGCGAGCTCCCGCTCCCGCGAAGCCACCCGCGCCAGCAGCAGGTTGGCCACGTTGGCGCAGGCGATCAGCAGCACGAAGGCGACCGCCACCAGGAGGATCATCAGGATGGGCCGGATGTCCTCCACCGCGATCTCCTGCAGGGGGATCAGGTCCACCGTCCAGGCGGTGTTGCTGTCCGGATACTGCTTCTCCAGCCGGGCGGCGATGCCGATCATCTCGGTCTCCGCCTTCTCCAGGCTGATGCCCTGCTTGAGCCGGCCGATCGCGCCCAGGTAGTGGCCGCCGCGGCTCTCGTTGGCCAGATCGAGCGCCAGGGGCACCCAGATCTCCGTCCGCCGCGGCAGCTCGAAGCCGCGCGGGGTGACGCCCACGACCGTGTAGCTCTCGCCGTTCAAGGTGATCGGCCGCCCGACGATCTTCGGATCGGCGCCGAACAGCCGCTGCCACAGGCCATGCGAGAGGACCGCGACCCGCGCCTGGCCGGGGCGCCCCTCCTCCTGCCGGAACCCGCGGCCCGGCGAGGGGTCGACCTTGAGCATCTGGAAGAAATCGGGCGACACCTGGGCGCCGAGGATGACCTCCGGCTGCTCCCTGCCCGTCAGGTTGAAGCGCTCGCGGCCGTAGGCGGAGAGGTGCTCGAACGATCTGTTCTGGCGCCGGAAGTCGTCGAAGTTGGGCGGCGAGACGCTGAAGCGGGGAAAGCCGAGCTTGGGCGCGCTCTCCACGAGCATGATCAGCCGGTCCGGCTGCGGATACGGCAGCGGATCGAGGAGCACGCGGTTGACCACGCTGAAGATGGCGGAGTTGGCCCCGATGCCCAGGGCCAGGGTCAGCATGGCGAGGAAGGTCGTGGCTGGATTGCGGACCAGGGTGCGGAGCCCGAAGCGTATGTCTTTCCAGACGTTTTCCAAGGAGCCTCCGGCAATGGCCGGCGCCCGTCAGAGGGCGCCGGCGCGGGTTTGCAGCGTATCAGGAGAGCGGCAGCAGCTCGGGATAGGCGGGCATGGGCGCGGCCGGCACCTCGAAGCGCCGGCTGCCGAGCATCACCTCGGCCAGCTCGCGCCAGACCCGGCCCAGGCCGTTGAGGACGTTGAGCGACACGAGCAGGCCCATGAGGCCGAAGGCGGCCAGGATCAGCGTCTCGCCGAAGGTGTCCACGTTCCAGAACGGAATGTTGTAGTAGACGTCGTCGAACCCCCAGGTGATCGGCGCGAAGAGGAACGCGGCCGGGATCACCAGCAGGGCCAGGGTCACGACGAAGCTCATGATGCCCAGCGGGAACTTGAGGAAGAGGAAGCCCAGGCCCTTCCAGGTCACGGGGTTGCCGAGGAACGCCTGCACCCGCTTCCAGAAGTCCTGAGGCTCGCCGCTGGCCGGCGGCGTCATCGGGGGCACCTCGGCGCCGAGCAGCAGGATGGCGAGCCGCCGTTCCAGCGCGGTCATGCCCCAGCTCGCCGCGAGCACCACGGCCAGGATCGGCAGGCCGATCCAGATGATGGTCAGGCCGAAGCCCAGGGCCAGCCCGGTGAGCAGGAAGATGAAGTAGAACAGGCCCAGCGGGAACGCCAGTGCCAGGTAGAACAGGTTCGTATAGGTGCGCACCTCGACCGGCGCGGTGAAGAAGCGTACCAGCAGGTTCAGGTTCTTCTCTGAATTCTCGGTATTCATTGGGGTCCCTCCCATTCCTGGTGGAGACTACGCAGAAGGGAGGGGGAGGGTTTCGGGAGGCTGACTGGTTTCCACATTCCATGCCGATTGGGCTAGAATCCCGCGAAAAGGCCCCTTAAGCCCGGCACTCACGTGCCGGGCTATTTCATGTCGCCCCAGGGGGCTGAGGCCAGGAGGAGGAGAGCCCCTTCGGGGCGACAGACAATAGCCCGGGGTGTCAACCCCGGGGAGAGAGGGATCGTAAATCATCCCAAGCCCCGCAGGGGCGACATCGCAGACCATGTCCGACACCTACACCAAGCTTCAATACCATCTCGTCTTCAGCACCAAGAATCGAGGCGCTCTCATTCACCCCCCTCTTCGGGACGAGCTTTACGCCTATTTCGGAGGCATCCTGCGGGGGCAGGGCGGCATCCTTCTCGTGGCCGGAGGCATGCCGGATCACGTGCATCTTCTGGCCGGAATCCGTCCCAACACGGCAATCGCCAAGATGCTCCAGCTCCTGAAGACAAACTCCTCGAAATGGATGAACGAGCGGACCGGATGGTTTGCCTGGCAGGTTGGATACGGCGCCTTCTCCGTGAGCGAGTCCAAGGTTCCTGAGGTCCGCTCCTACATCCTGGGCCAGGAGGAGCATCATCGGACAATCTCTTCCGAGGAGGAGTTTCAGACGCTGCTGCGCAGGCACGGCCTCTCCATCAACGAGTAGATGCCTCTCCGGAAGCCCGTAAGGGCGACATGAAATAGCCCGGCACGTGAGTGCCGGGGAACGGGAAAGGGAAGGAGGCCATCCCACCTCCCCAGTCCCGGAGGGACGGCATAGGGTCGGATGAGGCCGCCGCAATGCCGCCCCTCCGGGGCTGGAAATCCTTCCTCTTGATACCCTTTCCCGGCACTCACGTGCCGGGCTATTTCATGTCGCCCCTGGCGGGGCTTGTTGGAATGGACGGTCAGCCCGTCAGCCCCCCGCCGGCCGCTCCCGCACATACAACGCCTCGTAATGCGGCTTCCCGCGCCGGACCTGGTGGATCCGCCCCCGGCGGGCCTGGCGGCGGAGCGTCAGGGCGACCTGGCGCTGCGTGGCGGGGCGCCGAAGGATGTCGATGAAACGGCGGTTGACCTCCTCGGCCACCGCCACCGCGCCGAAACGCTCGTCGCCGGATTTGCCCTCGATCACCCGGTTCACCAGCCGGCTCAGGATGCGCTCGAGCCCGGTGTCCATGTCCTTGTCGCGCGCTTCCGCGGCCAGGGAGGGGGCCACCAGCCCGAGCGCCGTGGTCAGGCTCGCGCGGAGGGAGTCCGCAGTCTGGGCGATCTTGGCAGCCTCCTGCGCGTGGCTCTCCCGCTGATCGCGGTGGGCGCTCTCCTGCTCGGCGTGGAACGCCTCGCGCTCCCGGTGATAGGCAAGCTGCTTGTCCAGCTCCGCCAGCAGCCTCTCTGGGGGCATCCCTACCTTCATGACCCTCTCCTCCATCCAAGTTTGGAGCATCCGCACACTCTAGAGCCCCTCCGGCACGCGCGGATGCTCCGAAAACAATGAATTCCGCGTCCGCAGCAAAAGATTATGCTCCAAAAACAGCCGCTTTAGGAGCAAAATCACAAATCTGAAGGGCTGCCAACCTTGTTTTAGCAGCATCCTGAGTCGCTTTGGGAGCAAAACCACGAGTTTCGGAGCCTCAAACCTATACATTCGGAGCATAATCCTCTGCCGCCGCTCTCGATGCTCGCCATTATGCTCCCAAAACGCGTCCGTAAGTCGCGCAGGGATTTGCTTTTGCTCCAAAATGAAGTGGGGCTGTAGCATCCCCTTCTGGGGGAGCGCCTGGGAAGGTCGTTTTCGGAGCTTATTCTGGAGGGAGCATCGCTTCCCCCGCGGGCTCGCGGAGGTTGTAGCGGGAGCTCATGACGCGGCCGTAGGCGCCACCGTTGGCAATCAAGAAGACGTCACCCTCCTGCGCGGGGGCGAGGCGCCTGGACCGGCCCAGTATATCGCCGGTCTCGCAGATGGGACCCACGACGTGCGCCAGCATCGTCGCGGGCTCGCCGAGACGGCTCAGGTTCACGATCGGATGATACGCGCCGTAGAGCGCGGGACGGATCAGGGAGTTCATGCCCGTCTCGAGACCGATGTAGGTCACCCCTCCCTTGCGCTTCACCTGCACCACCCTCGCCAGGAGCACCCCGGCCTGGGCGACCAGGAACCGGCCGGGCTCGATCCAGAGCTCGAAGCGGGGATTGGCGGCGCGGAACAGGCGCAGCGACTCCCCCAGCTCCTCCAGGTCGAGCGGACCCTGGCCGGGCTGCTCCGGCACGCCGAGGCCGCCGCCCACGTCGATCACCCGCACGTCGGGGAAGCGCTCGGCCTCCCCGGCCAGGAACAGCGCGACCTCGCGCCAGCTCCGGGAATCCCGGATGCCGCTGCCCGAGTGGGCATGGAGGCCGACGACCCGCGCCCCGAGCCCGGCCGCCAGCTCGCGCAGCTCGCCCAGGCTCTCGGGGCCGACCCCGAACTTGGACTGGGCGCCCGCCGTGCGCACGTGGGCATGGTGCCCCCTCCCCCGCCCGGGATCCACCCGCACCAGGATCTCCCGGCCGCGGAACACCTCCGGCCAGGCCCGCAGCGGATGCAGGCTGTCGATCGTCACCCAGGCCCCGAGCTCGTAGGCACGGCTGTATTCGGCGGCCGGCGCGAAGTTCGGCGTGAAGAGCACCCGGGCCGGCTCGATCCCCGGGAAGACGGACGCCACATGCTCCAGCTCGGGCGCGGAGACGCACTCGAAGCCGAGTCCCGCCGCCTCCAGGCGGGCCAGCACTCCGGCATGGGCGTTCGCCTTGACCGAGTAGAAGACGCGGTCGAAGACCCCCAGGGAGCGCACCGAGTCGGCCGCCCGGTCCAGGGTCTCCTCGTCGTAGACGTAGACCGGCCCGCGCTCGGCGGCCAGGGCGAGCAGCTCGTCCCGGCGAGCGCGCCACCAATCCCCCTGGGGCTCTGCGGCGTCGACCTCCTCATCCTCGAACATCCCGGCCCAGGTGGCACCGAAGACGGCGTTCTCGGTCTGATGCCCGAAGAGCAGGGCGTGGAGCTGCTTGACCAGGCGGTCGCTCTGGTCCTCGTCCACCACGAAAGTGAGGTTGAGGTCGTTGGCCGCCTGGGTCACCAGGTGGACCTTCATCTCCTCGAACACCTCCAGGACCGGGCTCAGCTCATGAAGGATGCCGCGGATGCCGCGGCCGACCAGCGAGAGCGCCGCGGTCGGAGCGATCACCCGCGGCTCGCACAGGGCTTCCAGATCGCGGGAGACGGCGGCGAGGGCCGTTTCTTCGAGGACGTTCGCGCCGGGATCGAGGGCGACGGTCACGTTCGTCTCCGAGGTGGAGACCTGGTCGATGGACAGCCCGTGGCGGGCGAACGTGGCAAAGGCCTCGGCCAGGAAGCCGACGCGCTGCCACATGCCCAGGGTCTCCATGGCGACCAGGGTCATGCCCTTGCGCGCCAGGATCGCCTTGACCCCCGGCCCGGTATCCGGCCCGGCGGCCGAGACCACCGTGCCCGGCAGCTCGGGATGATCCGTGCAGCGCACGTGGAGCGGGATGCGGTGGCGGCGCAGCGGCGGGATGCAGCGCGGATGGAGCACCTTGCCGCCCGTGATGGCGATCTCCTGCGCCTCTTCGTAGTCGAGGGCGCGCAGGAGCCGGGCCGCGGGGAGCAGCGCCGGATTGGCCGTGAACATTCCCGGCACGTCGGTCCAGATCTCGCACCGCTCGGCGCCCAGGCGGGCGGCGAAAAGAGCCGCCGAGGTGTCCGACCCGCCGCGGCCGAGAAGAACGGTCTCCCCCGCCGGATTGCGCGCGATGAAGCCCTGGGTGACGACGACGCCCCGCTCGGCGTCCAAGCGGCGGCGCAGCTCGTCGTCCCGCTCGTGATCGCAGATGGCGGCGAGATAGGTACGGGCCTCGCCCAGGCGGGATTCGTCGATGGAGGTGAGCCCCTGGCGGGCGTCGAACCAGGTGGCTTTCAGGAAGGCCGCGCCCAGGCGGGTGGAGAGCAGCTCGCCGAAGGCCATGATCCGCGCCTTGAGGCGGGGGCCGGCCTCGCCCAGCAGCGAAGCGGCGAGAGCGAGCCGCGTGAGCTCGTCGATGTCGTCCCGGAGGAGCGCCTCGGCATCGACTCCGAGCGCCGCGCCCAGCTCCAGATGGCGAGCCGTGATGGCCTGAAGCGCCTCCTCGTGCTCGCCGCGCACCGCGAGCCCCAGCATCCGCTCCAGCTCGCTGGTGACGCGCGACAGCGCCGAGCAGACCACGAGCGGGCGCAGACCCTCCGCGATGCGCTGCTCGGCCAGGGAGGCGATGGTCGTCCAGCGCTCCGGCGAGGAGACGCTGGTGCCTCCGAATTTGAGGACTACCCAGGGTGCGTTCACGCTTCGGCTCCTAAAGGAAGAGGAGGGGCTCGGCCCCTCCTCCAGCCCTGGAAGGGCTGTACCCGTCTAGCCTGGGGTTTCAACCCCAGGCTTCGCCCGCTTGATATCTCGCTGCTGCGCTTCGCTGTCGCTGCCGCGCTTCGCTGCCGAACTTCGCTACTGCGCTTGGGTGTTCAGGTCGGCGCCTGCCTGGGGTT